>JANXUR010000001.1 GCA_025356095.1 Acidobacteriaceae bacterium | reverse complement strand
TAAACTCGACAGTGTGGCGCTGTTCCTGCAGACGCGCCATCGCGACGAATGAATTCGCGCCTAATCTATGCGGACACCTCGGTCCTGGTCGCAGCCTACCTGCCGGATGGGCACAGCGCGGCAGTGTGGAACAGGCTCTCTCAAGGCATCCGCCTGTGGGTTACGCCTCTGCATCAAGTGGAGTGGGAACATGCTGTGGCGCAGCAGTTGCTGACCCGGCGAATCGCTGGTTCCCATGCTGACGCGGCGCGCAGCCACTTCGACGTGGATGCGGCGCAAGTGTGGACCAAGGGCGACCTGCCGGAGTTGACTTATGCCACCGCCGAGCGATTGGCACGAGATCACGTCTGGAAGATCGGCGGACGCAGCCTGGACTCACTCCACGTTGCCAGTGCACTCGAACTCGGCGCACGACAGTTTTGGACGCTCGACACGCGGCAAGCAAAACTCGCCAAGGCGGCGGGGCTGTCGCTGTTCTAGCCGTAGCCGAGCTTTTCGCTTGAATCAGCACACCGGGGGCTTTGGGAAGGGATGGCGACGATGGATGGGCATCCGCTTGCCTTGGCATGCCGGTCGTCCCGATGGCAGCAAGGTTGCCGGCCGCACCCCACTCAAGCGAACCCCACTTGAATGGGCCGCCAGCCCACTAAGAAGCCGAGGCTGCTCGAAGGCAGCCTCGGAGTGATTAGTTCAATATGAATGATGAATGCTAAAGCGTATACGTGCCGTATGGGCCGAGCGGCACCTGAAATTCCGCCATCCCACACTTACGACAGATTGAGACAGGCGCCGCACTGGGGGACATCATGGTGCCGTCCAGACTGCCACCACGACATTCCGTCCAAACTCTTACTTCGAGGAACGCGTCAGCACGCTCTGTGTGTGCGCAATTCATGTCGGTCATAAATAGAGTATCTCCTTTCGGGGGCCCAGCTGCAGCCCTTAGACAGAGCTTAACGCAATCGGAAGGTATACCCAAATATACCGACTAGTGCGGAGTCGCATGGACCGACTCACCCCTCCTCGAGTTGTCGATTAAGCACTCCGCGTGCGGTTGACATTCGATGTGCAGCTTGTCGCCGTTGCGCCAGTACAGCGGAACATCTTGTTCCCCCTTCCTGCGAATTGTGAAAGACATCCCAGACCGGGTCTCCAGAGTGTGTGTTTCAACGTAGTCGTACCCCGTGAACAGCTCATCCAACGCTTGTTCGGCTGCGTTTTGACCATTGCTGTCGCCAGGCGCAGGCACAATTGCGGCTTGATGCGCACTCTTGCGTTGAGAAGGAATCGGGGTTGTTTTGGGGTGGGATGCAGGCGTCTTTTCTTCCGGCTTCGGCGTTTTGTCAATGTCGGTGGATTTGATGGCGAGCAGCGGCGGCGCCACCCAACTGACGCTCCACTTCGTTACTCGCTTG
Organism: Acidobacteriaceae bacterium; assembly: GCA_025356095.1. Lineage (GTDB taxonomy): Bacteria > Acidobacteriota > Terriglobia > Terriglobales > Acidobacteriaceae > JANXUR01. Next base: position 37,375 of record JANXUR010000001.1, on the reverse strand, counting down.
TAGAGTTTCCGCTCACAGGCGGTATCGCTACCATTGAAACTAAGACGAGTGATCTTGCCGGAACCATTGACGCCCCTTTGCGGTGAGATCTTTAGCGAGCATAGCTCGAACCCGGACTCATCCAGCAAGTGAACATAAAACCTAAACGCCGATGGATCCGTGCTCGCCGACAAATCGAACGCGAATGCGTAGTCATCCGATCTCGGAACCGCCTCGAATTGATACCTGAGCAGGTCACTCCACTCCGTCTTGAGCCTGACTTTCATCCCTGCGCTATCAAGATCGGTCTCCGGCCATTTGTGTGCCGCAATAGGGCGGCGCTCATACCAATCGGACAGGGAGCGCGTCGCGATTGTGCCAGCGCGAAACCCCAAGAATGAACAGAATACAAGCACAGCCAGCCGCCACAGGCTTAGCGTTGTAATCCAGTTCCAAACTGCTTCGAATTTGGGGATCACGGTTGAACCTCCGATCGGCGCTCACCATGTGCGGCCCGATCATAGTGCACAGAGAATCTCTTACCCATTCCCTACCCCCCCCAGCTTCCCAGCCAATTCCCCGCGCGGCAGCGTCACCTGCACGCCGGTGGCAAGCTCCTTCAGGTTGAAGGCGTCGGCCTTCACCTCGTTCTCGCCGCAGATCAAAATGTACTTCGCCCCGGCGCGCTCGGCCGCCTCAAAAGACTTTTTCAGCTTGAAACTCTCATCGCCCAGGTCAATCACCAGTCCGGCGGCCCGCAGCTCGCGCACCAGCTTTGCGGCGGGGCCGTTCATGCCCGTGCCCAGTTCTAGCGGGGTGCACTACGGTGGTCTCTCTTGACGGACGGGATGATGAACTGAGGTACCAGTTCCAGTTCCCACTTGTACCATTGTGAGAACTCGCCGTAAGCGCCGCCCGTTATCCCAATCACCATATCCAAAGCAGGAACAACCAAAATAAACTGTCCGCCATTGCCCTCCGCAGCAAAGACTTTGTACGCCTTGCCGCCGCTTTTCAACGTGTGGAGGTGCCATCCGAATCCGTACCCGTGCTCTTGGCCGAGGCTGCTCTCGGGCGAGAACCTGGCATGCAAGACGGTAGAGTCCCGCACCCAATCTACACCAACCAATCGTTTGCCATTCCAAACGCCGCCCGACAAGTACAGCTGGCCCAACTTCAACTGATCCCGAGGTTCCACATAAGCGCCGCCCCCCATATAAGCCTCGCCATTCGGCATCAGGTTCAGGTAGTACCTACTGAACTGGAGTGGTTGTGCGAGGCGGTCTTGGAAGAACTCCGGCAGCCAGACATGACTGGCCGCCGCCACGACGCCACCCACCAGGTTCAGATCGCCGGAGCAGTAAATCGCATTCTCGCCGCCCGGCTCCTTTAGCATCGGCAGATCTAGCGTGTAGCTGTACCAGTCCATCTTTTGGCCATCGCTCTGCATACGGTCTTCATTGCCCGGCGATGCATCGTCATTGTCGTCGCATGCATTGCCAGCGGTCATCGTCATCAGATCCAGCAGTGTCATCCGCTCTTTGCGCGCATCGCGATTTTTGAGTGGTAATTCCCCGAAATGCCGGTATACCGGCGTCGTCGGCCCCAGCTTCGATCCTTGCGCTCTGGCCAGCCCTACCAGAACGGGTGCGAATGTCTTACCCGCCGAGCGCATGTCGTGCACGCGGTCCTGACTAAAGCCGTAGAAGTATTCCTCGAGTAACAAGTGGCCGTGGCGCGCGATAAGGAGACTTTGAATCCTCAGAGACGAATCCGTTGGATCGGCCTGAAGGATACGGTTGATGAGCTTTGCAATGGGTTCTCGATCTACGCCTTGGTGCGCTAGTGTGGATACAGACCAGCCATCGTGACCGTCGATAGGGGCGGCGTACGTCCAATGTTGTCGGGCGGATGGTACGCGGGGGTAAAATCCCGCAGCGTCATCGGCATCCCTTCGGGTGAGGGTGAAGGCGGGAAGCCAGTCCACGAGTTGAGTAGTCAACGTCCCAGCCAATTTGTCATAGACGCCCTCGAATCGCTTGCCGTTCGCTTCGAAGGTGATGTGATTTCCGTCCTGCGTCACGACGTATACGCGCCTACGAAACAAGTTAGCTTCCGGATTGCTGACTACAGCACGGAGCGCGCCATTGCCCGCAGAAATGAGGACGTACACCGACAAGCGCTCCTCCAGCGGAACTACCTCCGCCCGCCAGATTCCAGCCGACGCGAGGTTGAAGTGAAGAGGTGTCGCGTACCGTGCGTCCAGCAGCAATCCGCCCGGCTGTATCCACTCCCCCTGCAAGAAGTGGGAAGCAATGTCGAAACGGCCGCGGAAAGAGCCGCGGTGATGTGGCAGACTGAAGCCTAGGCGAATACCATCGCGTGTTACCGGCACCTCATAGCCAGCGATCGTAGCCTTCCAGTTGTCGCTGGTTCCGTCGAGTGTGAGCGTTCCGGAAACGGGCAAGCCCAGGCGCGTCTCGGCACCCCACAGCCCCTCAATTGAAGTGGACGATGCTTCTTGCGCATACAGAAGGGTCGTGACTATTGGCAATAGAAGACAAAGCTCCAACACCCGCCGAAATGTGACGTGATTATCGCGACGACTCACCGGGAAATCTCCTTTGTCTGGGTTCGCTCTCTCGACACTGAAGCGCGACATTCGCTTGCGAGGGCTATCGCACATCATCGCACTGATCGCCATGCCCCTACCTCCGCAGCTTCCCCGCCAACTCCGTGCGCGGCACGGTTACTTGCTCGCCCGTGGCAAGCTCTTTCACATTGAACGCGTCAGCGGCAAACTCGCGTTCGCCGCAAATCACAATGTACTTCGCACTTACTCGTTCCGCGCCTTCAAACGACTTCTTGATCTTGAACGTCTCATCGCCCAGATCAACCACCAGCCCGGCAGCGCGCAGCTCGCGCACCAGCTTTGCGGCAGGGGCGTTCATGCCCGCGCCCAGCGGAGCCACGTACGCCACCGGCGCGACCGCCGCGTATCCGGCTGCGGCCGCTGATTCGGCAAGCGTCATCACCAGCCGGTCTTCGCCAATGGCAAAGCCGATGCCCGGCGCGGGCGGCCCGCCAATCGCCTCGCTCAGGCCGTCATACCGACCGCCGCCCAGAATTGCGTTCTGCGCCCCCAGCGCGCCGTGGGTGAACTCGAACGCCGTGCGGGTGTAGTAGTCCAGCCCGCGCACCAGTCGCTCATTGCGCGTGTACGCGATGCCCAGCGCATCCAGCACAGCGGTCACCCCGGCAAAATGGGTGCGGCAGCCGTCATCCAGATAGTCGCTGAGCCGCGGCAGCGTTGCGATCATCGGCTGATCCTCCGGCACCTTGCAGTCCAGCACGCGCAGCGGATTGGTCACCGCCCGCCGCTGGCAATCCCCGCACATCTGCGAAGCCAGCGTCACGCCGTTCTCATCCGGCTCGGTCAGTGCCCGCCGCAGCGCCTCATTAAACCGCGGGCGGCAATCCTTGCACCCGACCGAGTTCAACTCCAGCCGCCACTCACGCACACCGAGGCGGTCCAGCAAATCGGCCAGCATGGTCAGCACCTCGGCGTCGCGCGCTGGCGATTCGCTCCCCGCCGCAGTCGGCCCAATCACCTCAGCACCAATCTGGTAAAACTGCCGGTAGCGCCCCTTCTGCGGACGCTCCCGCCGAAACTGCGGCCCGATATAGTACAGCTTCTGCAGCCCGCGGTCGCCCAGCTTGTGCTCCACGTAGGCGCGGACGACGCCAGCCGTGTTTTCCGGGCGCAGGGTTAGGGACTGCCCCTTGTCACTCTCCGCGCGGCCCCGGTCCTCCCACGTGTACATCTCTTTGCTGACGATGTCGGTCTCTTCACCCACGCCCCGCGCAAACAGTTCGGTGGATTCAAAAATAGGCGTGCGGATTTCGTGAAAATTGTAGGCGCGGAAGACCTCGCGCACCGTGGCTTCGACAAAGTTCCACACGCCAGTCTCCGGCGGCAGCAGGTCGCGCGTTCCTCTTACAGCTTTAATCATCTGTCTAGTTTCAGGTTTTGCGCTTCAGGATTCAAGTTGGGCGGCTGCGGGCGGGGAACGATCCCCGCCGTTCTTGGGCGCAACAGCCGATGTATTCGTGGTCTTTGTCGGCGCAGCCAGTTGGAATTTGCGATTCGGCTCCAACTGGCGCAGTCACAGGTTTCACGGCTTGGTCAGGCATCCGAACGATGCAACGCAAAGGCTTGCTGCCCGCCAGTTCCGCTACATCGTCTTCAAGTATTCGATGATCGCGTAGCGCTCCTCGTCGGTCAGCTCGGGGCCAATCACGCCTTTGCCTTCCCGGTTGCTGAACTCATGGCCAGCGTTGGAGTTCCCCTGCTGGGAGGTGTCGAACAGGAATCCGCCTTCGAATTTCCCCGCCTGGTAGCCCACATGCAGCGGGTCAAACTCGCGGCTCCCGGTGTAGAAGGTTTTGTCGCGCTTTTCGGCGGGGAGCAGCATTTGATAGAGGTTGGGCACCGAACCGTTGTGCAAAAACGGCGGCGTGGCCCACATACCACTCAAAGGCCGCGCGCGATAGGCCAGCGGTGCCACGATGTTGTCTTCGCGATAGCCGTTCCACTCCACCTGCTCTGCTGGGGAGACGCCAAGTTGCGCATAGTTGGTCTCGGCGATCTTGGCACCAATATACTTCAGCCCGTCTTTGGCTGCGGCCGTGCCCAACCCCAGCACCGGCCCGGTGACGGCGGTTCGCTGGTTGAAGTTGGTGGCAGTCAGCGGATCCGTGCCAATCTCGTCTAGGGGAATCACGTTGAGCTTGAGGAAGCGACGGCCTTCCAGTCCCGCCTCCCAGTAGCGATCCTGCTGAATCTCCGGTGAATCGAGCGGGGGCAGGTGGCAGTGCTGGCAATGCTGCTCATAGATCTGCTTGCCGCGCGCCGCCTTGGCCTGATCAATCGGCCCCAGCATCTGCTCCGGCCATTGAGGAGCCTTCAATCCGCTGAAGGCAGTCGGCCCGGCCAGCAGGTCTTCAATCTCATGCAAGTTCTTCACGTTAACCGTGGATTGGAACAAGCGGTCTTTGTCAGTGAGATTCACCCGCGCCCGAACCCCCATGGCTTCCCCAATATTCCGCGCCATGGGCTGCTGAATCGAGGCGTTGTACTGCACCCAGGCAAACCAACTTGCATACCACAACGGCGGCACGCTGACCGGGGCGTTCGCCACCCGATAGTTTTGTGGGTCGAGTTCGGTGCCAAACACAAAATTGCCAATACGGCCCAGTGCATCAGTCCGGCCAAAGCCGCCGCGCACCGGCAACAAGTTCATGCTCTGGGTATAGTGCGCTTCAGTTTCGCCCGCAGCCACGGCTGCGTCAAACTCCTGCTTCAGTTGCTGTTTGGCTTCCTCGCTGGCATTCTCGCCCAACACGATTTTCTCGAACCGCGCATAGCGTCCCGGCAGTACCTTGGTGTAGGCAACGGCGTAACCCAGCTCGATCTGTAAATCGTCCAAATCCACCGACGAGGCACCTCCATCAATGCGCACCGCCTTGCCGTGATATTCCACCTGACCGGTATGGCAGGCCGCGCAGGTAAAGCCGACAATCTCCTGCGACTTGCCCGATTTGGGATCCACCACCGTGCTGCGGGCAAAACCGACCGGAAAGCCGTCAGGATTCTGCGGACCAGCGGCGTCGGGCAAAAACCCAAAGCGGGCCAAATAGGATGTTTCGCTGAACTTGGGTGCCGCACTGAACAAGGTAAACTTGGGCTGCTCCAGCGCCAAAAGCCACCTATAGGGAAGCAAAATCGTGCCCTGCCCGGTGTGGTAGAACCACTCCCGTTGACCCACCGGCCAATTCTGGCCAGGAATCATAACGTTCGCCACCGGCTGATAGGCGGGCAAGTGCTGCCCCGGCCGCGACTGGAACAATTGCGATACCTGCCGTACCTTTTGGCAGGCCGTGAGGCTCAGGAGGGTGAAAGTAAGTAAAACAAGAGCGACAACGCGCTTCTGCATGAGGCCACCTCGGTTCCAAGAGTCCAAACGAAAAGAGTCTAGGCGGAGCCAGCCGCACCCGGCAATCGCCACTGCGAACCTTAATTCGACCCCACGAGCATGTCAAGCGCCACCTCAGGAACGGACGCCGGAGATGCGCCGGAGATGCGCCGGAGATGCGCGTCTCTTCGCATCGAAGCGCACTCACTCCGGCGGCTACTTCAACGCTTGCCTCGACGTTCCTCCCAGCGAATGCTGGATTCCAGCTTCCCACTCGCCGAGCATTTGCCTGCCAATATCCGCGAACTCGGCATGGCTCGCGACGTAGGCACGCAACTCTCCCGCCGCCTGTTCCATGCCGTGTTCCAGCCGTTGCAAGATGGCCTTGACCGACGATGGCGTCAGGTGGGCGCGGGTTTCGCCCAGCTTTTGCAACGCCTTGGCGTCCGGCCAGCGGGTGCTGCCGTTCAGCGTCAGCGCCAGCCCGCCTTCCAGTCCCGGGTAGACGCTGGTAGTGACCAAATCATAGACAGGCGCGAGCCGGACTTCGCCCTCGACCTCGCGGTAAGTGACCGCGAAGTTCTTCAGGTGGGCGTCGCCGTTACGCAGGGCGCAGTTCAGCGCAATCAGCGCGAACAGGCGCTCCAAGTCTTCCAGTAGCGGGCCGGTACGCGCAAAATCGGCAAACCGCTTCATGATCGCCGTCTCGTAGCTGCCGCGGTATTTGTCGCCGGTACGCCGTGCATTCAAGACGCAAAAATCCTCCATGCCGAGAAAGCTGCCATCGGGCAAAATATCGAAGCGCTCAACCACAAGCGCCATGGCATCCTCACTGAGCTGGAACGGGGGAACCTCCAGCCCCGCAGCCTTCGCCGCAGTCATGCAGAAAAACTCGTTGGCGGCAAGTTGCGGAAACTCAGTCTGCTCCCAGAATTTGACGATATGGGTGGCACTCTTGAAGGTTTCAGACGCACGTCCTCCACCGCCGGAAAGCGTGACCGAGGCCGCCGCATCCCGGATAAGAAGCTTGGGTTGCGCACCACTGATGCCCGAGTAGCGGTCGAACTGCGCGACCAGTTCGTGGAACAGGTTTCCACCCCGCCGCATGGCGAGAATCTCGTCCACCTTTTGAAAAGGAACATCGTGCTGCAGCGAATCGTCATTGCCGGTATAGCGGACGCGCCCCAACTGTGACCGCCCGGTGAGGGCAAGGAGATCGAGGTCGTCAAACCGCCCAACCTGCCGCGCGAAGCGCAGGCGCAGAGCCTCGCGCAAACGGCCTTCTGGCAAGTTCATCTCGAAGAACGGTGCCAGACCATAGCGGGTGTTGTAGCTTTCGAGTCGGGTGGGCATGGTCAGCGAGATGGCGCTCTCGCGTCGGGTATCGGCAAAGTAGCGGAAGATGCTGCCTTCCTGCCGCGGGTCTTCGGAGAGCGGCGGGCGGTCCAGCAGTCCGGCGGGCTGGCTGGCGGTCCAGATTTTAATCATCGTAGTCCTCCTCCGCCTGCTCGGCTAACAGCTCTGCGAGGGTCGGTCGGCCACGATTCGAGGTGCGAAGGGTCAACTCCAAGCCTAGGATGAACAGAATTTTGCTGAGGCGGGTAAAGCCCATTTCACCGAGATGCCCATTCTCCAGCCGGGAGAGCGTAGCGCGCGTAATTCCAGCACGTTGCGCCAGCTCCTGCTGGGTCAGGTGCTGGAACTGGCGGGCCTCCGCGATGCGGTGGCCAATCTCGGCGAGTGGCATCATTTGTACATACTACTATACATCATCATCACTTACAAGCATTTTGTATAGTAAAATATACTTTTATATCTCTTCGTTACCTTCCTGCCACCCACTCTTTTCGCTGCTCCAGATAATTGGCGGTATAGCCCAGGTAATTGCGCGCGTATTGCAGAATCATTTCTTGATCGGTTTCGGTTAGGTGGCGGCGCAGCTTACCGGGCGAGCCCAGCCACAGGGTGCCAGCAGGGACGATGGTTTTCTCCGGGATCAGCGTACCTGCGGCAATAATCGAGCCGGCGCCTATCACCGCACCGTTCAGGATGGTCGAGCCCATGCCAATCAGGCAGCGGTCTTCTACCACGCAGCCGTGCAGAGTCACCGAGTGGCCCACCGTTACATAGTCGCCAACCGTAACACTGTATTGGTTCTTCATGCCATGCAACACCGCACAATCCTGCACATTCGAGTAGTGCCCAACGCGAATGGAGCTGACATCGCCACGGATCACCGCACACATCCAAATGCTGGAGTGCTCGCCGAGTTCGACATCGCCAATCAGCTGCGCCGAATCATCTATGTAGCAGGATTCTGGAACTACGGGCGTCTTGCCCTGATAGGAACGAATCATCGCTGTGCCACCTTCCTGTGCAACTTTCCTGTGCAACTTTCCTGGGCCACTTGCCCAAGACCGGTATCGTGCCGCGATTCCGAACATACCACGGAGGCATCTTCCAGACACGCACGACCCTGTTTATGCCTCCCCCTGCCAAACGCTGGTGCCAATCGGCTTGGCACCTGCCCACCTATGGTCACAAAGGTCGAAATTCCCATTCTAGGAATATGACAATAAAGGGTTTATCCAATTTGGGCATGGCCCTTTAGGTGCATAACTTTTGGGCATATGGAGCGACATTGCTCTCCCCTGCCGCAGTTGATACTCCTCGTCCGTGGAGTTCGCCGTCGTGAGCGGCGCGGGTGGCGTGGGTGGCGCCCAGCAGTCCTGCTCAGGGCGGGTATGCTCATGGTTTGTGGAAGCATCTCGGTGGCGCAAGATGCTTCCACTGGGGCTTTGCGCGGTACTTTGCTCGATGCCAGCGGCGCTCGCATTGCCCAAACTGCCGTCACAGTGGTGAACGCAGCTACCGGGGTTACCCATATCGCGATCACCGATTCCGAGGGCCGCTTTGCGGCGCTGGCGTTGCCCCCCGGCGAATATCTGGCGGGGGCCTCGTCACCGGGACTCACCCCAGCGCTCCGTACCGGCGTGCGGGTGGAAGTCGGCGCATCCGTGCAAGTGGATCTTAAGCTGACCGTGGAAGGCCACACCGAAATCGTTACGGTTTCGGCGGATGCGCCCAGTGCGAATCCAGAGACCAGCGAAGTCTCATCGGTGATTGACGAGCACGCGATTCGCGAGTTGCCCCTGAACGGTCGCCGCTTTACTGACCTCGCGCTCCTCACTCCCGGCGTGACGCAGGATCCGCGCGACCTTACTTCCGCCTCGAATGGCGACCTGTCATTTGGCGGGATTCGCGGCTTCCAAACCAGCTTTGTGGTGGATGGCGCGGACAACAACAACGCCTTCTTCTCGCAAGCCACCGGACGCTATCGCGCACCCTATCAGTTCTCCAACGAAGTGGTGCAGGAGTTCCGGGTCTCCTCCCACTCCTATGGTGCAGAGCAGGGGCGCTCCGGCGGCGCAGTCGTCAATGTGGTCACCAAGTCGGGCGAGAACATATGGCACGGCAGCACTTTTTACTATCTGCGTGCCAGCCAGTTTGGCGCCACCCCCCCAGGACTCGACTTTAAGCCCGGCGACCGCCAGCACCAGTTTGGCGGCACCATCGGCGGTCCGATCAAGAGGAACCGGGTGTTTTTTCTGGCAGGCTTTGACCAACATTTGTTTGACGTCCCCACGGTGGTGCGCTTTGAAGATGGCTCGTCCGTGGTCACGCCCCTACCATCGCAGCCCTTCACCCCCGGCGATTACGAAGAAAGTGACAAGGCTCTGGTGTTCTATACCGCCAGCCAACTCGACCTTCTGGCCGGCACGCAGCGTTCGCACCTGAACGGCAATACTGGATTCTTCAAGTTGGACTACACCCTTTCCGCGCACCATCAGCTTTCTCTGCGGGTCAGCACCTCGCGGTACTATGGGCTGAACAACGTGTTTTTCGATCCTGCCAGCCCTATCACCAACTATTCACTGGCGGCGAATGGCGAAGAAGACGTACGAACGGAAAGCGCGGTTGCATCGCTTACCAGCAGCATGGCGCACGGGCTGATCAGTAAGCTGACGGTCAAGTATTCGCTGGACGACCAGCGCAGCTACTCCAATACGCTGCAACCCAGCCAGCGCATAGACACGGTGTTGGCCGGATTGGGCCGCTCCACTATTCTGCCCCGCCAGACCCACGAAAACAAATTTCAGGAGAGCGAAACGATCTCGCTTACGCACGGCCGCCAGCAATGGAAGTTTGGCGGGGATTTGTTGGTGAACAACCTCTACAACTACTTCCCTTCGCTCAGCGGCGGTTATTACATTTTTGCCGGAGTGCGGGTAAATCCCTTCACTTTCGAGCCACAGCCGGGAGGGCTTAAGCTGACGCCGCTGCGGGCCTATGCCCATCAAGTGCCGCGCTACTACGACCAAAACTTTGGCTTGGACGCGACCCGCCCCAGTTCCATTGAATACGCCGGCTTTGTGCAGGATGGGATACGGCTCTCACAGCGCCTGCACGTGAATCTGGGGCTGCGCTACGATCGCCAGACCTTCGCTAGCGGCCACTTGGTATCAAACCCGCTCTGGCCCGATTCGGGCAAACTACCCTCGCGAGCCTTGAACTTTGCTCCACGTGTAGGCTTCGCCTTTGCGCTAGGCGACAAAAACCCCGTTGCATTTCGCGGTGGCTACGGCGTGTTTTTCGCCCGTATTCCGCAGATTTATGCCTCGCAGGTGGAACTGGACAACGGCTTGAACCAGTTCCACTTGCAACTGGATCACTCGAATTTTTATCAGAAGCAGGTTTTCCCCGAATTCCCTGTGCCGCTTTCGAACTGCGCGATTGGTACCGCCTCTTGTCCCATTCCGGCGGCAGTGCAGCCTTACTTGACCACGCAGATTTCGTCGTTTGCCTCAAACTTCCGCACCCCTAGGGTGCATCAAGCGAGCCTCAGTGCGGAACGCGACGTGGGCGGCCATGTGGTCGCCACGGTTTCGTACTTGTACACACGAGGGGAGAATCTGATACGGGCGCGCGACGTGAACTTGCCCAAACCCACCGCGCTCACCTATCCCGTGTTCAACGGTACGGGCGCAAACCTGCTCGGCTATTACACCGTGGATTCCTTTGCCAACTGGCAGTTGACGCAAACCATCAGTTGTCCATTTCCGCCTTGCATCAACGATCTGGCGCGGCCGATTCCGCAGATTGGTGCGATCAACGTCTTCGAGACAGTAGCGGTGAGCCAATATCACGGTGCAACCATCGAGTTGAAACGGCGAGTGCATCATGGGATGTATTTGCGGGCAGCTTATACCTTTGCTCATGCCATTGACAACGTTCAGGATGCGCTGGTGGCGGGCACGCCCGCGACGGTGCAAAACACCTTCGCCACGCAACGGGAGCGTGCTTCGAGCGTGACCGACCAACGACAAAGGCTGGTGCTGGCCTGGACGGCCGAGCCTCACCTGATTTCCGATAGCACCAGCGCCCTGGCTTACGTGGCGAATCACTGGAAGCTGGCCAGCATCTTCACTTACGGCAGCGGCCGGCCCTACGATGCCAAGGTCAGTGGCGACGCCAATCAAGACGGCAACTCGATCAACGACCGGATTCCGGGAATTTCTCGCAACAGCCTCACTGGACCCACCTACTCGACCTTCGACTTCCGCCTGAGCCGGCACTTTCAGTGGAAGAACGACAAGTGGCATCTGGAAGCGCTAGGTGAGGCGTTTAATCTGTTCAACCGCAACAACCGGCGATTCACCATCACACAAAATGGTTTGCAGAGCCAAACCGTTAATTTTGTGCAACTTAGCACCACAGCCAAGGGCAAAGCCTACCCCGCGCAATTTCAGGTGGCGAGCGATTATCGCCACCCTGATAGCTCTTATGCACCACGGCAAATGCAATTGGCGCTGAAACTCATTTTCTAGGGTGCGGCGGCATAAGTACGGGCTGGGGACAGTCGCGAACCCGCTTTCAACACCGCACGCGCGTTCTTTGCTTGACTTAGCGGGCGAATTGACCAAGAATTAAAGATGTCCGGTTGGACGAGTTTGGGGGTGTGTCACATTGGCGGAGATACGTCTCCAAGAGGGTGAGCCTCTCGAGAATGCATTGCGTCGTTTCAAGCGTAAAGTGCAGACCGAGGACATCATCAAGGAAGTGAAGCGTCATTCTTTTTATCTGAAACCGGGTGAGAAGAAACGCGTGAAAGAAGCTCTGGCTCGCAAGCGGAGCCGGAAAAAGGCTCGCAAAGAGCAGGACTAGTCTGGGCTGGGCCGCTGGCAACAGTGGCCCGCTACTACCTCTGTTCCCCGCAGAGTGCATCAGAGTGCAGCAGATTGTAACAAAGTGCAGCAAGCGATTTTTGTCCGCTGTAAGCGGCAGGTGCCAAAGAGCGCCGCCGTTACTGGAATATCTACGACAAGGGGTGGTCACAAACTGGCCGGATTTCCTTCGCGGAAATACGGTGCAGGGTGCCCACGTGCCCTCGCACTGCTTTCGCTACTCCGGCCAAGGCTGTAGGCCTGGGGGGCCTGTGCCATGTATTTTGTCGACCGGATTCTAACTTGCCTCGATTGCGGAGAGGATTTTGTGTTCTCTGCCGGGGAACAACTTTTCTTTCACGATAAGCAGTTCAAGAATGCACCCAAGCGCTGCCGGCCTTGCAAAGAACGGCGGAATTATCTGGCGCGAAGAGGCATTTCCATGCAAAGCGCCACGCCGGTTAAGACAACGCTGGAGTGCCGTGAGTGTGCCAAGCCCGTCACAGTTCCCTTCCGTCCGACTCAAGGCCGCCCGGTGCTGTGCCGTGAATGCCTCTGGAACTCTCGACAGGCTCAACTCTCTGGCGAAACTGGGAATTCGCTCCGCGAGCTACCTCAGTAGCGATTAAGGCATCCATTGAGGCATCCAGTACGGTGAGTGGAGAGCCCGGCACTGGTGCCGCTGGTAAACTGGCAATATGCGGTTTTACGTGGAAAATTTCGGTTGCCGCGCCACGCAGGCAGATGGCGCCGCGATAGAGCAGCAGTTTCTGGAACGCGGCTGGGCCCGCGCCGAAACCGCAACCGACGCCGAAGTGGTGGTGCTGAACACCTGCAGCGTGACCGCCGCTGCTGATCAAGATGCCCGAGCCGCAGTACGGCGCATTCAGCGTCAACATCCGCTCAGCAAGGTACTGGTAACCGGGTGCTACGCGCAACGCGCCCCGCAAGAAGTGGCAGCCCTGCCGGGCGTCACCTGGGTGGTGGGCAACTCGCACAAGCAGAGCCTCGCCGAGATCGCCACCAGCGGAATGCTGGCGTTTGCTGGCGTGCAAGAAGTGGAAGCACGCCCATCGAATTTTGTGCCCCTCACTACGCTCGCCTTGGGTGCCTCCGACCGTTTGGATGCCGCACCGATTTTTATCAGCGACATTTTTGCCCACAGCGAACTACTGACCGCGCCGGTGCTGGATGCAGCCGGCGACCGGACGCGCCCCAACCTCAAAATTCAGGATGGTTGCAACAACCGCTGCTCATTCTGCATTATTCCGTTCACTCGCGGGCAAAGCCGTTCGATGCCGCTGGAGCGGATTGTGGGGGAAGTAAGAGCGCTGGCGGCGGCGGGCTATCAGGAGGTGGTTCTTTCGGGCATCAACTTGGGGCGCTGGGGACGGGACTTTGCCGGGGGCACGCGCAACCAACTGCGGCTCACTGACGTGCTGCGGGCGATTCTGGATGAGACCGCGATGGCGAAGATTCGCATCAGTTCGGTTGAGCCGATGGATTGGTCGGACGACCTGATTGCGCGGATGGCGAGTTCGCAGCGCATTGCGAAGCACGCGCATATACCGATGCAATCGGGCAGCGACGCCGTGCTGCGGCGGATGCATCGCAAGTACCGGCCGTGGCATTATCGCGGGCGGCTGGAAGCGATTCGCGCCGCGATGCCGACGGCGGCAATTGGCGCGGATGTGATGGTCGGCTTTCCGGGCGAAACCGATGCGGAGTTTGAAGAGACGCGGCGCATGATTGAGGATCTGCCGTTCACCTATCTGCACGTGTTTACTTATTCGCCGCGGCCCACCACGCCCGCGGCGGAGATGCGGCAGGTGCCGATGGCGGTGGCGCGGGAGCGCAACCGCGCGCTGCGCGAACTGGCGACGGCAAAGGGCGAGGCGTTTCGCAGGTCGTTTGTAGGGCACACGCTGGAGGCGATTACATTGGGCGGCTTTGATGGCAAGAGCACCGAGGCACTCACAGACAACTATCTGAAAATGCGGCTGGCGGGGGAACATGAGGCCAACCGGTGGGTAAGGGTCAAGGTAGATGTCGCCGACGCGTTAGTGTTGGCGGGCAGTGCCGTCCCGCAGGGCGGCGCTGGTGATCTGGTAACTGCCGCCTCCCGGCACTGACGTGCCGGGATATCGCTTGATTGGTGACGAGGGGTGGAGTGGGTACGGAAGCTGGGGAAGCCCCCCCTTGCCGTGCTATACTTTGTAGTGCGTTTCACTGCGTTTTGCAGCCTTTTATTTAGGCAAGCGCACGGAGGATTGTATCGATAAGCGGTTTACACGCATCAATGAGCGCATCCGGGCACGCGAAGTGCGCGTGATTGACGACGAAGGCGGTCAGGTTGGGATCATGGTCCCGTTTGAAGCGCTGAAGTTGGCCCGGGAAAAGAACTTGGATTTGGTGGAGATTTCGCCTACGGCTCAACCCCCTGTTTGCCGCATCATGGACTACGGCAAGTTCATGTATCAGCAGGAAAAGCAGGAGCGGGTTGCCAAGAAGAACCAGAAGCAGATCATCGTCAAAGAAGTGAAGTTCCGCATCAATGTGGACGATCACGACTACGAGACGAAAAAGAACCACGCGCTGCGGTTTTTGGGCGAAGGCGACAAGGTGAAGGCAACCATCTTCTTCCGCGGTCGCGAAATGACGCGGCAAAGTTTGGGGCTGGGGATTCTAGACCGGCTGATTAAAGATATTGGCAACCAGGCGATTGTGGAGTTCCGGGCGCGGCAGGAAGGCAATACCCTGCACGTGATTCTGGCCCCGCATAAGACTGAGCCGACCAAGGTTCCGAAGACGGTACGGCCTCCGCTGGCGGATGCAGCAGCGGCCAAGCCGGCTGCACCGCAGGGGGAAGCAGCTGCACCGCAGGGGGAAGCAGCCGCGCCGCCCGCAGTGGAAACGGCAAAACCAGTAGTGGCGGAAGTTCCGCCAGCGGCAACGACGTCGTAGTGTCCTCGTAGGGCTTTTTCTTTTCCTGCACTTCTCGAAAAGAAGCTGCGCCGGGGGATTCGCCAACCGGGGCGCGGTAAGCGACGAAAAGGCACGTTGGGTTTGCGCAGCAATTGTGCGCATGCCGAGCATGAGAAGTATGCCGAGCATGACAAGTATGCCGAGCATGACAAGAATGAAGCGGGCGATGGCCTGAGGGCTTGTCCGGTTCTACAAGTTTGCTGTGCGGTAGTAGTCTGCGATGGGCCGCGCAGTGCGGTAGCGGTAGTTTTTCAAACAAGCAAGAAGGACGTTATGCCAAAGATCAAAACACATAAAGGCGCAGCCAAGCGCTTTAAGCTGACGGCGACGGGCAAAGTAAAGCGCGGGCAGGTAGGCGCGCGGCACATTTTGACCTCGAAGGCGCGGAAACGGAAGAACAAGCTCAGCCAAATTGTGCTGGCTTCGGACGCCGATACGCCCGTCATCAAGCGGATGATTCCTTACGCATAAACATTTTCCCGCGCCGGGTTTGCGAATGATTACGGCGCGGCGGTAGCAGGCAGTAGCAATAACAGCAGTAAAAGCCGCCGGACGGTTGAGGTTGCAAGAAATCCGGCGCACGGTGAGTAAAGAGGCCGACCTAAAATCCTGCCTCCAGCCATCGTAGGCCCCGCAAATGCACTTTGGTGACAAGCCAAAAGCAGGTGCTGAGGGTTCTGAAACGCGGAAGAAGCCCGGTAGCAATGCTGGAGTCTTCGCCGCCACACTCAAAAAGGAGCAGTTGCCATGCCTCGCGTAAAACGTGGAACGAAACGCCGCCAGCGCCGCAAAAAGATTCTTGAGCGCGCCAGTGGATATTTCTTAACCAAATCAAAACTTTATCGGGCCGCAAAAGAAGCGGTCGAGCGCGGACTGAAGTTCGCTTACTCTGGCCGCAAGCAGAAAAAGCGGCAATACCGCTCACTGTGGATTGTGCGCATTGGCGCCGCCACCCAGCTTTCTGGCCTCAGCTACAACCAGTTCATCCACGGCCTGAATCTGGCCGAGATCGAACTTGACCGCAAGATTCTGGCCGACATCGCCGTGCATGACCCCAAGGGTTTTGCCAACCTGTGCGAGCAGGCCAAGACTGCAATCGCCGCGAAGCCAAAAAAGGCCGCGTAAGGGCGGAGTGCTTCGCAGTTTTCATCAGCCCATCGCGGATTGCGGTGGGCTGATTGTTTTGGTTCGACGCACGTTTGTTTATGATGGTGACACGCTATGGCCTACACCGTTCCTCCACTAACAGATTTTTCGCCGGAAGCGCTGGCCGCTGCGGCTGCCGAGTTGCAGGCTGCGCTGATGCAGGAATCGGCTGCCGTTACGGCGGCTGAGCTGGAAGCATTCCGCAACCGCTGGATGGCGCGCAAGAATGGCATCCTGACCCAGGTAAATGAACTTTGGCTGAAGGGCTCTCCGAAAGAGGCAAAGCGTGAAGCCGGACAGCGGGTGAACGAGCTGAATAAGCTGGTGACCGCGCACGTGGAGGCGACCGAGCAGCGAATGCAGTCCGCAAGTGCAGCAGGGCAACTGTATGGTGACCATCTCGACGTCACCCTGCCGGGGACTCGCCAGCCTTTGGGTGCCGAGCATCCCGTGATGCGGACGATGCACGAGATTGCTTCGGTCTTTCGCAATCTCGGATACTCGATTGCCGAAGGGCCAGAGGTTGAGACCGACTTCTACAATTTTGAGGCGCTGAACTTTCCGCCGAACCACCCTGCGCGCGATACGCAAGATACCCTGTTCATCGCCGGGCAAGAAGGCAAAGCGCTGCGCGACCGACTGCTGCTGCGCACGCATACTTCGCCGGTGCAGATTCGTTCGATGATGCAGCAGAAGCCGCCGATTCGGGTGCTGTGTCCGGGCAAGGTTCATCGCAATGACGCAGCCGATGCCACGCATTCGCCGGTCTTTCATCAAGTGGAAGGCTTGGCCGTGGATGAGAACATTACTTTCTGCGACCTGAAGGGCACACTCGATCATGCGATGAAGATGCTGTTCGGTTCGAGTGTGAAGACGCGGTTTTACCCGTCATTTTTTCCGTTTACCGAGCCCAGCGCCGACATGCAGATCAGTTGCATCTTTTGCAACGGCAAGGGCCAGCGCGATGGCGGGCCTTGCCGGAACTGCAAATCCAGCGGATGGATTGAGCTGCTGGGCTGCGGCATGGTGGATCCTAACGTGTACAACTTCGTGGACTATGACGCGACCACGGTGAGCGGCTTTGCCTTTGGCATGGGCGTGGAGCGCATCGCGATTATGAAGTATGGCGTGGATGACATTCAGCTGTTCTATAACGGTGACGTGCGGTTTTTGGAACAGTTTGCCTAGCGTCAGGTAGGTGCATAAATATCTATGAAGCTTTCTCCGCAATGGCTGCGCGAATTCGTAGATGTAAAGGTGAGCAACGCTCAACTCGCAGAAGAGTTGACGCTCACTGGCACTGCCGTGGAAAACACGGTGGCCGCTGGTGACGGCGCTGATTACTCCATGATCTTCGAGATGGAGATCACCACCAACCGACCTGATGACATGAATCATTACGGTGTGGCGCGGGAAGTTTCTGCGCTGTATGACGTGCCTCTGAAGCCCATCGCGCCGAAACTGCCGGCGCTGTCTGATAAGTCGGCCCCGTCGGGAGTGACCATT
This sequence comes from Acidobacteriaceae bacterium, assembly GCA_025356095.1. GTDB lineage: Bacteria > Acidobacteriota > Terriglobia > Terriglobales > Acidobacteriaceae > JANXUR01. The sequence goes on along the minus strand of JANXUR010000001.1, from coordinate 19,560 downwards.
GCGATTGAAGATGGCACCGGTTGTGCGCGCTACACCGGGCGGGTGATTCGCGGAGTCAAGATAGGGCCATCGCCTGCGGCGATTGCACAGAAGCTGAACAGTCTCGACCATCGTGCGATTAACAACGCGGCTGACGCGACCAACTACACGCTGTGGGAGGTGGGCCACCCGACCCACGCCTTCGATTTGGACAAACTGGAAGGCGCGAAGATTATTGTGCGTCGCGCGCGCGATGGCGAAACGCTGAAGACGCTCGATGGAGTGGAACGCAAGCTGACGCGCGAAGATCTGGTGATTGCAGATGCGGTGAAGCCGGTAGCGCTGGCAGGCGTAATGGGTGGCTTCGATTCGATGATTACCGAAGCCACCACCAACGTGCTGATTGAAGCTGCATGGTTTGAGCCGGTGGTGGTGCGCAAGATGGCCAAGCGCCATGGCATGCACACCGATGCTTCGCATCGTTTTGAGCGGGGCGCCGATTTTGGGGCAACGCTGCTGGCGGCGGATCGGGTGGCAGAGCTGATTCTGGCTTCTGCGGGCGGCAAGCTGGTGGGCGCTCCGATTGACACCATCGCACGGGAGATGTCGCGGCCTCCGATTCTGCTGCGCTGCAGTGAAGTGAAGCGCATACTGGGCAAGGTGTTGCCGAACCGGGAATTTCAGCGAATTCTTGGCCGTTTGGGCTTTGGCTTAACTGCCAACGGGGACGACTACACCGTAGAGATTCCCTCGTGGCGGCTGGATGTGGAGCGCGAGATTGATCTGATTGAAGAGCTGGCACGAGTCCACGGATACGACAAGTTTGAAAATTCGCTTCCGCCCTACGTAGGGGCGGTGGTGGAGTTGGCCGACGCAGAGAAGGATGCGCGACTGCGCTGCAGGTTGCTGGCGCTGGGCTACAACGAGGCGATTTCACTGACGTTCATTTCGTCGGCGGACGCAGTGGGATTTTCTCCGGCGATCCCGCTGGCGCTCGAAAATCCCATGAGCGACGAAGCGCGCATGATGCGCAGTTCCCTGCTGCCGGGGATGCTCGATATGCTGGCCTACAACCTGAACCGGGGTGTGCAGAGTGTGCGGCTGTTCGAAGCAGGTCACGTATTCAAGGAGGCGGGCGGCATGGTTCGCGAGACCAAGCGTATCGCTTTGGGCGCAGCAGGCGAGGCTTTGGCGGGCGGAGTGCACCAAGCGGCGAAAGCGTATTCGTTTTTTGACGTAAAGGGCGACGTGGAGGCGCTGCTGGCACCGTTTGCCGCAAATAGCCTCTACTACGATTCGCATACCGCCGCGCACTATCATCCGGGGCGCTCGGCACGGGCGGTACTGAATGGTGCGACGGTCGCTCAGTTCGGGCAGGTGCATCCGGAGATGGCGGCGGCACGGAAGATTAAGCAGGACGTATTTGTCGCCGAGATATTTCTTGACCGGCTGTACCAGCAGAATTTGCGCAGTGTGAAGTATGTTGCATTGCCAAAGTATCCTGCGGTGGAGCGCGATTTCTCGCTGCTCTTCCCCAACACCGATGCCACGTGCTTTGAACCGGTGCACGCCGCAATTGTGCGGCTCGGGATTGCTGAGTTGCGCCAACTGGAACCGGTGGAAGTGCTGGCTGGCGGGACGGTTGCGAGCGTGCCGCAAGGCAGTAAGAGCGTACTGCTGCGAGCCACATTCCAATCGGCGGAACGGACGCTGCGCGAGGAGGAAGTAGCGCAGTGGGCGCAGGCGATTGTGGGTGCCATGGCAAAGCTGGGCGGGGTGTTGCGGAGCTAGAGACCCGGTGCTGCGGTTTTGTCACACGTACCGTCGCGCGCACTCCAAAGTCGTATTTTTCGCACTTTCCTCAAGCCGGCAGGTTATACTGCCCTTCAAATGCAGCATTTATGGCTGCCAATTTCGCCCGCTTGGGGTATTTTTGATCCCCAGAAGCACACGACACGCTGAATCAGGAGACCCCGCGCCCCATGGCAACGCAAGCACAGGAACAGATCGGCCTCATTCCAGCGACGCAAAGATTTCAGTCGCTGGAAGAGAAGATATTGCGCACCATCGAGATGTACCGCACGGCGCGGCAAGCGCGCATGCAGGCTGAGCGCGAAGCCCAGCAACTGCGCGAACACCTAATTTTGCGGGATGCGGAAGTAGAAACGCTGCGCAAAGAGGTCGCGCAGTTGCACGCGGGGGCCGGCGAAGCGGAAGCCATGCGGAAAGAGTTGGCGCTGTTGCATCGCGATCGCGACGAGATTCGTGTGCGCGTGGAAAAGATGCTACACGAGATGGATTCTCTGGACGAAGCTGGGCAGTAGGCAGGGGAGGCGAGGTCCTATGGCAGAACGGTCGGCAAAGATGCGGAATGAAGCTCCAGCCTCGGCAGTAAGCGCCGGGGAATCGCGCAGTGTGCGCGTCGGCATCTTCGACCAAGCCTACCATTTGCGGGGCACCGACCCGGCCTACATCGAGCGGTTGGCGGAGTATGTGGACTCGAAGATTCGGGCCGTCGCGGGGCAGACGAACACGGTGGATTTGGGCCGTTTAGCGGTGCTGGCCGCGCTGAATATTGCCGACGAATTATTTATTTTGCGGACGCAGCACCAGAGCACCTCGCAAGAAGTCGTCCAAAAGACCGAGCGCCTGATGAGCGTTTTGGACGCCTTATTGAGCGAGGAGCGCAAGGCTGGATAGTTTTCGCGCGAAGATTCTGCTCTGCACCCACATTTCTTTTGGTGCTGGCTCACGCTAAGGAAGTCCCTGCAATCGTCTGAAAACACCCACCTTCGCAGTCGCTGATTCTGCGCATAGAAACTTTCGTGACACAGATTTGCTGAAAATTTGCGTCTTGGGCTTGTGCAAACCCGTTCCACCTTTTAGCATCGAATTCGAAGTCGGCCTGCCAAGTTGGTGACGGCGGACACCGAAATTTGAACCAACATTCAATGAACAGGGAGCTCTGCTCGTCATCCTGTGTGCAAGGTTCCGCCAGACGGAAATGCCTAATGGGTGGCGGTGGGTTACCGCCGTCGAAGGACGGGTTCAGTTTCGGCCCGCTGCACGGCCGCGTGGGTCGGCTTTAGTTTTTGTGGCTTTGTAGGCGTTGCAGCGATCTTCGCTGCGCGATGAAGGCGTGGTGCGCGAGACGCATCTAAGTAATAGTGCGAAACTAGCATGACCGGACACTCGCACCGGTTCGCACCAGAAAGATATTAGTGCGGACCAGTTCGCACCAGAAAGAAATTAGCTCTCCCAACTATGTTTCCCCGCTTGTTGCAAATCGGATCGTTTTCCCTGCCCACCTACGGATTTCTGGTGGCCATGGGCGTGCTCATTGGGATGTACATTTGCGCCCGGCTGGCGCGGACGCAAGGCATTCTGGAAGATGATGCGTGGAACCTCGGCATTCTGATGGTGCTGAGCGGCATTGTGGGCGCGAAGATTCTGCTCATCGTGAACGATTGGGCACACTACTCGCAGAACCCGCGCGAAATCTTCAGCCTAGCCACGTTGCAATCGGGAGGAGTGTTTTCTGGAGGCCTGCTGGGAGCGCTGCTGGCGGGCGTCTGGTATATGCGGGCGCACCAGATGCCGCTGCTTAAAACGCTGGATTGCTTTGCGCCGGGGCTGGCCTTTGGCCATGTGCTGGGGCGGATGGGCTGCTTTTCTGCCGGATGTTGTTATGGCAAACACACCGACTTGCCCTGGGGAGTGACCTTTAACAGCGTGATTGCCAATGCGCAGACGGGTGTGCCGCTGGGTGTGCATCTGCATCCCACACAATTGATTGAAGGCGCAGCCGAGCTGATAAATTTCTTTTTGCTGCTGTGGCTGTTCCGGCGCAAGACCTTTAACGGTCAGGTGTTTGGCACTTTCATGGCGCTTTACGGAATCGAGCGCTTCTTTATCGAGTTCCTACGCGGCGATCCTGGCCGGGGAGAGTTGCTCGGCGGTGCCCTGACCACGACGCAGGCGATTTCGATTGGCTTGGTGATTGTGGGCGGGCTGATGTGGATTCGTCGGCCCGCGCGGGCGTCAACCGTCTCCGCCTAAGCTGGCAGACCGGTCGCCGCAGCGCGCGTTGCGACTTGGCCATAGCGGGGTTCAGGTCACAGGTCACAATTCCCCTCCCACCAATCGCGCTGCTAGATATCGCAGTTGATAGCATGGTAGAGACCACCATGCCTACCTCTGCGGCTCTTACCTACCCTTTCACGATTGCGGTGCCTGATTCTGCTGCGGGGCAGCGGCTGGACGTTTTTCTGACGCCGCACCTTCCTGACGCGGGACGCACGCTGGTGCAAGAGCACATCAGCGTAGGCAAGGTTTTGCTGAACGGCAAACCCGCCAAGGTGTCGCAAAAGCTGCGGGGAGGCGAGTTGGTAAAAGTGCTGGAGCCGCTGCAGCGCGCTCCGTTGCGTGCGTTTGCTGAAGACATTGCGCTTGACATTGTGTATGAAGACGACCAGTTGGCGGTGATCCACAAGCCGGCTGGGATGATGGTGCACGCCGGTGCGGGTGCCACGGAGAGCCTGCGCAATCGCGGCACGCTGGTGAATGCGCTGCTGCATCACTTTGCGGCGCTTTCTGGTGTGGGCGGTGAGTTGCGGCCGGGGATTGTGCATCGGCTGGATCGCGAAACCAGCGGGCTTATTCTGGTGGCCAAAACAGACGCGGCGCACCGTAAACTGGCGGCACAGTTTGCCAAGCGCGAGGTGAAGAAGCAGTACGTGGCGCTGGTACATGGACGATTCAAGCAGGCGAGCGGTACGGTTCGGACTCCTATCGCGCGAGACCCGGTGCATCGCACCCGCATGACTTCGCGGCTGGCAGAGGGGCGGGCGGCGATTACACATTATGCGGTGCGCGAGGAGATGGAAACTCCGTTCGGGGTGTTTTCGCTGGTGGATGTGCAGATTGATACCGGGCGAACCCATCAGATCCGGGTGCATATGAGTTCGCTGGGGCATCCTGTGGCAGGAGACACGCTGTACGGTGCGCCCGAGGAATTAAAGCAGCTTTCTCGTAACCCGTCGCGCTCCCAGATGCGGGTGGCGAGCCAGCCCACACTGGGGCGCAACTTTTTACACGCCGCGCGGCTGGAGTTTGTGCATCCAACCACCGGAGAGGCTTTGCAGTTTAGCGCTCCGCTACCGCCGGAACTGGAGCGGTTTGCTACGAGCCTGCGGGCAGGCTGAGGGCTTCATCCTATAATGGAAGTATCTATGAAATTGTTAACCGTACCCGCAACTGCGTTGCTGGCAGTGGCTCTTGGAAGCTTTGTGGTTGCGTCAGCGCAAGCGCAGAGCCCAACCCAAGACTTGCCAGACTCACCTTCCGCCATCCTCGCGGAAAAACAGCGGGCCGCGCAGGCAGCGCAGGATGCGGCCGCCAAGGCGGCTGCGGATAAAGAAGCTGCGGCAAAGCAAGCGGCGCAACAAGCGGCGCAGCAAGCATCCGACAAGGCCAAGGCTGCGCAGCAGACAAGCACTGCGGGTGCCTCCAAGGCGACCGCCCCTGCGGGCCAATCGCCCTCTGCCGCGTCTGAGGCCAAGGCATCCGATGCCGCTGACGACAAGCTGGACAACTCGGGCAACCCTCCGCCGCGCACAGCGGAAGACAACACTGCTGAAGGCGAGAATACGATCCTGCGGGTAACAGTAGATGAAGTGAACCTGATTTTCACGGCATCGGACAAGCACAATCGCTTTGTGAAGGACTTAGCCAAGGACGAAGTCCGCATTCTGGATGATGGCAAGCCCCCGGCACGCGTCAGTGTATTTGCGGCGCAGACTGACCTGCCGCTGCAAGTGGGACTGATGATTGACGCGTCCAACTCCATCCGCGACCGATTCAAGTTTGAACAGGAAGCGGCGATTGAATTTTTGAGCCAGATTGTGCGGCCTTCAACGGACAAGGCGTTTGTGATCGGCTTCGACGAAACGCCTGAGGTAACCCAAGACTTTACAGACAGCACAGAGGCGCTGAGCAAAGGCATTCGTATGCTGAAGCCCGGCGGCGGTACGGCGCTGTATGACGCGCTGTATTTTGCCTGCCGTGACAAGTTACTGAAAGCTCCGCCAGCCAAGACGGCGGTACGGCGCGCCATTATTCTGCTGACCGACGGCCACGACACGGCCAGCCACGTGACCCGCGAAGAAGCAATTGATATGGCGGAACGCGCCGAAGTGATCATCTACGTAATCAGCACCAATATCACCGGCAGCAAGGGGCTCGACGACAAGATACTGGAGCGCATCGCTGACGCCACGGGCGGGCGCGCCTTTTTCCCCTTCAAGCTGGAGGATGTGGCCGATTCGTTTACTGAGATTCAAGATGAGCTGCGGTCGCAGTATCGGGTATCGTACCGGCCAGTGAACTTCCAACTGGATGGCCGATACCACAAGATTTCGATTGACGCGCCGGGGCGGAAGAACATCAAAGTGCGGGCGCGGCTAGGCTACTATGCACCGAGTGCGGCCTCGGCTCAGCCGGTGAAGAAGAGCAAGGGTGGCATTGTGAAGTAGCAGTCAATCTGGAAAGCGTGTGCCAAGCAAAGAGCCCGCCGGATTCCCGGCGGGCTCTTTGCGTTGATTCGAGGAACAGTTGGGTCGAGCTATTGCCCCGAGGCACCGGTCGCAGTCAGGGTCAATGCCTGCGGACTGTTGCCGCCATGGTGGACGACCCGTCACTGATCGCGAGCTCGAACAAGAAGAGCGCAAACCTATTCGCCGGTGGCGTAGTAACCCTTGCGGGCCTGTATCTTGTAACCCTGCTTCGACTTGACTGAAAGCTTGCGATAGCTGCCGTCCTTTTTGCGGTTGGTTGGCACGTATCCAACGCTGTATTGGCTGCGCAATTCGGCGGAAATCTGGTCAAAGGCTTCCTTGAGTTTGTCTTGCTTGTTACCCACCACAATCACGCGCCCGCCAGTTTCCTCGGTCAGACGGCGCATCTCGTAGTCGCCGTGGTAGCCAAATCCGCCGTAAAAACCGCGATCCGCAATCAGCAGCACGTAGCAAATCGTGTCAGCCTTCTGGGCGGCCTCTTCGGCCTCTTTGATGGTTAGATCGCTGCCCTGGTCTTCGCCATCGGTCAGCAGAATGATGGCTTTTCGTCCGGCTTCGCTGGAAAGTTTTTCATGCGACGCGACATAGACTGCGTCGTAGAGCACCGTGCCCTTGGGCCGGGAGGTGGGCACTGGGCCGCCACCAAGGCCGGGCATGGATCCACCACCCCCACCGCCAACCCGTGCCTTCTCCAGGCCGCGTGACAGCATTCGCGTGGAATTGGTGAAATCCTGCAGCAGGTCAACCGTGGAGTCGAAGCTGATAATCGCCGCTTCGTCCTTTTCCTTAAGGAATTCGCGCAGAAACTGGCCGCCCACCTGTTTTTCAATCTCCAGAACCCGCTCCTGGCTGGGGCTGCTATCAATTAAAATGGCTAGAGTCAGGGGAAGGTTGGTCTCAGCGGTAAAGTAGCGGATGGACTGCGGGGTGCCGTCTTCTTCGACGTCGAACTCGTCCTTGGTTAGCGCCGGAATGAGCCCACCCTTCTTGTCTTTAACGTTGAAATAGACATTAACTACGTCAATGCCACCCTTCAGGGTGGTCACTGGCTCGTCTTGTGAGTCGCTGGGCGGGGGTGCCTGCTGAGCTGTGGCGAAAGTCGCCAGCCCTGCCAGCACCACGAGGCACAGCAACGGACGACGCCAAACCGCGTCGGACAGGGCGTAGGCGGCACGATTTCTTTGGGGCATGAGAAAACAATTCCTCGGCTTTGGTAGTCTAATCCTTAGATGCGGAATTACGGGCGGGATATGACACGACGGGTGCAAAAAATTGCCCAATCTTTAAGGCGCTTTGCTTTTGGCTCGAAGTCGAGCGGCGAAGGCCAGTGGAACCATGGCCGTGGCTTGCGGGTTGGTGCCACTGGGCTACTGCTGGGCGGCCTGATTGCGATTGGCGGCTTTTACTTGTTGCCTGCCGGCCTGGCGGTGGTCCACGCCCAAACCAAGGCCACGACGCCACCGCAGGAGATTCCTGACGCGCCTTCGGCAGTACGTCCACCGCAGCCAGTGGAACCCCTGCCAGCGACCTTGCCGGGGCCGAAACCGGGTGCGAACAGCGAACCGCCCGCGAGCGGGCCGCCCGCAGGCGATCCACCCCTAGGCGATTCACCGCGCAGCTTCAGGAACGACAATCTGCCTCCGCCTCCGCAGTTTGACGTGAAAACGGTGAAAGAAGGCGACGCACCGCCTGCCACACCTCCCTCGTCAGGACAGGATGAGTTGTACAAGATCACAGTGAACACCAATTTTGTGCAAGTGCCTGTGATTGTGAAGGACAGTGACGGCCATCTGGTGGATGGGTTGCTTCCGAAGGACTTTACGGTGCTGGAAAATAACGTTCCGCAAAAGATTTCATTCTTCACCAGTGATCCGTTTGCCATGTCAATAGCAGTGGTGCTGGACCTGAGTTTGCCGGATATCGCGGTAAACCGGGTGCACGAGACGTTTTCCGCTTTGCAGGGAGCGTTCGCGCCCTATGACGAAGTGGCGATTTATACCTACAGCGGCACGGTGCGCAAGATTACGGATTTTCGTAATCCGCAGTCGCTGGACGCGATTATGCAGGAGATGAAAAACACCGAGCACGGGCGAACCGGTGGCCCAGCGGTGGTAAGCGGCCCTATGGCCAGCGGGCCGACGGTGAATGGTCATCCGCTGGATACGGGTGGGCCGATTGTGAACTCGGTGCCCAAGGAATCGCATGTGCTGAATGATGCCATTGTGGCAGCTGCGTTGGACTTGGGGCGGCGCAAGAAAGATCGCCGACGCGTGGTCTTTGTAATCAGCGATGGCCGTGAAGATGGCAGCAAGGCCAGCTTCAGTGACGCGCTGAAAGTTTTGCTGACGCGCGATATCGCGGTGTACGGGGTAGCGGTGGATTCGGCAGCCATCCCCGGCTACGGACGTTTGCAGCGCATCAAGGTACCACGCTACGGCTATGGCAACATCCTGCCGAAATATGTGAATGCTACGGCGGGGCAGTTGTACACGGAGTTTTCCCGGCAGGCGATTGAAACCGCATACGCCAAGCTCACCTCCGAAGCGCGGAATCAATACACACTGGGGTATGTCGCCAAGGCATCAGCCGGTGGCGGCAAGCGCGAGATTGAAGTGCGGGTGAAGCGGCCGAACGTGCAGGTGTACGCCAAGGAAGGCTACTACCCGGTGGCCACCGCCCGCTAGCGGCGGCCACATCCGCACCTTCTACCTACGCTGCTAGAGAGCGCCCTCGCCGCGTTCTTCGTTCCGGATGCGAATCGCCTCGGCCACTTCCGTCACGAAGATCTTGCCATCACCAATCTTGCCGGACTTGGCAGCGTTCACAATCGCGCTGATGACTTGTTCCACCATCGCGTCAGAGACGACAGTTTCAATCTTGACCTTGGGCAGCAGGTCAATGCTGTACTCACGTCCGCGGTAGGTTTCGGTGTGTCCCTTTTGCCGGCCGTGGCCGCGCGCTTCAGTGACCGTTAAGCCTTCGACGCCAATTTCATGCAGGGCATCCTTAACTGCATCAAATCGCGCGGGCTGCACAATCGCTTCAATCTTCTTCATCCGTCCCCCCTTTTGGGTACCTACTGATGGCTACCGGATTCCGCAGGGCTGGCCAGAACCGGATTGCGTTGCATATCAATAATGCACACTACGCCGTGTTGGAGCCAATGACAAATTCGTTATAGGCAAGATTAGAAATGTTAATTGGCCTTTCATCTGCATACCACGTACAGTCGCAATCAAACAGCGTTGCAACGCTCTAATGCTCGCTCCACCGTGAAGGAGATCGTGTGTCTAAATTCACCCTAATGATGAGTGCTCTTGCCCTTACGGCGGTTCTAAGCGTGGCTGCGGCGGCCCAAAGTAGTCCCCCTGCGGCACCGACTCCGGTTACCACTGCGGCGGTGCAAACACCGGCACCGGCACCCGCGCCCGATGCTGCTGCGGCAGCGGCCCCTGCGGTGCCCACCTGGTCCGTTGGCCCGATTGATTTTGCCGGGTCCGTGGATGTGTATTACAACTACAACTTCAACCACCCCGGTTCGCAGACCAATAACCTGTACAACTTTAACGACAAGGCCAACCAATTCAGCCTGAATGAGGCAAAGTTGAGCTTGTCGCACACCGCCGACCCTGTAGGCTTTCAGTTGGACGTGGGTTTCGGGCGAGCCTTTGACATCTTCAACCGCCAAGCGAGTGAAAAGGTGTCAGACGGCTTTCGTTTTGTAGAACAGGCATACGTCAGCCTGAAACCTGCCAAGGCAAAGGGCTTTCAGGTGGACTTTGGCAAATTCGTCACCACTGCGGGAGCGGAAGTAATCGAGTCGCAATCGAATTGGAACTATTCGCGATCGTTGCTGTTTTCCTGGGCGATTCCCTACTACCACTTTGGCATCCGCACTTCTGCTCCGCTCGGCAAGCACTTTACCGCAGGCGCGCAGATTGTAAATGGCTGGAACAACGTCGGCGACAACAATAACGGTAAGACCATCGGTGTTACCGGCACTTACACCGCTAAGTGGTTGGCCTGGACGAATACTTACTATGTAGGCCCGGAGAATGACAAAAACTCAGCCAATCCCAAGGGGCAAGGAGTAAGGCATCTGTATGATTCTGTGCTGCTGATTACGCCGCCGAGCGCGAAGTGGAGTGCGTACGTTAACGTGGACTACGGACATAACGACAATGCTCCGGGCACGACACCCACTGCAAGCGAATGGTATGGTGTAGCTGGCGCGTTGCACCTGCAACCGAACGCCAAGTGGTCGTTTACGCCACGGGGTGAGTGGTTTAAGGATCGGGACGGCTTTAGCACCGGCGTGGCGCAAACCTTAAAAGAGTTCACCATGACGGCGGAATACAAGATGCTCGAAGGGTTGCTGGCGCGTCTGGAGTATCGCGGTGACTTCTCAGACCAGCCGTTTTTTGACCGGGGCGATACCCTGGCAATTTCCAAGAGCCAGCATACGGTATCTTTCGGGGTGGTGGCATTCTTCGGCCCGAAGCGATAGTACAGTTCCTCTGGCTTATTCTTGTGGCGGAGCCAGCGGCTTCGCCACAGTTTTTTGCATCTCGCTCATAGCCATGACTGCCGCCTCCTCCACGTCATTTGATAACTTAAGCAAGCCGCCGCGCGCAACCACGGCCGCATTTTGCTGGCAAGCGGCAGCAACAACTTAGACCACAAGCGAAACTGATCTTCGTTGAGCACCACAGTCACTGGTCGAGGGGGAGCTGCCGTGTTCCGAGTAAACTGACGCTTGAAGCGCGCTAAATCACCGGGGCCGGGGCCAAGGTTGTAGGTATGCGCGCCTTGGGCGTACATATCGCGCATCGCGCGCCAATGCAAGAAGGCCGCCGTGTAGCGATGCTCAGGCCCAAACGCCGCCAGCAGACAGTGCGCGGTGCTACCATCCCGCAAGACTAAAGCACTGCCAACGGTTTGCTGGCTCTGCTTTACCGAATAGAGCCGCACGGCATCGCAGGCCGCGGCCCGACGCATTAAGTCTTGATAGAAGCTACGAGGCCGCTCTAGCTTAAATTGCTTGCGCCGGGCACACTCTACGAACATAGGCCAGACGGCAGCTAAGTCAGCTATCGCATTGTGTGCGCGGAATTCACAGCCACTCTCTTCTGCCCTTCTGACCTTGCGACGCACTTCGCGGTCCAGACTAGCGAGCGTCTGCTGCTCGTCAGCAGACTGCTCGACCCGATAGTCGGGCGAGATGACGGAATAGTCTTGAAAGAACGGAAAGGCATCCTCCGGCAAAGCATACGGCAGTGTCGCCAGCTGATTGAGCGTACGTTCGTCAGTTGAGGTGAAGCGGAGAAAGCAATAACGCTCCCAATATGCCCACTCCATAAGTTCTTCTAGCGCCGCGCGGGGTAATGGCTCATGGGAATGCAGCGAAGTGGGTCCGCGAAACACTAGGCCAACCCGTGCCCACTGTGGGCCTGCGGTAAGTACACACACATAGCTTTGATGGCGTCCGGCTGTTCCCCAAACAAGATAGCGAGGAGTTAGACCCAACCTGCGCAGGGGTTCATTCCACATGGGAAATTGATGTAAGTCCGTAGGTGTGCGCAGCAGGCTGCGATCCCACGCGGTAAGGTCACTAGCCATTAACTCAGACCACGTTGGAGCAGCGGTTAGCACGGGCAGTGGCGGGGCCACTGCGGCGGCGACGGTGGCGGTGGCCGCCGCACCACTGATCATGCCGTACCCCGGCGCGAGAGCACCCACGATGGAACCTCACATTCGCGGGGGCATGCGATAGTGCGTTTCAGCCCATAGTCGGGCTTGGCTACAAACCCAGACTAACGAATGGAGATGCCTTAAGGAAACGTGCAGTTAGTAATCTCGAAGGCAGGTCGAAAGTTACTACAGATTGCGGGATGTACAAAGCGGCGCGGGGTGCGCCGCTTTGAGACATAGAGTTATGCTCCCGTTTTTCGCAGATGCAGCGAGTTCAATATCTGCTGGAAGGCAGGCTCCAGCGAGCGATAGTCGGGTTCGGGGCTTACGAATATCAGATACAGCAAGTCGCCGTTACGCTGTTTGAGTGTCACCAGCCAATCGCGCTCCGCCACAGTTTGGCCATTTCGCTGGATAGGCGAGGTACCCAATAGTTGAATAGACTTGGCTGGCAGACCATTGACGCGGATGCTCTCATCGTGGCCTACCTGACGAAGATCGGCATTGCGCTGGCGCAGAAAGGTCACCAACTCATGAGTGGACTGATCGAGAGTGTCGGACGCGGATTCGGTTTGATACTCCTGAATAATGGCGCCGAAGGCAATGGAATTCTGGCTGACACCCTGTGGCGGCGCAATCGTCACATCGGAGGAGTTGTCACCGAAAACCTGCCAATTATCGGGGTAGGAAACGTCATAGACATCGTGCCGGAAGGTGGCGAATCGGCCGCTGGGATAGATGCTGCTTTGCCCAATCCCGGCGCCGCCATTCCCATTGCCTTGCGCTTGTGCGATCTCTTGCGCAGAGGGGGGCGTCTTGCCAGCAATGGCCTGCTTAATGGCAGCAAACTGACCCACGTCTGCCGGATAGGTTTTGCTGGGCAGAGTGGAGGCCTCACGAATCACCGCCTCGTAGCGGTTGCCGGGGTTTGGGTGGTCACTTAGAAACTGCGGCGGATTGCCCCCTTGCGCCTCCAGTTTTTTGAAGAAGTCCGCCATCGCCTTGGGGTTATAGCCTGAGTCGTAGAGGATGTCGGTGCCCAGCAGGTCGGCTTCACTTTCAGAGCGGCGTGAGTTCTTCAGAAAGATGGAACCGACGCCGAACGAAGCCGCTTCCGCGAGGATTCCGTTGCCCAAAAGCGCGCCCAGTAAAGAAAGCGCGCCTTGCGCATTCTGTTGGGTAGTAGCGGCACGGGTGGCGTGACGCTGCACTACGTGCGAAATTTCGTGGGCAATCACTCCGGCGAGTTCAGCTTCGTTGTCCGCCGCCTTCAGGGTGCCGAGGTTCACATAGATCGGCCCACCCGGCAGGGCAAAGGCATTGATCTCCTTTTGATTGACCACATGAAACGAGTACGGCCATTGATAGCCGGGGGCATGGGCGGCGAGGCGAGCGCCGAGGCGTTGCACATACTGGGTTACGGGGTCAGACTCCGCCAAGAGTGGCATCTTGCGATTTTCTTCGCTAGCGGTTTTCTGGCCAAGCTGAACCTCCTGATCTACCGTCCAATGATTGGAACCATGAGTGGGGGTGAAACGGGCTTGCGCAGCCTGGGGTGCAGCGAGCGATAGCGACAGCGCAATGGCCGCAATGGAACGGGATGCGGACGTCATTCTTTTCCTCCCAGCGGTGCCGAAAAGGCGGTCGCCGCCGAACGCATCCGTTTTACCACAAGAGCGAGGGTGGTTTGAAGGTGGCTGCCAGCAAACGTTCCGGGGTGACGAAAAATGGGCAGTGCCGAAACCGCTGGCACTGCCCGAGTGGAGGAGTCCTAAACCGGACGCATCAGCTTCGGCGATCGCCCGTTGCGGGCACACGACCGGTGCCAACCCGAGCAGAGCGCATTGCTGCCGACTGGGCCATCGCCGCTTCCGATGCTTTCTCCGGCAAGTACGGCGTGACTGGTAGCGCATTTTCGGCTTCGCGGACAAAGGTCATTTTGCCGGCATCGTCGAAATCCACCTTAATAAGGTCGCCGGGCCGGGCTTGGCCGGTGGCAACCAGATTCGCCAGCGGAAAGACGAGGTTGCGCTCGATGGCGCGCTTCAGGTGGCGCGCCCCGTACTTTGCGTCTGTGCCTTCGGCCAGCAAATGCTCCTTGATGCGCTGCGAGCACTGGAAGACAAACGGCACACCAGCCGCCGACTTCAGAATTCGCTGCTGTACCTGGCCCAACTCCATGTCGAGGATCTTTTCCAGATGCTCGTGGCGTAATGAGCGGAAGACCACAATTTTGTCAATGCGGTTCATGAACTCGGGCGAGAACTTGCGCCGTGCTGCTTCCATCGCGGTGTGGCCCATCTTTTCATCCACGCGCGTGTCAATGGTAGCAACCTTGCGGTTGAAGCCCATGCCACCATCCACCAGACCATTCATCTCATTCGCGCCCAGGTTCGAGGTCATGAAGATGAGGCACTGGGAAAGGTCAACGCGGCGGTTGTCGCCAAGCGTGAGGGTGCCTTTGTCTAGAATCCCGAGTAAGAGTTGCCACAGTGAGTCGCTGGCCTTTTCGATCTCGTCAAATAGCAGGATCGAAACCTTGCAAGTCTCGGTGTGCCACTGATTCAGCGCCTCCTGCGTGAGCAGGGGATGAGTTTCGCGATGGCCGAGGTATCCCGGAGGCGAGCCGATGAGTTTGGCAATCTCATGGGAGTGCTGAAATTCAGCGCAATCAATCTTGACGCAGGCATGAGAATCGCCAAAGAGGGCTTCGGCTACCGCTTCCACCACGCGGGTTTTGCCGGAGCCGGTAGGTCCAAGAAAGAGCAGGTTGCCTACGGGACGCCCCACGGGGTTAAGCCCGGCGAGAAACATCTGGTAGATTTCGGCGACTTTTTCGATTGCCTCATCCTGGCCGGCAACTTGCCGGCGGAGCGACTGTTCAAACTGCTCTGCATCGTTGCTGCGAAGGGTGGGATCCAGTGCCAAACACAGACCTGATTTCATTTTGCCGCCTCTTCCCCTCTCTGGGGCACCCGGCAGTGAAGCCGGGCGTCTTGCTGCTTGCCGCCGGTGGATTGCTCCCTCGGGCGGATTCCCTGTAAGGAGCAACTAACCAGCCAAGCCTTCTTACTCGCGTTAGAGTGAGTGACTGCGGTTTTAGATGTACGTTACTGGGGTTTTTGCGGGGTTTTCTGCGATACTCTGCGCGAAAAATATTGCATCGCGTTGCACATCTTTTCGCGCGGTTCGGGTTGCGGGAACAGCCTAGCCAAGCGTCACGTTCGGGGGTAACCTTCGGAGCGGTACCAATGGACCATGGCAGCCGCGCGGCTGGTTGCGTCATCTATAATTCATCTAGCAGTGGAATCGGCGGAAGATTCGAGGTGCGAAGTTGCGCAACGAAGTGCACATTCCGCCGTCATAGTCTGCCTTCTAGTCAGCCATTTTTCATCACTTGCGGTGATTCCTGCGGCAGTCCGCAATCGTAAAGCGAGGTTCTTATGCCCATCAAAGAAACTGCCAAAATTTGGCACAATGGCAAGCTGATCAACTGGAGCGATGCCACCCTGCACGTGATGTCGCACGTGGTGAACTACGGTAGCTGCGTGTTTGAGGGGATTCGCGCCTATCAGTTGCCGAGCGGCCCGGCCATCTTCCGCGCTCAAGAGCACATGCAACGCCTGATTGATTCCGCCCACGTGTACCGCATGGAACTGCCCTACACGCGGCAGGAACTGGTGGATGCGATGCTGGATTTGGTGGCGGTCAACGAGACTTCCCCCTGCTACATTCGCCCGCTGGTGCTGCGCGGCTATGGCGACTTGGGGGTGAATCCGATGAATTCACCCATTGAAATTTATATGGCCAACTACGAGTGGGGTAACTTTTTGGCCAGCGGTGCGCAAGAGGGCCCGGTGGGCATTGACGCCTGCGTTTCCACTTGGACGCGCATTGCGCCCAACACGCTGCCCGCGATGGCCAAGGCTGGCGCGAACTACATGAACTCGCAACTGATCAAGATGGAAGCAACCGTTAACGGCTTTGCCGAAGGCATTGCGCTGGACAAGAACGGGTATGTGAGCGAAGGCCCGGGTGCGAATCTGTTTCTGGTGCGCAAGGGCAAGCTGATTACTGCGCCAATTGGCAACTCGGTATTGCCGGGTATTACGCGTGACTCGGTGATTACCATGGCGCAAGACCTGGGCGTCGAAGTGATTGAGCAAGTGATCCCCCGCGAGATGCTCTACATTGCGGAAGAGCTGTTCTTCTGCGGTACCGGCGCGGAAATCACTCCAGTGAAGTCGGTGGATCGCATCAGCGTCGGCGGCGGCAACGTTGGCCCGGTTACGCGGACGATTTACGACGAGTACTTTGGCATCGTGAAGGGCACCAAGGCTGATCGGTTTAACTGGCTCACGCCAGTGCCGGTGGCGGAAGTGGTAGGGGCTTAAGAGCAGTTCGGGTTGCAGGTTGGAGGTCGGGTTTCAGCAACAAGTACGTGAACCACAGAGGCCACAGAGTCGCACCGAGTAAAGTCAAAACCAACCTCGTTCTGGGTTTTCACTCTGTGTAACTCCGTGGCCTCTGTGGTTCCAGCTTTTGCTTCTACTCCGCTTTTC
Source organism: Acidobacteriaceae bacterium (assembly GCA_025356095.1). Lineage (GTDB taxonomy): Bacteria > Acidobacteriota > Terriglobia > Terriglobales > Acidobacteriaceae > JANXUR01. Next base: position 2,753 of record JANXUR010000001.1, on the reverse strand, counting down.
TCCGGACACTCTAAGGTAAGAACCAGTTGCGCTAGGCTTTCCTCATATGGCCTTCGGCAAGCGTAAAGAGCGGGTCAAGACCGAGTACAACGAGCCGCTGCTGTGGGACTATGCGCTGGGCGCGCTGGGACGGCGGATGCGCACCGTCTCGCAGATGCGTTTACTGCTGCGGCGCAAGGTGGCCGACCGCAGCGAGTATGGCGAGGTGCTGGTAGAGACCGTGATGGCCCGGCTGCGCGAACAGAAACTGCTGGACGACGAACGCTTTGCCGAGATTTTTTCTTCCTACCGCCGCGATAACGAAAAGTTTGGCAAACGCCGGGTGCAGAATGATTTGCGATCCAAGGGCGTAAAGGCGGAGGTGATTGACTCTGCACTGGGTGAAACCTACGCAGAGGTGAACGACGAGCAGCAGGCGCGGGATTACGTGCGCCGCAAGCGAATGAAGAAACCCACCAATGAAAAAGAGACGGCAAGAATCTTCCGTAGACTGATTCGCGCCGGCTTTGGGGCCAAAACGATCTTCGCCGTGCTCAAGCAGTGGGATGTGGACGTGGAGGCGCTGGGCGTTGTGGAAGAGGAAGCGCAAGAGGAACCACAAGAGCACGAGCATTAACTACAGAGGACGCAGAGCACCGCAGAGGAAAAACCAACAAGAAGAAAGACCAACCACGGAGGGCACCAAGTCGCACAGGGTAGAGCAAATACATTTCTTTTTGTTTTAGACCGCCTCACCCTGTGAAACCCTGTGTACTCTGTGGTTTCGATATTTGCTTCGTTCCTCTGCGATACTCCGCGTCCTCTGCGGTTCGGGCTCTTGTTCTTGCCCGTCGGCTACACCCCCTTCCCCCGACTGCTAAACTTGAATGAGACTCCTATGCTGACTGGCTTTGAAATTCGCCGCAAATTCCTCGACTTTTTCATCTCCAAGGGCCACCGCGAGGTGCATTCCTCATCGCTGGTCCCGGCCAATGACCCCACGCTGCTTTTCACCAACGCAGGCATGAACCAGTTCAAGGACGTGTTCCTGGGTCTGGAGAAGCGTGACTACTTGCGTGCCACCACGTCGCAGAAGTGTGTGCGCGCCGGTGGCAAGCATAACGACTTGGAGAATGTCGGGTTCACCAATCGCCACCACACCTTCTTTGAGATGCTGGGCAACTTCAGCTTCGGCGACTACTTTAAGCCGGATGCGATTGCCTACGCGTGGGAGCTGATCACCTCGCCCGAGTGGTTCGGCATTGATGCGGCAAAGCTGTACGTCACGGTGTTCGAGGGCGCGGATGGCATTCCCGCCGACGAAGAGGCGTTCGCGCTGTGGGCGGCGCAAGGTGTGCCTGCCGAGCGCATCAAAAAAATGGGTATGAAGGACAACTTCTGGCAGATGGGCGACACCGGCCCCTGCGGCCCCTGCAGCGAGATTCACTACGACATGGGCGTCGCTTCGAGCGACAAGGTGCGGCCCGAGTGCGCGGCGGGCCAGTGCCAATTCCCTTGCGAGTGCGGACGCTACGTTGAGATTTGGAATTTGGTGTTTATGCAGTTTGACCGCGGGGTTGCCGAGAAGGTAGAGCAGAGTTCAAAATTCACATTGGACCCGAGCGAGGGCGAGACCGTTGTGGAGAGTCGCCCGCTCTATAATCCGCTGCCCAAGCCCTCCATTGACACTGGCGCGGGACTGGAGCGGCTGGCGGCGGTGCTGCAGGGCGTGGTGTCGAACTACGACACCGATTTGTTCACCCCGCTGATTAAGCGCGCGGCGGAGTTGTGCGGCGTCGAAGTCAAGCAGGAAGAGGCAAAGGAATCGGCCACGCACAGCGCGGCGAGCCTGCGCGTCATCGCCGACCATGCTCGTGCGGCAACGTTCCTCATAAGCGACGGCGTGATCCCGGCGAACGAAGGTCGCGGGTACGTGCTGAAGAAGATCGTGCGCCGCGCCATTCGCCATGGAAGATTGCTGGGACAGAATAAGCCGTTCTTGTCGGAGATGGTGTTCGCGGTGCGCGACTTGATGGGCGAGGCGTATCCGGAACTGCAGGGCAGCGCCGAGCGCGTAGCGAAGGTGGTGCGTCAAGAGGAGAACAGGTTCTCGAGCACGCTTAAACTGGGAGTTGAGAGGCTTGATGATCTGTTACGCGCATCGAGGATCACTGCGGTCAAGAAGCTAGTGTCCGAGGTGTTGGAGAGGTGGAAAGCCGATGGCTACCGTTCCACTCTCGTGGAGGGCATTTCTCGAATTGTGCATCACGAAGGCTTCAATGACCATGTGTTCGAGAGGATCTCGCGCGGCGAGACGTGGCTTTTTGAGGTATATGGTCTAGTAGACCGACTTCATGAGTTTGTGCAAGAGGTGAAGGTCCATCTTCCAATCCTGCCGACTCTGGGTGGCGCTGAAGCGTTCATGCTGTACGACACGTTCGGTTTACCTTCGGACTTCATTGAGGATTCGTTGCGGGATGCTGGTGTGGCCTTCGATCACGTCGGTTTTGACGCCGCGATGGCGGAACAGCGCACGCGAGCGCGGGCCTCGTGGAAGGGCGCGACCAAGCAGACGGCAAATCCGGCGTATCAGAGCCTGCCGACTTCGGGCTTTGAAGGCTACTCACAGACTACTTCTGCGAACTGTGAGGTGCTGGCGCTGCTGTCCAATGGACAGGGTGTACAGCAACTCGCGATTGGCGAAGCTGGCGAGGTGATTCTCGACCACACGCCGTTTTATGCGGAATCCGGCGGGCAGGCTGGCGATACCGGCG
>JANXUR010000089.1 GCA_025356095.1 Acidobacteriaceae bacterium | reverse complement strand
ATTGCCGCGGTAGCCGAGGGCGACATGATGCGCACACAGATGGCCATCCTGCGCCGCCTGGGCAAGCACGAGCCAATTGACACCATCCCCCTGCGCCAGCTGATCGCGCAGAGGGTGATTGAAGTGGGTAAGTACAGCTTGGCGTAAGAACAACTCATGACACAGTGGCACAGGGCCGGATGGCTCTGTGCCTTTCCTTTGTTGGAACATGGGCGGCTCTGCTGCTGTCTATATCACAGGAAGTATCTTCAGGAAGGAGTAGCCTCGACATGGCACACCCGATGACGACGATCGAATTCGACCTTCTGGTGGTGCGAGAGTACGCGCTGAATTTCGGCATCAGTGCAGTCGCCGTCCTGTACTTCGCCGGGCTGTTTGTATGGAGCGGTAGGCCGCAATGGCGCTGGGCCTCGATTGCAAGCTACTGTCTTCTGCTGCTGCACTTCTTTTTTCTCGGTGCGCTCTACGATGAGGGGAAGGGCTTTGCATACTGGCCCATGCAGGTCGCCGCCGCCCCTTGGTGGCTATGGATCGCCCAGCTTTTGGGGCATGCCTTGGATGGAATGTGGTCTCCCCTGCGTCTGCTCTCACTCGCGATCTTTTGCGGCAGTCTGAACTCGGCTTTGATCTATCTCGTCGCATCCGGAGCTAGAGCGGTGCGGCTGCGTGTTATTTCGGCGAAGTAGGGATCCTTCGACGGCAAAAGTCCGGCGATCGGATCGCCGGACTTTCTCCGTTCAAGATGACACGCTTTTCTGGCCCTTCCTAGGGCGCGTACATAGTCGCCGCAATCTTCCGTCCACCGATGGTTCCGGTAATCGTCGCCTGGGCATTGCGTTCGCGGCTTTTGAAAGTGATGGTAAGTTCGCCGCTCTCGCCATTGGGCCCGATCACTGTAATCGTTCCGCTGACTAACCCGGGCTTATAGTAGTTCCACACAAACTGCCCGCTGGCGGCCACATCCTCGGTCCAGCGCACTTGGCTCATCTGGAAGAGGGTCGCGCTGCCACTGGCGTTGCTGACCGCGCTCCACGTGCCTCCGCGCAAGCCCACGCCGTTGCCGGTCGAATTGATCCACCATAGGTCGAGCACGTCGCCAAGCGCATAGGCAGCGGCCGCCGCCACGCGCAGGTCGGTGGGCGAGCCTTGATTGCCGGGCAGCGTGGCGGCCGGGTCAAGCTCGGCATAGCTGCGGGCAAACTTCGGCACCAGCCGCACCTCGGCAATGTTGGCCGCGCAGCTTGTATCTCCGGGAGTAAGAGTTGTAATGAAGTTACGCACTAACTGCTGAGCGCAGTTATCTTCGTCACCAATGGCACTTACATGGAAGGTGTTATTCACCAGCACTTGCTGCGCGTGATGGTATTCCTTCAGTACTTCACGGCCTTGCAGCGCCGGAGTAAGAGTATCCATGTCGCCGTTCAGTACTAGCACTGGAGCCTCGGTGAACTTAGCTCCCGGCGGAATCGGTTGGCCCGGAGGATACGCTGCCGACGGCACCGGCCAGGTAAGGCACATATTCAGCAGACTTATGTCGAGTGGGGCGGCGCCATACTCATGCAGAGTAAATGGGTAGTAAATGCCGGGATTGGTACGTTCCATTTGCGCAAAGGCGGCGTCGCGCTCCGCTAGGCGCTCGCCCGGAGTAGAAGTCATGTTATAGATCTGGGAATAATCCTGACAACTCACGGCTTCATACAGCCCATTACTCAATGCCTGCGGCGTCGCGCCCGGAGAGCCGGTAAAGGATGCGACCTCGTTCTCCGCCACCAGGCGCAGCAGGGGCAGCGCGTCGCCGGAGTCTGTCAGCGCTCGCACGGCAGGGTCCGTCTCGCGGGTAAGCGGATAATACAGCGCGTCGCTCACGCTAAGGTAGTCGAGGCTCACCGGATCTAAAGAAACGCTGCGAAGTACGCCGTCGCCGTCAGGGGCTTGCCCCCGTATGGGCGACACACGCAGCCGCTGCACCAGTGCCGCCAGACGGTCTACCGCGGAACCAGGCAGGCTCGCGCAATCCGGTGCACGTTCGCAAGCGGCGTTGAAGGCGTGGCGCAAGGTGGCCCCGATTTCCGGATACCACGGATTCAACCCCTTTACCGGATAAGCTCCGTCCAGGATCAATGTGCGCAGGCGGAGGGGGTGGCGGGCCGAAAAAGTTTGGCTGAAGTAAGTACCGTAAGAGTCGCCATAAAGGTCAACCGGGCCCACGCCAAGCGCGGTCAAGATGGCCTCCAGATCGTCGGCAGCCAGACCTGTGCCGTAAAGGTCAGTGGTATCGCCTAGCTGGGCGGCGCACTGCGTAATGGCAGGCAAGGTGATGTTGAACTCATTTTGCAGCGCGGGACAATCAATTGCCTGCGAGTAGCCCGTGCCCCTCTGGTCCATCAGAATCACGTCATGCCGGGCCTGCAGGGGGCCAGACAGCGCTAAGTATCCACCGCGCGACTGCGTACTGCCGTAGCCGGGGCCTCCCTCTTCGAAGACGAGCGGCTCCAAGGGTAGCTGGCTATTATCGGTATGCACGTCCACCTCAAAATGGATGTGAATGGTGCCAGAAACCGCTCCTGTGGGGTCGAGTGCTCGAGGCAGGCTGCCGCAGTAGGCGGAAGCATCGTAACTGCACGGATGCAGGGTGAGGCTACCCATACCAAGTGACTGAGCCGCAGCGGCAGCCGGGCGATGCGTGGCGACGGGATGTTTGCGGATCGCACCCTGAGTCGGCGAAACCACGGCCAGAATGGTGGCAACTCCGACCAGCACAGACCATTTGCATTTAGATATCAGTCGCATCATGACCCCTTGATTCGTTTCATTTGTTCCATACTGCTTTGTATCAATTCCTTGGCGTCACTCAACTGCTTCAGCACCAGTTGGATGTCCATGACCGGCCGTCCGGGCTGGCGCAGACTCTGGCAATAAACGCCATGTTGGCCCACCAGTGCCATGGCATCGGTCACCAAATCCAGCCCCACCGCTAAACGGCCACGAGGAACTCCCATCATCGTCTCATATTGCTCAAGTTCTTCGCGCATTTCGTCATACACTGACATAGTGCGATTGTACTCGGCCCCCGGCGCTCGGCTTGCCTGAACAAATTCGGCCAACGGTTGAGCCGAGCCGCCTTCGGGACTAGCATAGAAATCAGACCGCGAATCCACGCGCGGCATATTGGCTTTTTAGGAGAGTGTTCATGCGTCGTCTTCTTGCCGTTGCTTTTGCTCTTTGCCTTGCTTCCGCTTTTGCTGCCGCGCAGCAACAGAAAGCCGCCCGCCCCAGCCCGCCTGCCTCTGCCAGTTGCAAATTCGCCGATGGCAAAATGGTGAAAGTTGACTACTCCAGCCCGCGCATGAAGGGACGCAAGATTTTTGGCGACGTGGTGCCCTTTGACAGGGTATGGCGCACGGGCGCCAATGAGGCAACCACTTTTTTGCCCGATACGGTAATCGAAGTGGATGGACATTCCGTACCGGCAGGCGCTTATACGCTGTTTACCCTACCTACGGCGGGCGAATGGCAGTTGATCATCAGCAAGCAGGTAGGCGAATGGGGCACGGAATACGACGCCAAGCAGGATCTGGTTCGCACCAGCCTGCGCAAAAGCGCGCTGCCCGCTCCGGTAGAAAACTTTACCATCAGCTTTGACGTTGCGTCGGGCACTACCTGTCGCATGAATATTGATTGGGAGTCCACTCGTGTATCCGTCAAAATCGACGAGACAAAATAGCGCCTCTCACTTGCCATGGAGTTATTTTTGCGTCTTATTCAACGGAAATCGTTAAACGGGGCGTACGCCGTTTTAGGCGTTGCACTGTCCCTTGGGCTGCCGGAGCAGGCTTCGCCCCAGACCGCCCCGCTGCACACCGCCCCGCCGGAGGCTGCCCCGCTGGCAGCCCGGGCAACCCGCGCCACTACTGCCATTTTGATTGGCAGCGGCAAAAAGGTGAAGGTGGAGTATGGACAACTTCCTCGCCCGCAAGGCAAAGTGTTTGGCGGGGCGGTGCCATTCGACCGAATCTGGGCGACGGGCACCGGCGCGGCAACTTCGATCAGCACTGAGGCGGAACTCAAATTCGACGAGGGCTCGATTCAGCGCGGCCACTTTTCGCTTCACCTTTTGCCTTCAGAAAAGCAATGGCTACTAGTGGTGAACCAACAAACCGGACAGGATGCGGCAGGCTACGACCCCAATTTCGAATTTGCCCGCTTCAAAATAAATCACCGCGTCCTGCCCCCAAATATCAAGCCAGCAAATCACCTGACCATTATTCTAAAAAAGCTCGACCGCAAGCACGGCCGCCTGACCTTTGCCATGGATCGAACCGAGGCTTGGGTGGATTTTGTGGAAGGCAATAGCAAGGCCCACATTCACGGCGAAAAAGAAGACGACGATGATTAACCTGCCACCTTGGCATCGCACTCTCATTCGCCAAAGTGGTCATCCGATTCCTCGGTCATTCGCTTATTTTTGCCCGGGTTTCCAGCGCAGAATCGGCTTGCGGGCAGCAGCAGTCTCGTCCATGCGCGAAACGCGGGTATTGTGCGGGGCGTCGGTTACCACTTCCGGCGACTCGTCCACCTCCGCCGCAATCGCGCGCATCGCATCAATAAACAAGTCAAGCTCCTCGCGCGATTCACTCTCGGTCGGCTCAATCATCAGTGCGCCGGGCACAATCAGCGGAAACGCCGTGGTAAACGGGTGGAAACCGTAGTCAATCAGGCGTTTGGCGATATCCATGGTCTTCACGCCGCGCTTTGCCTGCTTCTTGTCGCTAAACACCACCTCGTGCATACTCTGTCCGGTGTAGTGCAGGTCGTAATAGCCATCCAATCCTTTGCGGATGTAGTTGGCATTCAGCACCGCATCTTCTGTGGTCTGACGCAGGCCATCTGGGCCGTTCGCCAAAATGTAGGCGAGTGCGCGGACGAACATGCCAAAGTTGCCATAGTAGGCGCGCACGCGGCCGATGGATTGCGGACGATCGTAGTTCAGGTGCAGTGAGCCATCCGGGTGCTCTACCACAACGGGCGTGGGCAGAAACGGCTCGAGAATCTTCTTACACGCAACTGGCCCCGAGCCGGGGCCACCTCCGCCATGCGGCGTGGAAAACGTCTTGTGCAGGTTCAGGTGCATCACGTCCACGCCAAAATCACCAGGACGCGCCTTGCCCACCAGCGCGTTCATATTCGCACCATCCATGTAGAGCAGCCCGCCTTTGGCGTGCATGATCTCGGCAATCTTCGCGATGTCCGATTCGAAGACCCCGATGGTGTTGGGATTCGTCACCATGATCGCGGCCACATCTTCATTCATCGCCGCAGCAATGGCCGCCGGGTCCAGCATGCCGCTCGAATTCGAGGCCACCTGCTGCACTTCATAGCCAATGGTGGCGGCAGTTGCGGGATTGGTGCCGTGCGCCGAATCCGGGATCAGTACCCGCTTGCGCGGATTGCCCTGCGCTTCAAGGTATGCGCGCACCAGCAATAGCCCGGTGAACTCGCCATGCGCGCCCGCTGCGGGTTGCAGCGTAATCGAATCCATGCCGGTAATTTCAATCAAGCAATCACTCAGCGTCTTCATCACGCGCAGGGCGCCTTGCGAAATCGCTTCCGGCTGGTAGGGATGCGCGTTTGCCATGCCATCGAGGCGTGCCACCGCTTCATTCACCCGCGCGTTGTACTTCATGGTGCACGAGCCCAGCGGATACATGCCCAGATCAATCGCATAGTTCCATGTGGAAAGGCGGGTAAAGTGGCGGATGATTTCAATCTCGCTCACTTCAGGCATATTGCCAAGGTCGGTGCGCTCGATGGAGCCAAGCAGCGCAGCCGAATCTACTTCGGGCACATCGAGCGGGGCCAGCTTCCACGCCGCTTTGCCGGGCGAGGATTTCTCAAAAATTAAATCCTCATTCTGACTCACTTGCTGGCGAGCTTTCTTTACGCGGCGGTTCAGGTCTTTCTCATTTACCACAGGTGCTGTGCTCATCGAATCGCCTCCGCAGCTGCGTCAATGGCTACTCGCGACGTTGTTTCGGTCGCGCACCATAAGGACGCGTTGCCCAGTTCGGGGTAATACTTGGCCAGCGGCAAGCCGCCGACAATCTTTTTCAGCGCCAGCGTCTGGCGAATCTGTTCCGGGTCGCTCTTGGTGCGCAGGGCAAACTCGTGGAAGCGCGGCGCTCCGGGAAAGAGCAACTCGCCAGCTTGGCCAAGCGTCTCGGCAGCATAGGCGCCCTTGGCCAGATTTTGCTTCGCCAACTCGCGCAAGCCAACCTTGCCGTACACCGTCATAAAGATAGTGGCCATCAACGCCACTAGCGCCTGATTGGTGCAGATGTTGGAAGTCGCCTTTTCACGGCGGATGTGCTGCTCGCGCGTCGCCAGCGTCAGAACGAAGCCACGACGGCCTTGCTTATCGGATGCCTGGCCCGCCAACCGTCCCGGCATTTGCCGGACGAACTTCTCGCGCGTGGCCAGCACTCCGCAGTAGGGGCCGCCAAAGGCCAGCGGCACTCCAAACGACTGGGCTTCCATAGCGACGATGTCGGCTTCCACCGGTGGCTTCACGATGCCTAGCGAAATCGCCTCCGTGATGCTGACGGCAAGCAACGCACCTGCTTTGTGCGTGATTTCAGCGATGCCAGCAACATCTTCAATCGTGCCAAAAAAATTCGGCGACTGTACCAGCACACACGCTATCGGATTGCCACCCGCAGCCGCGCTGGCCAAGGCCGCTTCCAGTGCCGCTGCATCCACCCGGCCGTTGGCCGCAAAGTTCACCTCGCCCACCGTCATGCCCTGATACTTGGCATAGGTCGCGATCACTTCGCGATGCTCGGGATGCACACTGCGGGCGACAATCGCACCGCTGCGTCCGGTGACGCGCTCGGCCATCATGATAGCTTCCACCGCAGCGGTCGAAGCATCGTACATAGACGCGTTCGCTACTTCCATGCCGGTTAGTTCGCATATCATGGATTGGAATTCAAAAATCGCTTGCAGTGTGCCCTGAGCAATTTCGGCTTGGTACGGCGTGTAAGACGTCAAAAACTCGCCGCGCTGCACCAAAGCATCAATCACGATGGGGCGATAGTGGTGGTAAGCACCTGCTCCCACCATAAAGGTCAGGCCCTCAGCATTTTCATGCGAGCGCTGGGCAAACCACTGCACAATTTCCGACTCCGCCATTTGGCGCGGCACATTCAGGTCGCGCTTCAGGCGATACGCGGCTGGGATGCAGGCAAACAACTCGTCGATCGAGCCGACACCAATCTCAGCCATCATGGCTGTGCGATCAGAGTCGGACTTGGGTAAATATCGCATAAGGTCTCACTTCCAGTACTGCGTATGAACTGCACTTTGCTTTTGGTAAGCCAAAGCCAACAGCAATTTATATGGATGCAAAAGCTACGGCAGGGACTCGGTTGCGGACGGTGCATCCGCGCCCATCCGCGCCGTTCGCCTGCCGCGAAAAAACTGCCGAAAAAACCCGCCACAAATAGTGCCACAAAATAGTGCCGTACTTCTGGTGGCGTGTACTTTGGCGCGCCCGCACCAGTCGCGCCGCGCCGAAGCGTCTCACCGGAGCCCCGCGACCTGCCACCATCTCGCCTAGTGGCCTTCTTCGGCCAGAAACGCTTCATACTCCGCAGCTGTCAGCAGACCCGTTGGCGCACCCTTCAGATCCATTTTTAGCAGCCACGAGCCATGTGCATCGGAGTTTAACTTCTCCGGCGCATGCGTCAGGTCGTCATTGATCGCAGTCACCGTACCAGTAGCCGGAGCAAACAGATCGCTCACCGCCTTCACCGACTCGACCGAGCCAAAAGTTGCGCCCGCAGTCAGTTCCGCGCCCACGGCTGGCAGTTCCACGAACACGATGTCGCCAAGCGAACTCTGCGCGTAATCGGTAATACCCACAGTGGCGACGTTGCCTTCCATCTTGATCCACTCATGCTCTTTGGTGTATTGAAAATCGCTGGGATAAGCCATCTGGATTCCTTTGAATTGTGAACTTGATTCAGCCAAATCTCTGTTGCGAACGCCCGTGCCAAAGTCGCGTAAATTGATCCGCTACAGCTTGGGCTTCTTATAAAACGGTGTTGCTACTACTTCCGCTACCCAGCGTTGTGCCCGCACTTCTACCTTCACGGCACCACCCAGCGCGGCGTGACTCGTCGGGACGTAAGCCAGCGCAATATTCTTCTTGATAAACGGCCCCGGCGATCCGCTGGTCACGTAGCCAATCTCAGCCCCGGCATCGTCAAAAACCTTGTAGCCGTCGCGCGCGATGCCACGCTCCCGCATCTCCAGCCCAACCAGCACTTTTTGCAAGCCAGCGGCTTGAGCAGCTAGCAGTGCGTCGCGGCCAATAAAGTCACCCTTTTCCGGCTTGCACCAGCGGCCCAGGCAGGCTTCCCATACGTTGATTTCGTCGGAAATCTCATGCCCGTACAGCGGCAACTTGGCTTCCAGTCGCAGAGTGTTGCGCGACCCCAGCCCACACGCCGCAATGCCGAATTCCGCCCCCGCGTCCATCAGGGCGTTCCAAACCTTCGCGCTAATCGCCTCTTCCGCAGGAATGTAAATCTCAAACCCATCTTCGCCGGTGTAACCGGTGCGCGCAATCAGTGTGCCTGTCAATCCGCATACCGTGCCATGCGTGAACCAGTAAGGCTTAACCGCCGCAAGGTCCGTATCGGTAAGCTTCGCCATCGTCGCTGCGCCTTTCGGCCCCTGAATCGCGATCTGGGTAAAGTTGTCGCTCAGGTTTTCCACCTTGCAATCAAACCCGGCGCAGTTTTCAGTCACCCAGTTCACGTCTTTGTCGCGAGTGCCCGCGTTGATCACGATCAGGAAGTCATCATCGGCCATCTTGTGAACAATAATGTCGTCCACGAAAGTGCCCTTTGGATACAGCATCGCAGAATACTGAGCCTGCCCAATGGCCAGCTTGGAGGCATCGTTCATGGAAATGTGCTGAATCGCGGCAAGCGCCTGCGGCCCACTCACTCGGATGTCGCCCATGTGGCTGACGTCGAACAGACCCACGCCAGTGCGAACTTTGAGGTGCTCCTGCACCAAACCGCCGCTGCAGGGATATTCCACCGGCATGTCCCAGCCGCTGTAGTCCACCATTTTGGCGCCCATGGCGCGATGTACCGCATTCAGCGCGGTCTTGCGGGGAACAGATGCGGAAACTTCACCTTCAACCGACACGGTAGATCACCCCAGATATCGAAACGTCGTCAGCCCGCTCTGGCGCGTCTGCGTCGCGGCGTGCCCGCTGCGGAACTAAAGAACTTTCAACGATACCACGCGGCTTTCTGGGGCGGCAATGCGCAGGGTCACAGGCGGAGATAACAGGCGCAGATAACAGGTGCGGATCACAGGCGCAGGTCAAATTGACGCTCCACTACAATTTCGCTTGACTCTGCTTGCACTCCACCCGGATGACGCCCCCCTACACCACCACGACTTCCTGAAACTCCCCGAACACCTTGCGCAACGTATCCGATATTTCGCCCACCGTGGCGTTCGATTCCACCGCGTGCAGAATGTGCGGCATCAAGTTATCCGAACCCCGCGCAGCTTCTTCTACTTTCTTCAATGACTCGGCCCAACCCGCCTGTTCCCGCTGCGCCCGCAGGCTACGCACCCGCTCCACCTGCTTCTGCTCCAGAGCCTCATCAATGCGCTGAATGGGCACGGCTTTCTCATCCTCCGAAGATATTTCGAAGCGATTGACGCCTACCACTACGGCCTCCAGCCCATCCACAGCTTGTTGAAATTCGTAAGCCGCATTTTGTATCTCACTCTGCACATAACCGCGCTCAATCGCCTTCAGCATGCCGCCCATCGCGTCTATCTTGCCAAGATACTCCTCGGCCCGCGTCTCGATCTCGCTGGTCAGCGACTCGATGTAATAACTTCCGGCAAAGGGATCAATGGTATTGGCCACGCCGCTTTCATATCCAATAATCTGCTGCGTCCTGAGTGCGATGCGCGCCGCCTGTTCCGTCGGCAGGGCAAGCGCTTCGTCAAAGCCATTGGTGTGCAGCGACTGCGTACCGCCGAGCACTGCGGCCAATCCCTGCAGCGCAGTGCGAACGATGTTGTTCTCCGGCTGCTGCGCAGTCAGTGTCGAGCCACCCGTCTGCGTATGAAAACGCAACATCCAACTGCGGGGATTCTTGGCACCAAAACGCACGCGCATCATGCGCGCCCACATCCGCCGAGCGCAGCGGAACTTGGCGACCTCTTCCAGAAAGTTATTGTGTGCAGCAAAGAAGAACGAAAGCCTCGGCGCAAACTCATCCACGTCCAGCCCTGCCTTGATGGCCGCATCCACATAAGTAATGCCATTCGCCAGAGTAAATGCAACCTCCTGCACAGCGGTGCATCCAGCCTCGCGCATGTGATATCCGCTGATGGAAATCGTGTTCCACTCGGGCACCTGAGCGTTGATCCAGGCAAACATATCAGTGATAATGCGCATCGCAGTGGCTGGCGGATAAATATAGGTTCCGCGCGCAATGTACTCCTTCAACACATCATTCTGCACGGTGCCACTCAGTAACTTGCTATCGCCTCCTTTGCGCCGCGCCACCGCCACATATAGCGCCAGCAGAATTGAAGCCGTGGCATTGATGGTCATCGAGGTGGAAATTCTGGTCAGGTCAATGCCATCGAACAGCCGCTGCATATCTTCGATCGAGTCAATCGCCACGCCCACCTTGCCCACTTCGCCGATGGCCATAGGATGGTCAGAGTCATAGCCAATCTGCGTTGGCAGGTCAAACGCCACCGAGAGTCCAGTCTGCCCGTTGGCCAGCAGGTACTTGTACCGCTTGTTTGATTCCTCAGCGTCGCCCATACCCGCATACTGGCGCATCGTCCACAGGCGTCCGCGGTACATGGTGGCCTGTACGCCTCGGGTGTAGGGATACTGCCCCGGATAGCCGAGGTCGCGTTCGGCGTCCCACCCGTCGAGGTCGGCGGGGGTGTACAGCGGATGCACTGGGATGTTGGAGGTAGTGACCGGGTCGAGCCGCGCAATTGCTTTCAGCTTGTCTGTTGTGGACGCCATGGGAAAACCGCCGCGCGAAACCGAAATGAGCAACTCAGCAGTGTAACCCTTGCGGCAAGAAGTGGGTGTGATTTTCCGGCACCGCAACCCGCATCATCGCTTCTTGCGCGCCTTAATAAAGGAAGTCGCTGCATACCAGACGAACAGAGCGCTCATCCCCACGGCGAGCCAAAAACGCACGGGATCACCATGTCCGGCGGCGCGCTTGGCGTATTCGCCGAACAGAAATCGCGCAAAAATCATCGCCAAAAACACAAAAAACAGCCCCGTCACTTCCAAAAACAGCATATGGAAGATTCGGCCCAGGGTTCCGGCAAACGATTTGGTGCCCGCCACTGCACCCCGCCACCACGGATTCTTGTTGAGGCTCTCCCCCGCCATGCGCGAGGCCACGCGGGCGGCAAGTGAAGCTTTGCGGGCTGTGGAGACCGGTGGCACAAGTTGAGTTTATCAGCCGAACGGCAGGGACGTCCGCCCTTGCGCACAATTGGGCCTTCGCTACTCAAACTCCCCGGCGCGATAGGTCGGCTGGCCGCCCATCACAGTCATCAGCACCTTGGTTTGTAGAATCTTCTCTGCTGGCCCGGTCAGAATATCGTCTGACAACACCACAAAATCGGCCAGCTTGCCGGGGGTGATGGTGCCCTTCACATCGTCGTCAAAGCTGGCATAGGCAGCGTCGCGGGTAAAGTGCTTCAGCGCCGCTTCCACGCTCACCCGGCCTTCAGGGTACCAGCCGCCTTTCGGGGTGCCCTGCGGCGTCATGCGCGTCACCGCGCAATAAATGCTTTTTAGCACTTCCATGGAAAATACCGGGTGGTCGCTGCCAAAGGCCTGCACCGCGCCAGCGTCGTCAAATATCTGGAACGAATCTGCATGAGCAGCACGATCAGGACCTAGCAGCACGGCAAAATTATTCAGAGTTGTCTCATCCGGGTTGGCAAATAGCGGCTGGGTCACGGCAATTACCCCTAATTGCTTGAAGCGCGGTAGATCGGCCAGCAGCGGCACCTCCACGTGCTCCACGCGATCCCGGCGGTCGCGAACCCCATTCACCTTGGCAGCATTTTCGTACGCGTCCAGCGCCATGTGGATGGCCTTATCGCCAATGGCATGGAGCATCACCTGCAAGCCAACCCGATCGTAGGCAGCCACTGCCTGATTCAACTCATTCTGCGTAAAGTTGGCAATGCCATTTCCCCCTCCTACAAACGGCTCAACCATCACGGCGGTTTTGGCGTCCACCGTGCCATCTACAAAGCCCTTGACGGACCCAAACTTTAGCAGCGGCCCGCGATACCGATCCTTCAGCGCCACATCATCATGCAAGTCGTCGTTGGTGGGATGCTTTTTCAGCGCGAGCGCCACATAAAACCGCGTCTTCAAATTGCCTTCGGCTAGCACCCGGTCGAGCGCGGGTATATCGTCACCCCAACCCTGTGAGGCGCTCTGCAGTGAAGTCAATCCGTAGGAGGCTGCCTGCTCGAGTGTGCGACGCAGCGCCTGATAGCGCGCCTCGGCGTCCGGCTCGGGTATGTGCGAAGCCACCAGCTCGACAGCAGCTTCTTTCAGTTCGCCTGTCAGGTCTCCATTGGCTTCACGCTCCAGCCGTCCGTATTCGGGGTCTTTGGTATCTTTGGTGACGCCTGCCAGGCCCAATGCCTTGCTGTTGGCGAGGCACATGTGGCCATCGCGCTCCCAAATCACCACCGGGCGGTCAGGGAAGACCGAATCCAGATACTTGCGGTGCGGTACTTTGCCCGGAAACGCAGCGTAGCCCCAGCCATTGCCAGTGATCCACGTAGCTTTCGGATGGGACTCGGCGAAAGCCATCAACCGGGCTTGAATCTCTGTGACGTCGGCGGTGTCTGCCAGGTCAGCCGATTCCGCCGACTGGAAGTGCCAATGCGCGTCGTTAAAGCCGGGAACGACCAGCTTGCCGTGCAAATCCACTACGGCAGTCGTGGGGCCAATCAGGGCGCGCATCTCGGCGTTGCTGCCGACGGCTAAAATGCGGTCTCCACGCACGGCAAACGCCTGCGCCGGAAGATGCCCATCCACCGCGGTCCACACTTTGCCGTCCACAAAAATACGGTCGGCATGTTGCGCCTGCGCCGGACTGGTTGCCAAGAGACCGAGAATTGCACCCAGCACTCTGGCCAACCCAATCTTTCGCATATCCAGATTGTTTCGCCTAGCCCACATTTTCGGCAAAAAGAGCCTCCGCCGGGGCCCACCAGCCGGTTCTCGCCGGGTTCAGGCCCAAAGTCCTATCCGCTACAGCATATTGCATTGTTGGTGCCGCCCAACACGAAATCGTTTCTGAACCGAACAAACATATCCCGCTATTCCCACCTTGTGCTAGTATTGCCCGTTTAGCTCCATCGTGGGAACGGGGCAACCACCCCGCCCCAAATCCAGGGCCCTTAACTCGGGGAAGGGGACGTCTCGCATGATGAAGGACACGCTAGCGGTGGTGATGGCCGGAGGCGCCGGAGAGCGCCTATATCCTCTTACGCGCGATCGCGCCAAACCCGCCGTTACTTTCGGCGGCATCTATCGCATTGTGGACGTCACGCTTTCCAATTGCGTGAACTCCAACGTGCGCCGGGTTTACATCCTCACCCAGTACAAAGCGCTGTCACTGAACCGCCACATTCGCGAAGGTTGGACGATTCTGGCTCGTGAAATGGGTGAGTTTATCGAAGTGCTGCCCCCGATGAAGCGCGTCAGTGAGCATTGGTATCAAGGCACTGCTGACGCTGTTTATCAGAACATCTATTCCATCGGCTCCGAGCGGCCCAAGCATGTGCTCATTCTTTCCGGTGACCACATCTACAAAATGAACTACGAAAAGATGGTAGAGCAGCATGATGCCGCTGGCGCAGACGTCACCATCGGCACCATCCTGATCTCGCCCGAAGAAGCCCCGCGCTTTGGCGTCGTGGATATGGATGCAAATCACCGCATCACGGGCTTTGAAGAAAAGCCCAAATCCACCAAACTACGCTCGGCCTTCGACCCCGCCATGGTTTCTGGTTCCATGGGGATTTACGTTTTCAACACAGACGTACTGATCCCGGCGCTGCTGAAGGATTCAGAAGACCCGTCGTCGAGCCACGACTTTGGCAAAGACATCCTGCCGCGCATGGTGGATGACTACAAGGTGTATGCCTACAACTTCCTCGACGAAAACAAGAAGGAAGCTCAGTATTGGCGCGATGTAGGCACACTGGATGCCCTGTACGACGCGAATATGGATCTGACCTCGGTCAATCCGGAATTTAACTTGTACGATGGCGATTGGCCAATCCGCACCTATCAGCGGCAGTATCCGCCAGCTAAGTTTGTGCACAACGAACCCAACCGCATGGG
>JANXUR010000115.1 GCA_025356095.1 Acidobacteriaceae bacterium | reverse complement strand
CACCTGCGATCGCAACGACCATGCGTCAGTCACCCGCTATGAAAAAACCATGTCGAACCTGCAGGAGGTAACGGCGCGCTCCGGAAAAGTGATCGCCATTGCCACGGAAGGCGACCACGACATTGCCACTGTTGCCGACCACGTGCTGTTTGTGCCCCACGCGCCGGAAGAACTCTCGGCGATTCTGGAGATCGTGCCCATGCAGTTGCTGGCGTATCACATCGCGGTGCGTAGAGGCTGCGACGTAGACCAGCCCCGGAATTTGGCTAAGAGCGTTACGGTGGAGTAGGGCTATTCGTCGTTGTCCGATTCGCTGGCTTCCGACCCGATCCAGCGCATCGCCGCATGTCGAAAGTGGAGAATCGTCACGCGCCGCTCGACTTCTTCTATCCCGAAGATGAGGCGATAGGTGCCGTGCTTGCGCCCGAACAGCAGTTGACGAAGGTCACGTTGGAAATGATCCGACTCAGGGGCCCTCTCGCAACGCTGGGGCATCGTTTCAAGACTTTCGAGCGTCTGCTCCAGCCTGTCGAGCCATCGGTCCGCTATTTCTAGCGAAGCCTTGCCGACGATCCAGTCGAATGCGGCCTGAATCTCATCTCTGGCGTTATCGGCAAGGTCAACGCGATATCGCATGCTTGGCACGAATCTCCGCGAAGGCTTGCTTCAGGGGTTTAGTCCGTCCAGCGGCGACGTCGTCCAATCCGCGCTGGACGCCTTCAATAGCCTCGGCACGGTCTACCATTTCCAGCATCCTCTGGTACGACGCGGCATCCTGCACCACCAATTCCGCTTTGCCGTTGATGGTCAGCACGACGGGCCTACCCGTTTCGCGCGTCTGCCGCAGGAACTCGGACGTGTTGCGCTTGAAGTCGCTGAGCGAATGGATGTCTTTGCTTATGTCTAGCATGGCAACACCAAGTTTACACTAAATTAGATGCGAAACCGGGAGTCGACTCGGATGCGCTCTTTGGCGGGGAAAGCGCACCCCTCGTGAAATGTAGCGACTTGGCAGTCGCATAGCTTGACAATAACTCACTCACATCTTATCATTCATGTAGGAGCAATGCTCCGCTGGTTCGTATTTTGTTGTAGGCAAAGCGGTTAGCTTCGGTGCATGTTACTCGGAAATGGGTCGCGCGGCGGCTAAGCTGGTGGATTCGTTGTCGAGGTAGGGGTACTTCGCTTCGCTCAGGATGACAGTTACGGGTGCGGGCGGCTAGCCGGTGGTAGGGGTTCTTCGCTTCGCTCAGGATGACAGGGATTTTCAGTGGGGTGGCTAGCTGGGGTAGGGGTACTTCGCTTCGCTCAGGATGACAGCAGGCGCAGGACCGATTTTCGGCAGTTTTGCGGGATTCAACGTTTAAGGAGAGCAATATTATGGGCAAGATTATCGGCATTGATTTGGGCACGACCAACTCGGTGGTGGCGGTGATGGAAGGTGGCGACCCCAAGGTAATCGCCAATGAAGAAGGTGGTCGGACCACGCCTTCCGTAGTGGGATTTGCCGCGAATGGCGAGCGACTCGTGGGCCAGGTGGCCAAGCGGCAGGCCATCACTAACCCGACCAACACAATTTACTCCATCAAGCGCTTTATGGGTCGCCGCTTCGACGAAGTGAATGAAGAGATGAAGATGGTGCCCTACAAGGTGGTGCAGTCGGGCGACCACCTGGCCGTGGTGGCGCAGGATAAGGAGCAGACTCCGCCGCAGGTGTCAGCGCTGATTCTGCAGAAGCTGAAAAAGGCTGCTGAGGACTATCTGGGTGAGCCTGTGACGGAAGCGGTGATTACCGTGCCTGCTTACTTTAATGACGCGCAGCGGCAGGCGACTAAGGATGCGGGCAAGATCGCGGGTCTTGAGGTAAAGCGCATTATCAACGAGCCAACGGCGGCGGCGCTGGCCTACGGACTCGACAAAAAGAAGGACGAGCTGATCGCCGTATACGACTTTGGCGGTGGCACCTTTGACGTTTCGATCCTGGAGGTGGGCGAAGGCGTAATCGAGGTGAAGTCCACCAACGGCGACACCCACTTGGGCGGCGACAATATTGACCAGCGCATCGTGGACTGGTTGATTGACGAGTTCAAGAAAGATGAAGGGCTCGACCTGCGGGGCAAAGGCAATGAGATGGCGCTGCAACGTCTGCGCGATGCAGCCGAGCGGGCCAAGATCGAGCTTTCTACCACGATGGAGACAGAAATCAACCTGCCGTTCATCACAGCGGACGCCAGTGGACCCAAGCATTTGGTGAAGCGGCTTACGCGCGCCAAGCTGGAGAGCATGATTGAAGACATCCTGAGCCGCTCGATCGCTCCGTGCAAGCAGGCATTGAAGGATGCCGGCGTGACTGCCGACAAGATTGACGAAGTGGTTCTGGTCGGCGGACAAACCCGGATGCCCCGCATTCAGGCGATGGTGAAAGAGTTGTTTGGCAAAGAACCGCATCGTGGTGTGAATCCTGATGAAGTGGTGGCAATCGGCGCGGCGATTCAGGGTGGCGTGCTGGGTGGCGAAGTAAAGGACCTGCTGCTGCTGGACGTGACTCCACTGACGCTTTCGATTGAGACCATGGGCGGGGTTTCTACGCAGATGATTGGCCGCAACAGCACGATTCCGACGCGCAAGACGGAAACGTTCTCCACGGCGGCGGATAACCAGACGTCGGTGGAAGTACATGTACTGCAGGGCGAGCGGCCGCTGGCACGGGACAACCGCACGCTGGGCAAGTTTCAACTGACGGGCATTCCTCCGGCACCGCGCGGCGTGCCGCAGATTGAAGTGACGTTTGATATTGATGCCAACGGCATTTTGAATGTGACGGCGAAAGACAATGCCACCGGCAAAGACCAGAAGATCACCATCACGTCGTCCTCCGGCCTGAGCAAGGAAGAGGTGGAACGCATGGCAAAAGAGGCCGACGCACACTCGGCGGAAGACAAAGCGAAGCGCGAGGAGATTGACTCGCGCAATCAGATGGATTCGCTGCTGTATAACGTGGAGAAGATGCTGCGGGAGAATGGCGACAAGATCGGGCAAGCTGATCGCTCGAACGTGGAAAATGCCATTGCAGATGCCAAAAGCGCACTGACGGCAGGTGACAAGGCGAGCATGGATAAAGCGCATGAGAGCTTGCAAGCCGCGTCGCACAAGCTGGCCGAGGAGATGTACAAGGCAGCGACTGCAGCGGGTGCGGCTCCGGGGGCTGGCGACGATGGCGCGGTCCACACGGATGGGGCCCACGCCGACGGTGCGGGTGCTGGTTCGGCCAAGAAGGATGAAGGCGTGATTGACGCCGAGTATGTGGATGTGGAGACCGAGGCGAAGAAGTAAATCTTGAAAGCGAATCCACGAGGAAAGGAGGTGCGCCAGATGCAACATAACGCTGATCTTGGTGCGAAGCTGCAAGAGTGCGGCGTAAAGCTTACAGTTTCGCGTTTGTCTGATGAAAAACTTAAACAGATAGCAAGTCTAATTGACGCAATCATTAAAGTGCTAGACTCGAAGTAGAGTCGGAAGTTGAGAGAGGGCTGACCGAGCCAAGGACAGCCCTCCTTCAATGTTTTTAAGAAGACTGAAAGCCATGACGATTCAGATTGAGCTTGCGCCCGAGGTCGAGGGCCGCTTGGTGCGCGACGCCGAGGCGCTAGGTATGTCACTGACCGAGTATGCCAACGCCTTGCTGCGTGAGGCCGGGAGCGCGAGCGCGGAAGATGGGCCCGGCCCAATGACACCGGAAAAGGCAGAAGCGTTTCTGCGCGCGATGGCCGAGGGCGGTGAGCGCCTGCCTGTGTTGCCGGAAGAGGCATTTAGCCGAGAGAGCTTCTATCAAGATCACGACTAGATGACTGCCCCGCGCCGATGCTTTCTCGATAGCAACGTCCTGCTTCGGACGGTGGCGGTTCAAAGGCCAGACTATGATCTGGTCGCCAATCTAATGAAGCAGTCGGGTACACACGGCCTAGAGTTTGGCTGCTCTTTGCAAAATCTGGCTGAATTTTGGAATGTCTGCACTCGCCCTGAGTCTGCAAACGGATTTGGCATGAGCCTTTCCGATGCCGATCGCTACCTTCAGGTGGTTCGAAACACCGTTCGCGTCCTCAGCGAGACCAGCGAAACACCCGCGATTTGGCACGACTTGGTTTGCCGCTATAGCGTGCGAGGCGCACAGGTGCATGATGCGCGAATTGTGGCGGTGATGTTGAGCCATCGTGTGCATTCGATTATCACCATGAACACGGCCGACTTTGCCCGCTATCGTGAGGTCGAGGCGATACATCCTGGGGATCGGGAGCGGCTGGAGACGATATAGTTAGAGTCGCGAGACAGCGAGTCCACACATTCCATGGCCACTCCCACCAAAGACTATTACGCGACGCTTGGCGTCAAGAAGACTGCTTCTGCGGAAGACATTCGCAAGGCGTTCAAGAAGATGGCGCGCAAGTACCATCCTGATGTGAACGCGGGCGACAAGACTGCGGAAGAGAAGTTTAAGACGCTTTCAGAAGCCAATGAAGTTCTAAGCGACCCCAAAAAGCGCAAGATTTACGACCAGTTTGGCTACTACTCGGACAACATTACACCCGAGGCAGCCGAGGCCTACGCCCGGGCAGGGACACCGCAGGGTACGGGCGGCTACGCGGGCGGCGGTGCCTACACTCCGCAGGGTGGTACGCGGGTGGATTTCGACGGATTCGATTTTTCGGACATCATTGATAGCGTGGGCAAGCGGCCTCGGCAGCAAAGCAGCAGCGGCGGTGGTGGCTTCAAGGATATTTTCTCCGGCATGTTTAGCGGCGGAGGTGCGGGCCACGAGCCCCAAGCTGCGCCGCAGGTTGGGGCTGACCTGGAATACCTAGCAAGCATCAGTTTTTGGGATGCGATTCGCGGCACGGTGGTGAAGCTTAATATTCCGCGGCGTGAAGTGTGCGGTCGCTGCCACGGAAGTGGTGCGTTGGAAAGTCCCGGAGTGTGCGCCGAGTGCAAAGGCTCGGGGCAAGTGACGCAGATGGGCGGCAGGATGAAGTTCAATGTGCAGTGTCCCCGCTGCCACGGGACGGGCAAAAACTTTTCGCCGTGCAAGCATTGTGGGGGTGCGGGTGCCACCCATAACGTGACGCCAATTGAGGTGCGCATCAAGGCGGGTACGCGGGATGGCCAGCGGATACGTGTGGCGGGCAGGGGCAACGCAGGGTCGCAGGGCGGAGCGGCGGGCGATCTCTATGTGATTCTGCGGGTGGGGCAACATGCGGTGTTCACACGCGATGGCGATGACATTACGCTGACGGTGCCGATCTCGGTGAGCGAAGCGGCGCTGGGCGCGAAGGTGGAAGTTCCGACGATTGACGGGCGGGCGCTGCTGCGGGTGCCTCCGGGAACGCAGAGCGGACAGAAGCTGCGGCTGCGGGAAAAGGGTGTGCCATCCGCTTCGCGGGAAGGCCAGCGCGGCGACGAAATTGTAGAGATCCAGATCGCGGTTCCCATGCCGCGCGATGAGCGGACGAAGGAGTTGCTGCGCGAGCTGGCGGAACTGAATCCAGAGGATCCGCGGGCCGGGCTGTTTGAGAAGGTGTAAGAACTGTCGCGACAGGCAACGAGCGGGCGGCCCTTTGGCGCGAAATTGTTTCCGCAAGAGCCACAATATTCTGTAATCTAAATCTTGCGAACCAACTCCACCGAAATGCGCGGAATCGCCAACACCGCGAACCTTGGCGTGCAGCGGCCAAGGTGGTGAGAGTGAGTCGTTCAAGGAGGAAGCCATAGAAATTGGCCACTGCTCGCGCCGCCATGTCGGCTGTCCCCAGGGTTTCATCCGCTAGTCCCTCCACTTCCAGCTCTCCGCCCTCCAAGAAACTGTTTATGCGGCTCACCGTGTGGCCCCTGGCCGCCGCGACCTTCTTTATGGTCTCGGGCGGAACCTATGGCACGGAAGAGATTGTGCATGGCGCGGGCTACGGCCAAGCGCTGCTGATACTTGCGATCACGCCCGTACTGTGGAGTCTGCCGACGGCGTTCATGATCGGCGAACTGGCGAGCGCGCTTCCGTTTGAAGGTGGGTTTTATGCCTGGGTGCGGCGGGCGATGGGCAACTTCTGGGGTTTTCAGGAGGCGTGGCTCTCGTTGGCGGCCAGTGTGTTTGACATGGCGATTTACCCCACGCTGTTTGTTACCTACATGGGGCGGCTGGTGCCGTGGGTGAACGAAAGTTACAACAAGTTTTTCGTGGGGCTGGCGGTCATCGCGGTCTGCGTGCTGATGAATGTGTTTGGGGTGAAGCTGGTGGCGAGTACGTCACTATGGCTGTTTGTGCTGCTGTCGTCACCGTTTATTGCGATTGTGTTGTTGGCACCTTTCAAACACGGTGCGCTGGTGCATGTTGCGGCCATCAACCCGGGCGGCGGGCTAGACATCATGGGTGGGCTACTCATCGCCATGTGGAATTACATGGGGTGGGACAACGCCTCGACCATTGCGACCGAGGTGGAAAAGCCGCAGAAGACGTATCCGCGAGCGATGCTGCTGGCCGTGGTGCTGGTGGCGGTAAGCTACCTGTTGCCGGTGGCGGCGATGTGGATGACGGGCCTGACGCCCGGCGCCTTTGAGACGGGTTCGTGGGCGGATCTGGCAGGGATGCTGGGTGGCGAATGGCTGCGGGTGGCGCTGGTGGTGGGCGGGATGATCAGCGCGTTTGGGATGTTCAACGCGCTGGTGATGAGCTACGCGCGGCTGCCGCTGGCGATGGCAAAGGATGGAATGCTGCCCAAGGCTTTCGAGAGGCAGAACCAGTGGCGTGCGCCTTGGCTTTCGATTGTAGTGCTGGCGGTGTGTTGGGTGCCGTGCCTGCTGCTGGGGTTTGACCGGCTGGTGACGCTCGACATTCTTGTGTATGGCGCGAGTCTGGGCTTGGAGTTTGTGGCGCTGGCGGTGCTGCGCTTCCGCGAGCCGCAGTTACATCGTCCTTTCAAGGTGCCGGGCGGCAAGTTGGGCGCAATCCTGATTGGCGTGGCACCGATGATGCTGCTGGGCTTCGGCATTGTTCGCAGCGAGCATGAGGAGATTCTAGGCATGAGCTCGCTTGAATTTGGCTTGCTGCTGATGGCGGCGGGCGTGGTGATTTATGGGGTGAAGATGCTGCTGGCCCCGCAGAAGGTGCGGCCGGTTGCGGTTCGCGAGAGCCTAGCAGGCTCGGGCGGCGACTAGGACTGTTGCTGGGGCAAAGCGAAGGCTCCGCGATTGCGCGAAGCCTTTTTTCGTTCATGCTGCTGTTGCAGACTAGGGTTCGAGTTGTCGCAGCCGTGATTGGAACCGGCGAATGTAGCCTTCGGGCAGTTCGGTGACTTGCACCGCACGCCGCAGCAGGCTGATGTTGAGCCGATCGCTGGCAATCAAGCGATTGACTTCGGCCACGCTGACACTGGAGTCGCGACCCGACAAACGGACGATTTCGTCACCCGCCTGCACATCCCCTTCTTCGAGCACAGAAAAATAGATTCCGCTGAAGCCATTCCTCATCATTCGGTCGGCGATCTCGTCGCGATCGAATTTGGCCACCAGCTTGTAGCAGGGCTGGCGAGGCTGCACGGCCATCACCCGCGCTGTGCCCATGCGGAATTGATCCCCAATCTGCACGTTGTCTTCCGTCAACCCCTCAGTGGTCAGGTTTTCGCCGAAGGCTCCCCATTCGCTTAGTAAAGTGGCGGCATGGGCGTCCGAACTCAGTTCGTCGCGCCAGCCTGCATAGTGCTCCGAAGCGTAGGCGTACACCGCCTTGAGCGGGCCGCCGTGCACGGAGAGGTCGGCTTGACGGTCGCCATCGAAGTTCAGCGTACGCAGGCGGACTTTACCTTCCACGGGCTGCTTGTAGATACCGGTGGTGAAGGTTTCTCCGCGCCAGGTGATGACGCTGGGCGTCGCGACGTTGAGTGAGATGACGCGCATCATCTCACTTCGTCTCCAGCACCAGCACGGTGGCGATGGGGTCTAGAGCGCGACTTGGCAAGGCAACGTCAATGCCGGTCGCGGTCTTGGTTAGCGGGAGTGGTGTGTGTGCCGGGTCGGCCAGCAGGTAGGCGCTGGTCACGGTGCGAGGAGTGTTGTCTAGGTGGAATTTTCCCGGCCACTTGAAGAGCGCAATATAGATGCGGTCGGCCGCCGTGGTGGACCGCCAGTCCCAGGCGGGAACAAACTTCGGCTTGCCGTCTTCATCTTTCTCAGTGGGGCTGAAGCGGCCAGCCTCGCTGCCAAACAATGTGGCGCGTGTGCCGTAGATGGCTACGCCATTCACCGCGAGCCACTTCCCCACTTCGCGCAAGCGGTCGGACTCACCTGCGGGCACGTTGCCTTTGGAGTCCGGGCCAATGTTCAGTAGGTAATTGCCGCCTTTGCTGGCGATATCAATCAGGTTGCGCAGCAGGGTTTCGGTGGATTTGAAGTTAGTGTCGTAGGACTTGTATCCCCAGGTGTCGTTGATGGTCATGCAGGCTTCCCAGTCGCGTCCGGGATAACCCTGCGGCGGAATGTATTGCTCTGGAGTTTCGGTGTCGCCTTTGTAGCCGCCGCCGAGCCGATTATTCCAGATGAGGCTGGGATATTGGTTGACCAGAGAAACGATTTCACCCGCGAGGGCTGGTGTCATGTCGTCGGTTGGAGTGTCGAACCAGATAACGGCGGGATGGTAGTTGGCGAGCAGCTCCTTCATCTGCGGAATTGCTTTGGTGTGGAGATAGTCGGCGAAGGTGCCGTCCTGTGCGGGATCCCAGTGATGATTGGGGGCGTTGTGACTGCCGGTTTTGTAGGCCGCGCCGCCGGGTGCGGTCCAATCCTGATCCTGCGAATAATAAAAGCCCAGCTTGATGCTTTGCTTGTTACACTCCTCCGCGAGCTCGCGCAGCGGGTCGCGATGAAACGGCGTTGCGCTGACAATGTTGAAGGGGTCGGCCTTGGAGCCGAACATGGCAAAGCCGTCGTGGTGCTTGCTGGTGATGACGATGTACTTCATGCCCGCAGACTTGGCGAGGGCGACGATGTCGTGAGCGTTGAAGGATGTGGGATTGAACTGGGGCGCCAACGCCTTGTACTGAGCCACGGGAATGGAGGCGGTGTTCATGATCCACTCGCCGATGTTGGGGATTTGCTGGCCATTCCAGGTGCCAGCCGGGATCGAGTACAAGCCCCAATGGATGAACATGCCAAAGCGCGCCTCGCGCCACCAGTGCATGCGGGCATCATGCTGGGCGAGGGTTTCGGTATCTTGAATCGAGGCCACGGGATGGGCGGGGCTGACGGAGTAGTGCTCACCCGCGACTTGGGCGGAGGCTGGCCGCGCGGCAACGGCGCAAAGCAAGCCAGTCAAGGTGAATGCGGTGATAAAGCGTGTCATCTTCAAGGAGTGCTCCTTGGGGGAAGGCTGAAAGTTTGAGCCGATAAAAAACGATGCGCTGCCATCTTTGCAGACAAATGTCTCGGGGTCAACCGCTCCGGGACGGCCGGGTTAACGGAGTCTTCGCTCTGCTTCCGCAATGGGGTAGTCGTTGGCGCTCATATCGCGGCGGCGCATCAGGCCGTCGTCGTTAAACTCCCAATGCTCGTTGCCGTGGGTGCGAAACCACTGGCCGCCGTCGTCATGCCATTCGTACTCAAAGCGCACCGAGATACGGTTGTCGGTGAAACACCACAGCTCTTTCATGAGGCGATAGTCGAGTTCCTTGGCCCACTTGCGAGTAAGGAATTCGATGATAGCGGGGCGGCCGGTGAAGAACTCGGTGCGATTACGCCACTGGGAATCTTCCGAGTATGCCTTGGCAACGC
The DNA here is from genome assembly GCA_025356095.1 of Acidobacteriaceae bacterium. Classification (GTDB taxonomy): domain Bacteria; phylum Acidobacteriota; class Terriglobia; order Terriglobales; family Acidobacteriaceae; genus JANXUR01. Next base: position 31,093 of record JANXUR010000115.1, on the reverse strand, counting down.
GCTCAGGGTCACGGCTGTTCCAGGCATCTTCGGCGGCTTGCACTTTGGCCAGAGCCGTGGCCGGCGTGAATGGTGGAATGATGGGGCTAGGCATGCGAGGATTCCTCGTTGGGGGAAATCGAGACCCCCGATAGTCTATGCTACCGGCACCCACGTCCGGGAAGTGTCCAGGACGTGGGGCGTGCAGCTTGCTTCCGGCAACCAGTTAGGCGACTGTAACCGCTTCGCGTTCCAGACTTACCAACGGGAAGTCCACTTCGGTAGCGGCGACGTTGTTGAAGTAATTGGTAAAGATGTTGAGCGAGACGTGGGCGATGATCTCCACGACTTCGGCGTCACTAAAGCCCGCGGCACGAACGGACGCCAGTTCAGCATCGGCAATTTGGCCGCGCTGCTGGAGCACCGCCTTGGCGAAATGCAGACCCGCCGCGGTTTTAGCGTCGGCGGAAGCGAAGTCACGTGCGTCGTTGGTCTGTTCGGGAGTAAGGCCGACCATACCGCCAATGGTGGTGTGGGCGGAGAGGCAATATTGGCAGCTATTCTCCTGCGCCACTGCCACGGCGATCAGCTCACGCAGCTTGGGGTTGAGCTTGCCATGCGCCAGGCTACCGTTGAAGTTGAGGTAGGCTTCGAGGCCAGCGGTGCTGTGGGCTAAAGTCTTCATCAAGTTCGGCGTGATGCCAAGCTGCTTTTGCACGCCGGCGAGCAGTTCAGCAGTCTTACCGGTGGTCTCTGCGGGATTCAAAGCTGAAATACGAGTCATGAGGGTGGTTCCTTTCGTCCGGCCAATGCTGCGGTTGCTGATGGGGCCGAACTGACTTCCCTTACTATGAGTCGCTGTGGGCAAAAAGGTGACAAACAACAACGAAAGTTGGCGAAGGAGGCGGGGCGGGCGGGGCGTTTTGCTTCGGGCTGCGCCAATCCGCTAAAATCAAGTGTTTGCGATTTCGGTGCGGGGCGCAGTGCGGGCCTTGCATCCTCTTATACAGCGGGCAGCAGCCGCCAAGGCGCGTAAAGGCAATCATGAAAATTCACGAGTTTCAGGCAAAAGACATTCTGCGGAAGTACGGCGTCGCGGTGCCGCGGGGAGAAGTAGCTTCCACCCGCGATGAAGCGGTGAGTGTGGCCAGGATGCTGTTCGAGCAAGGCGCGACGGGCGCGGTGGTGAAGGCGCAGATCCATGCCGGTGGCCGCGGCAAGGGCGGGGGCGTGAAAATCGCCAAGACCGTTGAACAAGTGGGCGAACTGGCGGCACAGATACTGGGCATGAACCTAGTCACGCACCAGACCGGGCCCGAAGGGCGCATCGTCCGCCAGTTGCTGGTGGAAGAGACGTTGCCGATTGAGCGCGAGCTGTATTTGGGCATCGTGCTGGATCGTGCGATCTCGAAGCTGGTTTTCATGGCCTCGAAATCGGGTGGTATGGAGATTGAAGAAGTAGCAGCAAAAGACCCCGCGGCGATTTTGAAAGAAGTGATTGACCCCGGCGTAGGCCTGACAGGCTTCCAGGCGCGGCGGCTGGCCTTTAATCTGGGCATGAGGGGCGAGCAGGTGAAGCAGGCAGTGCCGTTTATGATCGCGCTGGCCAAGGCGAATCAAGAGATGGATTGCTCGCTGATGGAGATCAACCCGTTCATTACCACGACGGATGGCAGGGTGTTTGCGCTGGATGCCAAGGTGACGTTTGATGACAACGCGCTGTTCCGGCATCCCGATGTGCGGGAGCTGCGCGACATCCACGAGGAAGACCCGCTGGAAGTGGAAGCCTCGAAGTACAACTTGAACTACATCAAGCTGGATGGCACGGTGGGCTGCATGGTGAATGGTGCGGGCCTGGCGATGGCGACCATGGACATTATTAAGTATGCAGGCGGAATGCCAGCGAACTTTTTGGATGTGGGTGGCGGTGCGAATGCCGAGCAGATTACCCACGCGTTTGAGATTTTGTTGAGCGACCACGCGGTGAAGGCGGTTTTGATTAACATCTTCGGCGGCATTTTGCGCGTGGATACGCTAGCCAAGGGCGTGGTGGAAGCAGCGCGGAAGACGAACATTCAGTTGCCGATCGTGTTGCGGCTGGAAGGCACCAATGTAGAAGAAGGCCGCAAGATACTGGCGGAGTCGGGTTTGAACTTTATAGTGGCGCAAACTATGAAGGACGCAGCGGAGAAGGTTGTGGCCGCGGCGGCCGGGATACAGTAGGGCTGTGTGCGAGTTTGCGGGCTAAGTAGGGTGCCTTCGCTCCGCTAAGGTTGATAACAAGTTGGAACGCGGCCTTGGCTGCGAATGCAATTTTAGGAAAACAATTCATGAGCGTACTAGTAGACAAGTCCACGCGGTTGATTGTGCAAGGCCTGACGGGCAAAGAAGGTACCTTCCACGCCAAGCAGTGTGCGGAGTACGGCACACAGGTGGTGGGCGGAGTTACTCCGGGAAAGGGAGGAACCACGCATGAGGGCTGGCCCGTGTTTAACACCGTGCAAGAAGCAGTGGAGAAGACGGGAGCCAATGCGACGGTAATCTTTGTGCCCCCTCCGGGCGGCGGCGAAGCGATTATGGAAGCGGCCGACGCGGGCATTGCGCTGATTGTGTGCATCACCGAAGGTATTCCGGCGATGGACATGATCAAGGCCTGGGCTTACATGCAAGGTAAAGGATCGCGGCTGATTGGGCCGAACTGTCCTGGTGTGATTTCGCCGGGTAAGTGCAAGATCGGCATCATGCCAGGACGCATTCATAAAGAAGGTAGTGTGGGCATTGTTTCGCGCTCAGGCACCCTGACGTATGAGGCAGTGCATCAGCTTACTCAGCGCGGTATAGGGCAGAGCACAGCGATTGGCATCGGCGGTGACCCGATTATTGGCACCACGCATATTGACGCCATGAAGTTGTTCAATGATGATCCCGATACCGAGGCGGTAATCATGATTGGCGAAATTGGTGGCAGCGCGGAAGAGACCGCCGCCGCCTGGGTGAAGGCCAACATGAAGAAGCCGGTGGTTGGCTTTATCGCTGGGCAGACCGCTCCAGAAGGCCGCCGCATGGGCCATGCCGGTGCCATTATTGCAGGTGGCAAGGGCACGGCGGAAGAGAAGATGAAGGTGATGACCGACGCGGGCATCCACGTTGTAGTTTCGCCAGCAGAGATGGGCGAAGCCGTGGCGCGCGCGATTGGGAAATAACAGCAGTTTCGAGCTTCAGGTTCGGGTTTTTAAGACTGGTTGCGCACGCCTTTGTGTACGGAAGCTGAGATTCGCGGCAATAGATAAAGAATAGAAAGCGACGAAGACGACTTATGACACTACAACGCACATTTACCATCATTAAGCCCGACGCGGTAAAGCGTGGAGCTATCGGCGACATCATTGAGCAGTTTGAAAGTCAGGGTTTCCGCATCCTCGCCATGAAGATGCTGGAAATCTCGAAGTCGCAGGCGGAGCAGTTTTATGCCGTGCACGCGGCGCGTCCGTTTTATGGTTCGCTCACTGAGTTCATGTCCAGCGGCCCAATTGTGGCGCTGGCATTGGAGAAAGAAAATGCCATTGCAGACCTGCGCAAACTGATGGGCGCGACAGATCCGGCCAAGGCTGAAGAGGGTACCATCCGCAAGAAGTGGGCTACTAACATTGAGTTCAATGCGATTCACGGTTCTGACGCGGAAGATACTGCGCGTTTTGAACTGAGCTTCTTCTTCGCCGGATACGAACTGGCGAAGTAGTTGAACAATCGCTCCGCCCTACATGCTTGTTTGCGGAGCAGGAGTATGTCGAATTCACGGGGAACAGCGGCAGAGCCGCTGTTCCCCGTTTCGCTCAATAGGATAACTTAGGAGGAGATACTGATGCCACTCGTTCATATCACGTTGTTGGAGGGCCGCACGGTGGAGCAGAAGCGCAAGGTTGCAGCGCGCATTACAGATGTGCTGGTGGAAGACGCGGGAGCGAAGAGGGAAGCGATTGTAGTGGCGTTCCACGACACACCGCGCGATAGCTACGCGAGTGGTGGTGTATTGATGTGTGACAAGACGTAAGTTGGCTTCTGTTGGCGCACCTGACTCCGGCAAAGTGGGCTGGACTCAGGTAAAGCACTCAGCGGTAGTGATTACATCGCTTCGAGCGAATCGGGTTCGAGGCGGCGGCCTTCGGCGTCATACAGGCGGATGGCGGCTACAGGACACATGCCTGCTGCGGACGAGAGGGCGGCGTCTTGACTGCCGGTGTTTGCGGCACCTTCGGAGAGCACTAACTCTTCTACTGCTACTTTCAGTTGCGTCAAGCTGCCGTTTTTGCAGAGCATGTTCGTGGTGCGCTTGGCGGCGTCGTGCTTAAAAATTTCTCCGGCAACCACACAGCAGGTTGCCGAGGCGATGCAGACATCGCCCTTGAGTTCCACAAACCTAATTTTGCCTTGCGATTCGCTCAACGCAACAATCTCCACCTATCCAGCAAGAATTGAACTGATTACGGTTTACTTACGACGGTATAGAGAGACTTCTCGATCTTGTCGTAAAGATGCGTCAGGCCGTTCGTCACATACTCGGCGAAGTAAGGCGATGCCCAATGTGCATCCAGCGCCGCCTGATTGTCGTACTCTTCATAAAAGCTGAAGGCCAGCGGGTCGTCAAGGGACTGCAAGCCGATATAGGCGTGGCAACCCGGCTCCAGGCGCGTGTTGTGCTCCATCAGGGCAATCAGCCGCTTCACCTCTACTTCGGTACCGGGCCGAACGCTAAAATTCACAATCAGTGCAATCATCCGTGGGATTCTCCGCCGTCCATGGTCACGCCAAAGGCTTCGGCGAATCCCTTCACTAGCATGGTCTGGTCGCGATCGGGGCCGGTGGAAACCATGCCAATGGGCGCATCGGTTTCGCGCTCAATGAAGCGCAAATATTCCTGGGCGGCCTGCGGCAACTTGTCGAAATGATCAATGCCGACGGTAGGGGTGCGCCAGCCCGGCATGGTCTTGTAGATGCACTCAATCTTCTCGTAGCCGGTGCCGCGGGCGGGAATCTCGTCAGTAGGCTTGCCATCTACGCGATAGCCGACGCAAACCGGAATCTCCGCCAGATGGTCGAGCACGTCGAGCTTAGTGACCACCAGCCAGGTAAAGCCATTGATCATCGCTGAGTAGCGCAGCAGGGGCAGGTCAAGCCAGCCGCAGCGGCGGGGGCGTCCGGTGACCGCGCCGTACTCGTTGCCCTTGGCGCGCAGGTCTTCGCCATCGGCACCATGCAACTCGGTGGGGAAGGGACCTTCGCCGACGCGGGTGCAATAGGCTTTGGTAATGCCGATAACGTCTTGAATGGCATTGGGCGGGACGCCTGTGCCGATTACCGCGCCGCCGGAAGTCGCGCTCGATGAGGTGACGAAGGGATAGCTGCCGTGGTCAATATCCAGCATGGTGCCCTGGGCGCCTTCAAACATAATGTTCTTGCCTTCGCGCAGTGAGCGATTCAGCAACGCGGCCGTGTCGCGGACAAACGGTCGCAGTTCTTCAGCAGCGGTGGCGTACTCCTCGAACATCTGGTGCGGGTCAATGGGCGCGGAGTTGAACAGCGCGTGCGCGATGGTGTTCTTTTCGCGGCAGGCGTTTTCAATGTGCTGCTCCATGGTGGCGGAATCGAACATGTCGGCGACGCGCAGGCCGCGGCGACCCATTTTGTCTTCATACGTAGGGCCGATGCCGCGCGAGGTGGTGCCAATCTTCACCCGACCCGGCGCATTTTCTGAGGCCAGCTCAATCATGCGATGGTATGGCAGAATCACGTGGGCGCGATTGGAGACGAACAGGTGGCCATCTACCGCAACGTGGTTGGCGCGCAGTGCGCCGACTTCCTTCAAAAAGGCCATGGGGTCAAGCACCACGCCGTTGCCGATGACGGAAAGGCAACCGGGCCGCAGGACGCCGCAAGGCACCAACTGAAGAATAAATTTTTTGCCGTTGATAATAACGGTGTGTCCGGCGTTGTGCCCGCCAGCGTAGCGGGCTACGACCTGAAAGTTCTGCGAAAGAACGTCCACGATCTTGCCCTTACCTTCGTCGCCCCACTGGGCCCCAATAATGACCGCAGTTTTTCCCGCAGCCTTTTTCATGTTCAACGTACGCTCCAAAAAAGATCGTGAAGATAGCCGCGTCCAGTGCGGAGGCGGCGTATTGAGAGGCGAAGCAGCCGCCTATTTACCCTCTACGATGATAACGCTTGCGAGGCGCAGGGGCAACGCGAGTTTCGCACAGGCTTCGCCCCTGGTTGCCGCGATACACTCAGCGTATGCCAGAACTGCCAGAGGTAGAAACCATAGCCAACGGCCTGCATCAGCGGGTGCAGGGCGATGTAATTGAATCGGTGTGGCTGGGCGAAAAGCCGGAGCCGTTGCAGTCGCCCGCCGCTGAGATTGTACGGGTGCTGACTGGGGCGCGCATTGCTGCGGTGCATCGCACCGGCAAACACATTGTGGTGGAACTAACGCGCGCGGAACGAGGCGCACAGAGCATGCCCGTGAAGAGCAAGGCGGTGAAGAGCAAGGCTGTGAAGAGCAACGCGACGAAGAGAAAAGAGGCGAAGACGGCTGCCGAATCGAACGGAACCGCCGCCGAGCGCGCGCAGTGGATTGTGCACCTCGGCATGACCGGCCGGATGCTGGTGGTGGAAGCGGCTGAGGAAGTAGCCAAGCACACGCATCTGATAGCGAAACTAGTAAGCGGTCGCGAGTTGCGGTTTGTGGATCCGCGGCGCTTTGGGCGGCTTGCAGTAAAGCCTGCTGCGGATTTTGCCGCGCCCGGAGTAGAGCCGCTGACGGTGAGTGCCGCAGGGTTTGCGGAGCTATTCAAGGGCCGCAAAACGCCGATCAAGAGTGCATTGCTGAATCAGTCGCTGCTTGCGGGCGTGGGCAATATTTATGCGGATGAAGCGCTGAGTCGGGCGGGGATCCGTCCGATGCGCAGGGCAACGTCGCTGACTGGCGTGGAGATGTGCAAACTGCATCGGGCGGTGCAAAAGGTGCTGGCGGAGGCGATCAAGTTGGGGGGCTCTTCCATCAACGACTACGTGACCGCGAATGGCGAACCCGGCTTCTTCCAACTGAAGCATCGGGTGTATGGACGCGAAGGCGAGCCGTGCCGTAAGTGTAAGTTACCGATCGAGCGGATTGTGATTGCGGGGCGCAGCGCGCACTATTGCGCGAAGTGCCAGAAGTAGCAGCAGACGGCGGCCAGCCGTGCGCTGCCAGTAGACGGCAAGCGCCTCCCAACACCACTCAGCACCTACGTAGCACTACGCAACACCTACGGCGCTAGTGTGCAGGCATCACTTTGCGGAAGGCGGTGAGGAACAGTTCGTTCTGCGCAGATGTGCCAATGCTGACGCGAATGGCAGTGGGCGCGCCCCAGGCCTTCATCGGACGCACGATCACACCTTGTTTTTCCAGCTTGGCCGCGACTTCGAGCGCGGGCTCGCCTGTTTCCACAAAAATAAAGTTGCCCCAGGTGGGCACACCGGGATAGCCTGCTTCCGCCAGTGCATGGCTGAGCGCGGCTTCGCCTTCTGCATTGGCAATGGCAGATTTGTGGATGTGTTCCAGATCGCCCAGCGCCGCCAGCGCAGCGGCCTGCGCCACCGACGATACCGAAAAAAGTGTGCGCAACTTGGCCAGCATGCCAATCAGTTCCGCCGGACCCGCACCCCAGCCGCAGCGGACGGCGGCTAGACCGTGTGCTTTAGAAAAGGTTCGTAACACCAGCACGTTGCGGCCTTGGCGCACGTAGTCAAAGGCGCGCGACCACACTACATTGCGGCGAACCGCAAACTCTTCCGCGTAGTCGGAGTAGGCTTCGTCGAGTGCGACCACCACGCGCGCGGGCACCTTATCCAGAAAGCGCTCGAACTCGTCAGCGGTAAATAGCGTACCCGTGGGGTTGTTTGGGTTCGCCAGCAACACCACGCGAGTGTTGTGGTCAATCGCGGCGGCAATGGCGTCGAGATCGTAGGCATGGTTCACCATGGGCACTTGCTTGAGCGTGCCGCCGACCGACTTCGTCATGATGCGATAAAGAAAGAACGAAAGGTCGCCGCCAACGGCATTGCTGCCGGGGCCAAGCAACAAGCGCAGCAGCAACAAGATCAAATCGCTGGAACCGGCCGTGGGCAGCACCTGCTCCGGCTGCACACCTGCATAGGTGGCGAGCGCGGCGCGCAGGTCGAGCGAATCTTGATCCGGATAAAAGTTGACCCCGGCCAGCTCACGCTGCATGGCCGCAACCGCCAGCGGCGACGGGCCATAGGGATTTTCATTGGAGGCCAGCTTGATGCAGGACACGCCCGACTCCTGTTCTGCTTGTCGAATAGACTTGCCCGGTTGGTACGCTCCGAGCGTACGAATGCGAGCGGGTACTGCTTCCAGGAACGCGGCCATGGCGACCTCGCAATCAGTTCCGCTTATTAGATTATAAGGGGAGGCACGGCCGCGCCGTGCCGTGGGTCACAAAAGCATGGGATGGGGCGGGAATGCAAGGGGAAATGCAAGGGGGAAACGCGAGGGCGGAATCCCCTGCGTAAGAAATACGGCGGGTGTGCGACGCAATCCACGCACCCCCGTCCGGAAAGTGGTGGGGAACTACTTGTTCGCTGCCTGAAAGGTTTGTAGGGTGTCTGCAAGTTGGCGATAGCGAACGACCTTGCCATCTTGCAGCGTCCAGAAATGAGCCATCTGCGCGTTGAGCGGCTTGCCGGTCGCGTTGTTCCGGCCAGTGTAGCGACCAGTGACGATAACGGTATCACCCGCGTCGTGGAAGGCTTCGGGCGTGACAGTAAAGCCCTCCCACTCGGTGACGCACCGCATGAACACGCCATTGAGCACGGCCTCGGGTCCGATGTAGGGATTGCCATCAGCGTAGATAAAATTCTCTGCCTCGAGCCATTCGATGGTGGGCGACATGGCGCCGAGCACGGTGGGGACATCGCCGGCAGCGAACGCCTCGTAGATGCCTTGAATCAACGCTACATTTTCTTGGGACACGAGGATTCTCCTTGAAAACAGTAAGTTGGACGCGGCGAGTGAGCGCTCACTTCTTCGGCGCAACCTTGTGTCGCGGAGCGGGGCGGCCTGAGCCTTTCAGCTTGGCGACTTCTTCTAGTGTTAGCGCGCGGGAGACGCCGGGCGGGACGTCTAGAAACAACGGGCCGTACTTGACGCGGCGGATTTTTTCGACGTGATGGCCGATGCGTTCAAACATTTTGCGGATCTGGCGATTGCGGCCTTCGATCAAAGTGATCTCGAACCACGGGTTGTCGCCTTCCTTAATCAGTCGGAGCGGCGCCGGGGCGGTGCGGCCTTTGCCGTCGCCAATGCTGAGGCCGTCGCGGATCTTATCGAGTTGGCGCTCATCCGGCACGCCCGCCACCTTGACTAAGTAGGTCTTTTGGACGTGCGAAGATGCCTTGGTTAAATAGTTTGCTAAGTCGCCGTCATTAGTAAGTAGTAACAAGCCCTCGCTGGCATAGTCCAATCGGCCAACGGGATACACGCGGGCTTTAAGTTTGGGCAGCAGATCCATTACCGTTTCACGGCCCTCGGGGTCGCTGGCAGTAGTGACGCATCCCTTGGGTTTGTTCAACATCAAGTAAACGTGGCGCTCAGTCTCACGCAGCAACTTACCATCTACTTTAATGTGATCTACATCGAGGTCGGCCTTGGTGCCTAGTTCGGTAACAATTTCGCCGTTGACGCTGACGCGGCCGGCCAGAATATACTCCTCTGCCTTGCGCCGCGAAGCGACGCCAGCAGTGGCCATGATTTTTTGCAACCGTTCGAGAGCCATTAGTTGCCGCCTTCGGGTTCGTCATGCGGCGCGGGGTGGTGCGGTTGCGCCGCTCTATCTGCGGGCGCGTCTTCCGAGTCTTCCGAGCCTGCCGCGTCTGCCGGATATGGTGGTGAATCCTCAGCGGAGCCGCCAATTACAGGCTCTTCCATGACGATCTCGGATCCGGGTGCGGCTTCAGGGTCAGGCTCGACGTGGTGTGTGACACGAGGCTCAGGCGCTTCGGATTCACCTGACGCTGCGGCTTGCGGCATTGCGTCTTGCTCGTGCGCTGCTTCGGATTCTTCGTCTGCGTCTACTGAGTCCGTCTCAGGTGCTACCTCTTCCGGAGCTTCTGCCCCCGCCGCATTTGCAGGGCTTGCTACCCCTTGTTCCGCAACTTCTTCCGGTAGGTCGGGTACACCAGTGGCATCGGCCACTGCGCCGCCCACTTCGCCGAACAGGCCCGATTGCGAATCAGTAATAAGCTTCTCAAACTCTTCAATACTTGGCAGTTCGCCGAGGTCCTTCAGGCCGAAGCGTAGTAGAAAGTCTTTTGTGGTTTTATACAGAATAGGGCGGCCAATTACTTCTTTGCGTCCGCCTGTGGTGATGAGTTTGCGTTCGAGTAGGGTGCCGATGACGCCACCGGAATCTACGCCGCGAATCTCGCTGATTTCGGGAACGGTAACCGGTTGTTTATAGGCGATGACTGCCAGAGTCTCCAACGCAGCCATACTTAGGCGAATGGGAGGCTTAAGGCTTTTGGCGAAGCCGCGCACCACATCATGATGCTCAGGCTTGGTGGCGATGCGATAACCGCCCGCAATGTTGCGGACTTCCATGGCGCGTTCGTCGGTGGAGTAGTCGGCGGTGAGCGCAGCGATAGCTTCGCGAACCTTCTCTTTGGCGGCGACCTTTAGCTCGGGCGAACCGGGAGCGAGCTCTAGCTCACCCGCGACAGTTTCGGCGAGTAAGTCGGCGATTTGATCTACCGTCACCGGATTTTCAGCGGCGTAGAGGATAGCCTCTACCTTACTTTTAATGGTTGTGCTCAATGCTCTACTTACCTCGGGGGCTAAAGCCCAAATCTCGTATCGGCTTTGATGTCGCGGCTAAAAGTCACGACCGGCCCAAATTCCTTCATTCTGGCTACTTTGCCCTCGCTACTTACTGCCAATCGTCGCGAATGGTAGCTTCGTCATTCGCCAGAGCATCGAATCCGCTGGCGCGGCGGACTAACACTTCGCCAAAGAGCGACTCCTGCCGCAACTGAACAGCCTGCAGGCGCACCATTTCCAGCAGCGCCAAAAAAGTGCAAACTAAAGATTGGCGCGAGTGTAGCGTGCGCAGTAATTGCTTCAGGCGAATGGGGCGATCTTCAAAACTCAGGCGGCGACGCAGGTAGTCAATCATCTGGCCGACGGTGACGCTCTCTTCGTCAATGCGCAGGATGGGGCGCTCCTTGGAGCGGCCCAAAATCTCGCGGAAGACGCGAACCAAATCCACCACGTCGGCGGAAAGCTCGGGTTCGGTGCCTTCGTCATTGCGGAATTCGCGCAGCGATGGATTGGACATCACCGCGTCTTCAATTTGCTGCTTCTGTTGCAGCATCTGCGCGGCGCTCTTGAACTTTTCGTGTTCCAGTAGGCGATTGACAAGCTCAAGCCGCGGGTCACCCGATTCATCCGCATCGGCTGCGGCTGGGTCGCGTGGCAGCAACATCCGGCTTTTGATCTGAATCAGCAGCGACGCCATGTAAACAAACTCAGCGGCAATATTCACGTCAAGATGGCGAATATGTTCCACATAAATCAGATATTGAGCGGTGATGCGCGCGATGGGGATGTCGTAGATGTCAATGTTCTGTTTGCGAATCAGATCGAGCAGCAGGTCGAGCGGGCCTTCGTAAATCTCTTCCACGCTGACGGCGAAAGGGAAGTCGCTTTCCTTTTCGGGGCGGACGGTCTTATCGAGATAGGGAAGCTTCTCAAGTTGCGCGGACGTGTCCACCGGCGCGAGCGGCGTCGTGGTTTCGGTAGCGGGTTGCAGGGTTTCGCTCATTCGGATTTCGGCGGTTCGGGGAACGACGCGTCGAGGTGCATGGCCTCGCGTACGCACTCCATGGTGTGCTCCGCTGCCTTACGTGCCTTACTGGCACCGTTCTCCAGAATATCCCAAACCAATCGCGGATTGTTCATATATTCGCTACGGCGCTCTTGCATGGGGGCGAGCGTGGCCACCACGCCGTCGGCGACCCAGCCTTTGCACTGGATGCAGCCGATGCCAGCCGTGCGGCAGCCTTCGTTCACCTCGGCGCGGCGTTCTGCGCTGCTGTAGATCTTGTGCAGGTCCCATACGGGGCACTTTTCGGGGTCGCCAGGGTCGGTGCGGCGGATGCGCGCCGGGTCGGTGACCATGGTCTTGAGCTTGGTGCGGACCTCGACTTCCGAATCGGTGAGGAAGATGGCATTGCCGTACGACTTCGACATCTTGCGGCCATCGGTGCCGGGTACGCGCGGGGAGGGCGTGAGGATGGTTTGAGGCTCTGGGAAAACGCCGTCATACGACACCGAGCCAGTCATCAGCCCGGTCGCGAAGTCCTCGTTGTAGCAGAACAAGTAGTTAAACCGTCTGGCAATCTCCCGAGTAATCTCCAAGTGCGCAGCCTGGTCTTCCCCCACCGGAACAAGCAGTGGTGTCACCGCATCCTTGGCGTACAGCAAGATATCGGCGGATTGCAGCACGGGGTATCCCAAGAAGCCGTGCGTGTGCAGGTCTTTTCCGGTGAGGTTTTCCATCTGCTCTTTGTAAGTCGGCACACGCTCGAGCCAGCCTAGCGGAGTAATCATGGAAAGCATCAGGTATAACTCGGCATGTTGCTTCACGTGCGACTGCACAAACAGTGTGCTCTTTGCGGGGTCAAGCCCGGCGGCGAGCCAGTCCATGGTAACTTCCAGCGAATTCCGCTTTACCTCGCGGGTATCGGCGTAGTCGGTGGTTAGGGCGTGCCAGTCGGCGATGAAGTAATAGCAATCATACTCGCCGCTATTCTGCATGCGCACCCAGTTTTCCAGCGCGCCCACATAGTTGCCTAAGTGCAGCTTGCCAGTGGCGCGCATGCCACTTAGTACGCGCTTGCGAGTTGTCGAGGTATCAGGCATTGCAGTCCCGTTCAAAAGCTTCCTGTACAACAACTAATTCTAAGAACTTAGAACCTTAACAAGATTGTCTCAAACAGCACTATGACTGGGTTGATAAGTGCCCAAATCAGTCGCCCAAAGATGAGTACGACGGCAATCATCAAATACCAGCCCATGCTGTCGTAGAGGATAAGAGCTTTGCCGCGCAGCATGTGGCGCAAAATGTGGCTTCCATCCAGCGGCGGAATGGGCAGTAGGTTGAAGACGAACAGAATGATGTTCAGCAGCATGCCCTCAAAAAGCAGAAGGATGAGCGGCAGCAACGGCGAATTGTTTTGCGCCAGAAGGGCTTCCATACCCGGAATGCCTTCGGTCGGCATGGTCATCACCATGTCATGCGCGGCGGGCGAAGTCATGGCGATGCCACCGAGGATCAGCAAGAAGATGGTCGCCAGCATCAGGTTGCTGATGGGGCCGGCGATGGTGGTCAGAATGTCGTCCAACACGGGGCGGCGAAAGTTGCGAGGGGTGATGGGAGTAGGTTTGGCCCAGCCAAAGATGCCGCCGCCGCCGAACAACCCGAGCAGGGGCAGCAACAGGGTGCCAAACGGGTCCATGTGCTTGAGCGGATTGAGCGTGATGCGACCGAGCATGCGCGCGGTGGGGTCGCCGCGCCGGTTCGCCATCCAGGCGTGTGCCGACTCGTGCACACTCAGGGCGAACAGAAACATGATGAATTGAAACAACTTAGCGATGATGTCGAGTGTCATGCCGGAGCTAGAAGTTTACCACGCAGAGCGAAAATGCCTCGGCTAGCGCTGGATGAGGGTGAGGCGATGGTGGCCGACGATTGCGTTTTCTACGCGGGCGGGCATCACGAAGCGGGTTTCGAGCCCCACACCGGGATATTTGGGAGTGACGAACTTCTGGACGAAAAGCTCCAACAAAAAGCGCGGCACCTCCACGCCATCCAGCAAGACGGAGACGATATCCACCTCACCGTAAAAGCGTGCGCCGCTGGCGCGGGCCATGGCGGTGACCTCGTGGCGTCCTTGAAACAAATTGAGTAGCGCGTTGTGGGTGCGGCCAGCGCGAATCTCGTCAAAATCCACGAGCGCGACGGCGGTGATGGTGCCGGGTGAACTGGTGAAGTGCACGGACTTTACGCCGCGGGGCAGTTTGGCATCAGGCTGGGCAAAGTGGGCATTGACATCGTCTTCGGCAATGGTGGTGGGGTGCGGGTCGGGATGCTCACGCTTGCCGTTGGCTTGCAGGGCGTCGAGCTTGGCGCGAAGCGGGTCGGCGGCACTTGCCACAGACGACGTAGAACAGGCAGAAGCTCCAGGAACCTGAGCGCTCGCCCGAAGGCAGAAGATCGCAGTGGCGGTCACCAAGAGCGCAGCAGCAACCAGAGCAAAAGAGTAGCGATGGCTCAAATTCGGATCCTCAAATCGCACTCATTGCACTCATTGCACTCGTCGCACTCATCGGGAGGCGCTGCCGCGCGAAGACGTTGCTGGCTTCGCGGGCGGAGCTGCTGCTGCGGCATCCCACTGCGGCTGCAGAATGCTGCCAGTGAGGTGGTGGCCCTCGTGCCCGTGGGTGGCCTGCGCATCGAGTTCGCCATTGCCATTCATCGAGCCCTCTATGGTATAGATGCTGCTTCCGGCCTTGAGTTTGCCTTGCGAAAAGGCGAGTTTGCCGTCGCGGATGCTGAGATTGGCAGTGAAGGCACTCAAGGTGGTCAGGCGCGACGGACCGGGGTCGGCGGGTTCCAGATGTGCGATGGTGAGAGCGCCTTCTGCGTGGAGTTGAGCCAAGTCGGCTGCGGGAGGTGTACTGGAGCCGAAGCGGCGGTACCAAGGCTTTTTCGGCGAGGCGGGCTGAAGTAGCTCCTGCAAATCGGTGGCAGCAAGCCGGTCGGAGTGCAGGTCGAAGTGATAAGCGCACGATTCGGGCTGGCCGCAATCGAGCGCGCGCTCGGCCGAGCCACTCCAGCGGGTTGCAGCGAGCTTGGCGCTCAGCTTTTCCAGATGAAACGACCCGGGCAGCAGCGTCAGGTAGGCAGATTCAATTTCCAGCGGAGCCAGCAAACCAGCAATCTGCGCGGTCACAGAGTGCAACTGTGCCGTGCCAGTGAGTACGGGTGTGGCGAATCCCGCCCACGCGCCGCTGTAGCTCGCGTCAATGTGGGCATTGCCGTCAGCGGAGGTGACCGGCGCGGCAAAGCCCGCCGCGTGACTCCACTGCAAGGCGCGTTGCACGGTGCTGTCGCCGACCAGGTGCAGCGCGTACCGGCTTGCGTCCATTGAGCCGGAGAGGTCGAGCACGGTGCCTTTTGGGGAAGTCAGTTTGATGGGGCCGAGCGTGAAGGCGTCGGGCGCAGCGCTTGTGCCGGACGCTGCGCCATGAAGATGCGATTTTGGCGGCTGGTTCGCGTGCGGGGGGTTTGTGACACTCACGCCTTGCAGCAGCGGCACGTCGCCAAGGGTCAACTCGGGCTGCAACGAGCCCCCGTGCAAGGTGAGTCCCTTGGCGCTGCTGGTGAGTGCCCAAACGGGCCGGGCCGGTAGGGTGCGGTCGGCACTGAGTGAAAAATCCACCGTTCCTTCGGCGGCAAGGTCGCGGGGCACATTCTGTTTGCTGACTTTGGCGAAGGCGAGCAGTGCGTTTGCGGGGATTTTTTCCGCGTGAATGGTCAGGGAGTAGTTGGTGGGGGCAAGCAATCCGGTGACTGCGCCTTTGAGTCGAACGCTGCTGCCGCCGAGATCCATGGTGCAGGATCCCGCACTCAACTCACCGCTCAACACACTGTATTTGGCCGAGCAACGTGGGGAGAGTGTGGGTGCTCCGGAAGCTTCGATGTCGTAGCGATGGAAGCCGCTTAAGGAGCCAGTCGCTGCGAGTTCAAGGTCGGCGGCTCGACCGGCGAAGGTCAAATTGAGTTGGGTGGCACCGCGCCAACCGGGGTCGCTCCCGGTGAAGAGGCGCGACATCTGGCCGAGTTGGCCGTCTTGCCAGCGGAATTCACCCGCGATGGGGGATTCTGCGAGGCTGGAACCGCGCTTCAGGGTGACGCTGCCGCGCAGGGTACCGGTGTCACTTAGGCCTTGATCGGTGCGTAGCGGCCGCCCTTCGATTTTCAAATACCAAGCGTCGTCTGAGGTAAGGGCTACGGAAAAATCCGCCTCGGTAAGGACCCATGGCTTTTTCTCTGCACCGAGTTTGAAGTTGATGCGGCCCTCGGTGGCGTCAATGTATGGGAAGGGCGGCTTCTCTGCGGTGGGGGCCTGCGATGTCGGGGTGGCTGGTGCTTTCGCGGCGCGGTTTAGGATGCTCTCGGTGTTCCAGTGGCCGTGATCGAGCACCATGTTCAAGCTAGGCTCGGTCAGGTGCAGGCTAGAGATATCCAGCCGACGCCGCCAGAGTGTGCTCAAGCTGAGATTGGCGGAAACGGCTCGCGACCGCAACAACGGCTCTGCGCCAAAGGCTGGGTCTTCCGCGACAGAAAAATTCTCCAGATCAAAGCCGGGCTGGGGCAAAAAGCGCAGCGACACGCTGCCCGCGGTCACCGGGCGTCCTAAGGCTTTGCTAAGTTCCCCGGTGATGGATTCGCGCAGGCGATCGGCACCCGGCCGGATAAAGTACAACAAAGCCAGAACGAGGATCGCGCCGCCGATCCACCATTTCGTATGACGCCGCCGGGGCCGGGCAATACTCACCGCACCCCCATTAGCGTGCGGCTCCAACGGGTGCGGTCGAAAAAGTGAAACAGGATGGTGCCGAACCATTGGACGCGGTCGGCCATAGTGCGTTTGTTCACCTGTTCGCCCGAGGTCTCAAACGACCAGTAAATAAACATGGGTTTGCCGACCACATTTTCCCGCGGAATAAATCCCCAGAAGCGGCTATCGTAGCTCTGATCGCGATTGTCCCCCATGCCAAAGTAAGAGTTCGGCGGCACGACAATGTCATTGCCATCAACAAACGAGCGCTGCACCGCTGCCCAAGTAGGGTTGAGTTGTGCCGCGTCGCTGGGTGGATATAGCGGGAAGTTGTCGCGGTAGGGATAGTCGTCCTTCACCTTGTGGATCACGAAGGGCTCGTCGATCTTCTCGCCGTTGCGGTAAAGGTCGCCGTTGCGCAGGTGGATCTTGTCGCCGGGCACGCCGATGATGCGCTTGACGATGTAGATGCCGGTGCCCTCCACCGAGACGAAGACGACGACATCGCCGCGCTTGGGGTCGCTGTAGGGCAACAGACTGCGCAGCAAGCTAGTTGGCGGCGCAAACTGCTCGCGGTTCACAAACAGGTGGTCACCGATCAGCAGGGTATCTTCCATGGAGCTGGAAGGAATCTCAAACGCCTGCATGATGAAGGTGATGATGAACAGTCCGCTGACCAGAATGTTGGCGATGGAGGCGAGGAACTCCACCATGGTCTCGGACTGCGGCGGGGCGGCGGCTGGGTTCGGGTTGCGGACATCGGAATTGGCCATAAGAATATCGGAGCCCTGTCGCCTTGCGGCGAATATGGAGTGCCTTTAAAAGATATCAGTGAACCGGGCGCGCGGCCAGAACGACGCGTAAGAGGCAGCGAGCGGGCCGGTTAAGCTTGCTAATTTTTTTGCGAATTGTGTTGCAAATGGCTCGGATCGGGAGTAACCTCACGCTAGTGGCTGCAAAGAGTCCCCCTATTTGCGAACCGACCAAACGCCTGTTGTGTAGTAGAGGTGTTCTAATGCCTTCGAATCTGACCTCGCGAAGAGTTGAGGCTCTTTCTCTCTCTCTCTCTCTCTCTCTCTTTCTCTCTCTCTCTGCTTTTCTTATTTGTGACGTTCTGCTCGCCCACGGCGCTGAGCGGCCAAACGCCAGCTGACAGCGCTAGCAGCGGCGTTTCGCAGCCAACCCAGGTGGATGCCGCGCTCCGGCAGCTTCCGAAGCGCTCGTTCGCGCTCAAGGACAAGCACGGCCGGCCGTTTTCACTCACGACCTTTGATCAGGTCCTGATCAACGGAACGGGTGCCTTTATCCCGCTACTGCAAGTGACTGACGTCAACACCACCAACACCGGGTACGAGGTACAGATACAGGCGCTCAGAAGCACCGCCCGAACACGCCGCTTCAGATCATCAATCAAGCCAACACTGGTGGTGGCGGGACTCTACCCGCGCTCGCGGCATCTGGGTTTGGCGGCATTGATATCCTGCAGAACGCTGCCGCGACCGGGTCGGGTGCGACCGTCGTGAATGTGAATTCCCCTCAGTTACGGATTTGCGCGCAAGCCATCATCGGTGCCTCTGCGGCGACCAATGCCGATTGCTGGATCGCCCAGGTTTCTGTGGCAAACAGTCAGGGCAGCAATGCGCAGGATATATTCACTTGGTCCCGGCCTACGGGGTCATTGGCCAATTCGACCGGCAACATAACCATGATGTTCCCGAAAGCAATTAACTTGGCTGCCCCAGGCCAGATGACGGTTGGGCCAGCACCGACGAATACTGCAGATTTGTCTCTAGTGCTTGCAACATTTACGGGTCAGAAAACTACAGCGACCGGATCGGCTGGCACGCCAAGGGCTGGGTCAATTACGGTTCAACCTGGTCTTTTGACGGCATTGTCCTTGAGTAGCACAGACGCTCAGGAAGGGGCATTACAAATACTTCAAGGCTACATATCCATGTCGACGGCCGACAGCACTCCTCCCACTCCCGGCCTTCTCGCCTGCCCCGGGGGCGCGAGCTCGCCGCAGACTGCCACAAACTGCACAACAACCGGCGCGGCGGAAAATTGGATCGGTGTCTTTAACTCAATCCAGCAGGGATCTCCGGGTGTGTCCGTCGTCCCCATTCGGTACGGACGCGTGCCGATTCTTAGCGTCACCGGTTATACAGGGCTGCCTTTTAATCCGGGAAACTTTGTGTGTAAAGACGACGCCAATGCTGCCTACGTAATAAGCAACGGGACTACGCCGTGCCCAATAGGGGAGTCAGTCGGTATTGAGGTCGGTGATTACAGCGGCATCGGCGCAAACCTGCACCTCGTGGATCTCGTTCC
This sequence comes from Acidobacteriaceae bacterium, assembly GCA_025356095.1. Lineage (GTDB taxonomy): Bacteria > Acidobacteriota > Terriglobia > Terriglobales > Acidobacteriaceae > JANXUR01. Next base: position 12,100 of record JANXUR010000115.1, on the reverse strand, counting down.
TGAGGCTAGCGTGTCAGGAGCAGCGGCTCAAGGGCAGGTGCTCCAGTTTAGTTGCACGGGATCGTCGGGAAGTGGAAGCGGCACGGGCTATGTGAATGGTGGCGGTTGCAACAACACCGGTGCTGGTGAGTTCAGTTTACCCTTTCAAGGAACAGGCACGTACACTCTGAAGAATATGTATGTCAACTACACTGCTTTCACTGGTAGCGTCACTATTGCTCTCTTCGTTAACAATGTGCAGACACTAAATTGCACTGCGACGGGTACACAGTGCACCGACCCAACTTCCACTACGATAACTTCAGGACAAAAGTACTCAATCCGCCTACTGCTAACCTCGGCTTCAATTTCAAACGTCAATGTTACTATTCAGTTACAGTAGTGCGGGTTTGCCCCACCCTTTTCATCCAGGAGTCACACTCTATGAAAATGACGCAGAGATTAATAAAAAAAATGCATGGGCGAAAGACGTTGCCCGTGCTCGCCATCGCCGCCTCCATTCTTATGCACTTACTGCAAGGCGGAGCGGTAGCTTCGGCTCAAACTTACACAGTATTGGCCAGCTTTCTCCAAGGTAGTTTCCCCTCGGGGCCGCTCGTACAGGGGTTAGACGGTCAACTATACGGTATGACGGATATCGGTGGAAACGACTTCTGTAACAACGGTATTGGTTGCGGAACCATCTACAAGTTGACCACCGCTGGCGTCATTTCGACTATATACACCTTTTGCCCACAGGGAAGTTGCGCAGCAGGCGGTCTCCCCATTGGCGCATTGGTGTTGGCAACCGATGGTAATTTTTACGGAACTGCTACATTTGGCGGTGCGCACAATCTCGGCGTGATTTTCAAGCTTACCGCCAGCGGACAATATAGTGTTGTGCATAGCTTTGCTGGTTCTGACGGAAGCTATCCGGCAACAACTCTCGTGCAGGTCAATGGCGGTGCTCTTTATGGCGCGGCTTACGGAGGAGCGAACGGCGTCGGTGCCATGTTCAAGGTCACTTTGCAGGGGCAATTCTCCACGATTTACAACTTCTGCGCCCAGCAGGGTTGTCCCGATGGTTCCGTGCCCAAGAGTTTGACCGCAGGCAATGATGGCAACCTCTATGGCGTAACAGGTCTGGGCGGTGCACTAGGCAACGGAACAGCATTCAAGCTGTCACCTACAGGTAAGCTAACGACACTGCACAACTTCAACGGAACCAGCGACGGCAGTGAGCCGAATGGCCCTCTCGTTCTCGCAAGCGACGGCAACTTTTACGGTACCGCCCTCTACGGCGGTTCTTTCAGTTGCGGGAACGGGTGTGGTACCACCTTCCGCGTTACTCCGAAGGGCGAATTCTCCAGCCATGAGTTCCAGCCGTTAACCGGCGAATTGGCCTATGCGCCGCTGATACAGGCCACCGATGGCAACTTCTACGGCACAAGCACAATGGTCCATTTCGGTGGTAACGTCTTCGAGCTTTCCAAAGAAAACGTCATTACTTCGCTCTTTGACAACGGGTGCGACCCCTTTGCTGGACTTTTTCAAGCCACCGACGGCAAGCTGTATGGTACGACGACGCTCGGCGGGAACAACAACACCGGAACGGTCTTCAGCATTGATCTAGGCCTCGCCCCGTTCGTCACCACGTTGCCCACCTCGCGCAAGGTGGGCACGAAGATCATAATCCTGAGCACAAACCTGACGGGGGCAAGCAGCGTCACCTTCAACGGTACGCCTGCCAGCTTTCAGGTGGTTTCGGCGACGCAGATTACGGCGACGGTTCCGGCGGGCGCGACAACGGGCAGCGTGGTAGTGGTCACGCCCAGCGGTACGTTGACCAGCAATCTACCCTTCCGGGTGATGTAGAGAAGATTGGGCTAGCGGATCAGGCGCAGCGCGCGTTCCCAGCGGGCGGTCTCGGGAATCTTGATGATGACGTAGGCCAGGTGCATGAGCTTGTCAGCCAGAGTTTGTGCGGGCGGGTCATCGTCATCCAGTTTGCGCAATGACCAGTAAACCAGCAGGGGGCGGCCGACGACGTTTTCGCGGGGCACGAAGCCCCAGTAGCGGCTATCGGAACTCTGGTCGCGGTTGTCGCCCATCACAAAATAATGGCCTTCGGGCACGACGAGCTGGCCGTTGCGCACCAGACCGGCCATCTCCTGATACCAGTTGGCATTCACGCCGGAAGCGCCGAAGTCGAGCCGGGGAAAGTTGTCCCGCCAGGCGTCGGAGTTGTTTTCCAGATGCTGCACGTAAGGCTCGCGCAAGGGGACTCCGTTGACATACACCTGTTTCTCCACCAGCCGTATGCGGTCGCCTTGCACGCCAACGACGCGTTTTACAAAGTGTTCGCTAGGATGCACCGGGTAGCGAAAGACGATCACGTCGCCGCGGTGAATGTCGCGGTAGGGCAAGACTGCCCCCAAGTGTGCGCCGTCGCCGCCGTAGTGCATCTTATCCACCAGCACATAGTCGCCGATAAGCAGGGTGTTTTCCATGGACTCAGAGGGGATCTGGAAGGCTTGCACTACGAAGGTGATAACGAAGACGGCAATCACAACCGTGCCTAGCAGAGACTGAAGGCTGGCTGAAAGCGGCTCGGGTGCCCGGCTGCGACGCTTCGGGGCCGCGGCCGGGATGGGATGATCTTCTGCCTGCACCGACTGCGCCGCCTGCGAAGATTGCACTGCGGGTTCGGCTTCCGGGGATAGGGCGACTAGGGGATCCATAGCTTGCTTCACTAGCTTGCTTCATTAGCTTGCTTCATTAGCTTGCTTGATTCACACTCTGAAACGTTAGACGCCGTTCTGCGACTTAGGGTCTCACTCCAAAGTGTTCAACAAAGTCTCGATCGTGATGTCACCTTCCGTACTGTTGGTGCTGGTGGTGTTGTCGGTCGGCTCTAAGCTTAAGGTGTTGGTGCTGAGGCTCACGTTGCCGTAGGCGTCTGATGGAACCATAGCACCGGATTGCGAGACTCGCAATGGAAACAAAGCAGTTAGGGCTAGCCGGGCAGCTTCCTGCTCCGCGTGTTTCTTGGTTGAGCCGCTGCCCCGGTAGCTGAGGCTGGAGTCAGACATGTCACGCCGCAGGCTTACATCTACCGTAAATAATTTGTTGTGCTCGGGGCCAGACTGCTCAACCAGACTGTAAACCACTTTGGCACGTCCGGCAGCCTGCGCCGCTTCTTGCAAGGCAGACTTGAAGTCAGTAATGGGCAGGTCGTCTCTGCCTTGTACCTGCATATTCGCCAGTTCCGGTTCCAGCACTTCCACCACGATGACGGGCCGTACCGATGCCAAGCCGCCATCCAAAAAAATCGCGCCCAGCACTGCTTCCAGCGCGTCCACCAGCAGGGCAGCCTTTTCGCGGCCACCGTTGCGGTCTTCGCCGCGCCCCAGTCGCAGGTACGCACCCAGATTCAGGCGGCGGGCAACCCGCACCAGATGCGACCGGCTAACCAGGTGCGCTCGCAGCTTGGAAAGCTGGCCTTCCCGATAGGCCGGAAAGCGCTCGAAAATCTCGTGGCCAATCACCAGACTCAACACGGCGTCGCCCAAAAATTCCAGCTTTTCGTTGTCTAAGGGCGGAGAGTCCGCCGTCTCAGCACTGCGCTCCGCATCGCTCACCGATGAGCTGTGAGTGACGGCAAGCTCCAGCAACTCACGGTTGGAGAAGTCGTAGTCGAGAGCGTCTTCGAGATGAGAAAGTTGGGTCGCCGGCATACGAATCGGGAAGCCCCAAGGCTGCCCACACCTTTTTACTTTACTTCTTCTTGTTCAACAATTGTTGCAGGCGCGACTGCTCGGAGCGGGCGGCGTCGCCCACAGGATTGCCCGCCTGCGTCAACGCGACCGCTTTATCCGCCTGTACCAGCGCGGCTGCGTACTTCTCCTGCTTGTCAAGCGCCAACGCCAGCCGGACTACAGTCACCGGATCTGCTTGATCGGGAAAGGCATCAATGGCTTTGGTCAAGCCCTTCTCGGCGTCGGCAAATTTGTTTTGATTGTAGGCAATCGTACCAAGGATGCCCCAAGCGCTGGAGCGCAGAAAGCTGCGGTAAGCTTCCACTTGCGCGGGTGGCGCGCCGGCAGGGGGAACAATATCGGTGTCCACGGTTTCGGTAGCGCGGGTGGCAAGTTTGGTGGCTTCGGCCATCTGCTGATCAAAATCCAAATCGCCCGCCTGACTGCGCTCCACGATCGCAGTGGCTAAATTCACCAGTGCTTCCGGGTCGTCTGTGTCCAGTTCCTGCACTTTGCCTGCGAAGGCTTCAGTTTTGGCGCCGTTGCCGGCAGCTTGCGCCTTTCGCATGGCGCTCTTATAGAGCAGAATGCGCAGTTCGCTGGCGGGGTACTTCGCGGCGAAATCGGTGGCGGACTTCTCCACTACCGCGAGGTCGCTGGCTGCGTTGGCCGCGTTGTAGTCATCCAGTTCGGCCTTGCTCTTGGCTTGGGGCGGTCGCCGGGCAGGTGCATCCTGCGTCTCTTTCGCCTGCGAGACGGCGGTCGAGGTCGGGGTGCGACCGCTGCACCCACTCTGGGCCGGGGCCGATGCCACAGCGAAGAACGCGAAGCCGATGGCCGAAATCAAGAGTTGTTTCATACAGTGCCTCCTAAGCTTGTTGCTAGGGCATTGACCACTTAGTGCTTCTTTATGCTTGCGCGATACGTCTATTTCTTTTCCTCCGGCTTTTTATCGTCCGGCTTTCTATCCTCTGGCTTCTTATCCTCTGGCGGATGCGCTCTTCCCGCCGCAGAGGGCGGTTCATAGGCATGGTCGAGGCCGCGTTGCGCAGCGGCACGAATCTCTGGGAGGGTATCAGCAGCAACCAACGCCGCCTGATAGTGCTTGACGGCGGCGTCGCGTTCCTCCCGAATATCCAGGATGCGGCCCAAGTAGATGTGCGACCAGCCGACCAGTCGAACCTCTTGCGTGGATTGCAGGGTCTTCTCAAAGGCGGTAATCGCTTCTTCCATCTTGCGGCTGGCAGAAGCAGCTTGTGCGCGGATGAACCAGGCGCGACCGGGGTCGCCCTGCTTGGTCTCCAGAGCTTGCGCGGCTAGACGATCCGCTGCCGGAGGGTCGCCTTCGCTGAGCCGACGTTCTGCCGTGACCAGCAGAATATCGCGGCCGGGCTTGGAGCCGAGGCTCACGACATCGGGAGCGGGCTTGCCAGAAAACTGCAAAGTCGCGGCAAACTTGCGCTGCGCGTCCACATTAATAGCGTCGAGCCACGAAGTGTAGGTCTGGCGCAGGCCTGCGTCTGATTTTTCGAACGCGGGAAGCTGGTCATAGAAATAACGGGTCAGGACAAAGCCTTCTTTCACCGCGCTATTTACCGCCTGCTGGCGAATCTCTTCCGGCACTTTCTTGTCGCCGGAAGTGCGCGCTTCTACGGCGCGGATCAATGATTCGGTGACCAAGAGGGCGATGTCGCCCTTGAAGCTGTCTTCCATGGGGGCTGAGCGCACGGAATCGAGCATGGGCTCCAGCCGCTTGAGCGACGAGTAGTGGTGGCTCGCCAGATCGTCCAGAGTGTAGTGCAGGTAAGTGTGCTTAATCTGGTCGAGCTTGAGCTCAGTGGCGGTAGGAGAAACCACAACGGTATAGTCTTCGCCGTAGTTGCGGGCGTTGGCCTGACTGGGCGCTGTCATGGGCTCAATCAGAATCACAAAATGGCTGGCTTGGTAACCGCTGATGGGCAGGCGAAAGTAAATATCCGAGGAAAAAATTAACTTTTGTAACGGCTCGTGATAGCCATCCACCAACTTTTCGTACTCCGGCTGGTGGCGCAGCCAAATGTCGTGCAGCTTCGCTTGATCGTAGAACTGCTTGACCAGCGGCGCAAAGCCGACCACGTAGGAAGCATCGGGCGGCAAGTCGGCTTCTTTCAATTTGGACGTAAGCAGCGGGGCTGGGTTCAGATTCAGCGCCAGCGAGACATACTGCGCCAGATTGCGTGCGGGGTCGTCAGGCCGATGGTCGTGATAAAAGCCGCACATGGAGCGCGACACATCGGTAGCACCTGCCGTGTTTTCCACCGCCTGTGTGACCTCCCGTCGAATGGCTTCGCGGACGGGGTCCGAGGCGGCGAGTTCCTGATCATAGCCACAATGGTTGATAGCCGTCAGAACCACGAAAACAGTTTCGCTGGAATCCAGCGTCGCCTTCGAGGTGCTCTGAGCGTGGGCCGAAGCCATGGGAAACGAGCACGCTAGCGTCAGCGCCAGATGCGGGACAAGCGAGCGAAGAAGACGCCGGAACGGAGTCAGGAAAGTACCTCCAGAACGTACTGGGCAGGAATCCAAACAGGGTGACTGCAACAGTGTATTAACTTCCCCTTAGAAGGGTCAAACGCGGCAGGGACGAATTGCGCACCATCGCGGGCGCAATCCATACCTTCCACATTCCATTTTAGATGCAGGTGGCAGGCGGAATGCTGGGTGGGGAACCGCCTTGACCCGGAAAATCGGTGGCATGCCGAGCAATTTCGCGCTACTTTAGGCGCGCCGCGGGGCTACCACCGTTGCCGAGAAGGTCAACAGAGCCCGCCCGGTAATGGGGCGGCCCATGTTCATGGCGGGGCGAAATTCGGCGAACAGCAGCCAGTTCTTGACCTGTGGCAGCAGATGGGAGGCGTCGCCGCTGGCGCTCAGGATGCGGTAATCGAAGACGCGGCCCTGCTCATCGAGCAGCACTTCCACCAGTAGAGAATTCTCCATGATGGTGCCAGTTTCGGTGCTGGAAGCCGACGCCTGCAGCTCTGGCGGGGTGGAGAGCAGCAACGGAACGTCGGCGCTGCTGGCCGCAACCGGCGGGGGAGCGAAGAAGCTGAGCAGGAGCACAAACACGCCGATCGCCGTGACTGCACCAGAGATCGCGGGCAGGGCGCAGGTGCGCCAGACGTGTTCCAGCCGGTCTTGCATGATTGCAAACCGCGGACGCCGGGCATACGCAATTTCATTCGAAACGGCAACTCGCAGCCGCAAGGCTAGGTTTCGCGGAGCTTCCGCCCGTCCCAGTGCTGCCAGTTGACGCTGGCTGGCCAGCCACGCGCCGTGGCGGACGCGGCAACCCTGACACTCTTCCAGATGGGTTTGCAACTCCTGCGACTCGGCGCGCGTTAGCGCTCCATCGAAATCGGCTGAGAACAGCACTTCGGCGTTCTTGCAATTCGTTTGCCGGTACTGCGTTTTCTGGTGGTTCATGGTGCCACCTCCACTTGCCGGGCGCCGCCCTGCTCGCCCGTCCTCCGAATACGGTGAACTGGTGCTGCTTTGGCGTCGGCACGGCCTACAATGGCGGCCAGCCGTTGCCGCAGCATCTCGCGTCCGCGGGTGAGCCGAGATTTGACTGTGCCCAATGAAACCTCAGTAATTTCTGCAATTTCCTCGTACGACATTTGCTCCAGGTCGCGCAAAATGAGCGAAGTGCGATAGGGCTGAGAGACTTGCAGCAACGCAGCCTCAATCTGCTGGCGCAGCTCCGCGTTCGCGGCTGCCTCAAATGGAGACCTGCCCGGCGCCGCCAGAGTGTCTCGCAGACACGGGCTCGATGATTCTTCCGTGTCACCATAGACGCTCTGCGGCTCGATAGAGGTATCTTTCGCCTTGTGTCGGAACCACCAGCGCCGCTGGTTGGACGCCTCATGCAGGGCAATCCGGTAAATCCAGGTCTTCAGGCTCGATTCGCCGTGAAAGCGACCGATGCCGCGAAATACTTTAATGAAAACTTCCTGCGTGGTGTCAGCCGCGTCGGCCGGATTTTGCAGGTTGCGGGCGATGATGCTGAAGATCGGGCGGTGGTACAGCTCAATGAGGCGAGCGTAGGCTGTTTCATTGCCAGCCTGCAGTTCGGCGATGAACGCGGCTTCGTGGCTGAATCCGGCTTTCCGGTCTGGCTCGAGTGCGCCGATAAGGCTGTAGGGTTCCGCCGCCATATTGGTATGCCCCACCCTATCCGATTTCGACCTTCCGGCCAAGGGCGGGGTGCCAAATGCCACACTTGGACCGATCTTGCCGCATCGGTATGCAATCATAGACGCCGACGGTGGGGAGAAGGTTCCCTGCGGGAGAAAAATAATTATCGCCCAATAAATGTCGCTCGCAGAGAGCTGTGGCCCGGGCGGCTGGGTTGGCAAAGTCCTGCCACAGTGGTTAGCCCGAAAAATGCGGGAAACTTGGTGTTTTACGCCAAAGTTTGACGCATCCCGATGCGGTGGGAGAAAATAGAGGAAGCGGTCGCAGAACACTGCGGTCGTCCTTCCTCATTGTGGGCCTGTGGCGCAGCTGGGAGCGCGCTTCCATGGCATGGAAGAGGTCGTCGGTTCGATCCCGACCAGGTCCACCAAATTTACTTAATAAGTACCTACAAATGAATGACTTGCGTTTCTTACATGAGATTCAGCCCACAAATCAACCAACAAAATTGCGGGCGCTTTCGCGCTAGGCGTCACACCGCAATTGAGCTGTGATCAGGCCTCTCCAGTGAGCCAGTTTCTCCGTTCTGGTGGTTACATCGCGGTCTGAATTCCTTAGAGGCTAGATTACTTATCTAGATTTTCAGGGGCGATTCTGGCGGATGCACATGTTTGGGAGGCCATCGGCGACCGATTTCGAGCTTTAGCGCGAGAAGACCTTGCGGCGGTGCCGCGCGATGGCGACGGCCGTTGGCTGCGGGCGACTCGTTGTCCAGGTCGGGTAAGCAAGAAGCCGGCGAAGTGGGAGCTATCGGGCGGAGCCGCCAGGGCATCCGCGGCGCGATTCCGCAAGACTGCACTCGAAGCTGTAATGGCACTCGACCCGGTCGTGAATAAGCGTCCAGTCCACGTTTGGCTCGACGCCTTTGGTGCATATCTGATCGAAGCAAGTAGCTCCTACACCTCTCAGGAGGATGGGGCGACGGTCATACGGGGCGTCATCCGTGCTTCGGCGGATTTCTGCATGAAGCAGACAGAGGATCACCTTTGCGACGCTGGCGGGGTACCAAATGATCTTTTGCCTGCGGTCACCCACATCCACAAGCTCTTCGATGACTTTAAGTGGAGTTGCTCTAATGTTACGAAGCGTCTCTGTTTTGCCGCACTCCACCCGCAAACGAGTACGCTGGTCGATCTTGCGCCTTACGAAGAGGCGCTCCCGACACTGTTCCAAGAGGCGGGGAAGAGTGCCCAAGAGACTTTCCTTTCGACCATCGCGCGGCGAACCCCTCCCGCGACTTTTCACGCTTACCAAGTACTCTACGAGAGAGCCGTCCTAGGTAAACTCGCGGGATTGTTCGCCACTCTATTCGAGACTGCACGCAATCGCCCCGATGAACTCGTTGGATCACCAGATAAATGGGCCACCATCGAGGTTCGGAAGGCTGTGAAGCGCAACTGCCAAAACATTCACTGGGTCAAGAAGGTCTGTGACGAGCCGATCTATGTATCTCCGGGCGACGTCTCTCGTGACGACGCGTTTCACTGGAGGAGCTGGCGCGCGCCCAAGCTGGTACACATGGAGCCGTCAGGAAACACGCTCTATGACCCCGCCTCGGCCTGGCATCGCGAAGACGAAGTGACCACGAGTTCAATTCTGGAATCACTCCAGCAAAGATTCGACCTCAAAATTAGAGGAAAGCTTGAGGAACTGGCCGGACAAGCTGCCGCCCGTTGGGCGATCAGTGCCCTGGAATCGGATTCGTCAGAACCGGCGAAAGCTCCTCACTCGAAACCGAAGACCCCGCCCCGCAAGTTCAGCAAGCCGATCAGCAAGGAAATGCTGGCTGTGCTTCAGGCGATCCAAGATGGGTGCGAAGGCATTGAATATTGCGGGCGGTTGGACGTGGAGGACGTTCCCGTCCCTCCCGCGTGGAAAAGGGAAGGATGCCCGAGGCAATTTGTCAAAGCTTATCGCCCAAGAGACTCCAATGGTGCGTACCTGTGCCGTCAGAAAATCCAAGACCGAAAAGCGAAGTTCAAGGCGCGGTACCTCCCAGTCGCTGAAAAACAAGGCAGATGAGGCTCCGGCCCGGCGCCCGCCGACGGATTTGACCGGATTCAGCATCCCTTGTCACTAGCCAACTAGCCACTAGCCACTTCTGAAATTTTTAATTCAATCCGCATAAACAGCGCCCCAAAGCGAGATTTCCACTAGCCAGCCTGCCGAAGTGAACAAACGCAGCAGAATTTGGCGGCAGACTCGGAGCTGACGGGAGCTAATGTATGACATTGAATCGAAATGAATCGCCACGACCTTCGCCGGACGTTGCGTTTCCGCACCCGGCGGAGGACAAAGCTGCCGGTTTGCAGCCCCAGTCGGTTGGTGCACCGTGCGACCCCGACCTCCACATACCGAGAATCCTCCGCTTGCCCGAGGTCAGGATCAGCACTGGCTATTCGCGTTCAACCATCTATCTGAGGATTTCTCAGGGACTTTGGCCACGTCCCGTGAGCCTCGGTCCAAGATCGGTAGGCTGGCCCGCCAGCGAGATCGCGGCGGTGAACCTGGCGCGCATCGCAGGCCAGTCGGACGCCGAGATTCGTGAACTTGTAGGCCATCTGGAGGCACGCCGGAGAGGAGGCCGAAGGTGACGGCCGCCCTGGCACAACAAGAAGCAGTGCTGCGCCCTCCCGCAACCCTTTCGGTTTTGCCGGGGGCGACAGTTATTAACCCCACCGAAAACAAACGTACCCAGTGGCATCTGGTGACACGGCCTCTGGGAATGCTTTGCCTGCATCCCAGCGTCAAGCTCCTGGACATTGGCGACTCAGTTGACGAGTTGAATTCTGCCGCGCAATCGTCGCCCGGATTGCCTGACGACCCGATTTATGTCACCGCGAGTGGCATCATCCTCACAGGAACTTGCAGGTGGCAAAAGGCGCTCACGGCTAGTGACTCTACCATCCTCTGCCTTGAGCGTGCCATGTCAGACGAAGAGGCAGTTCGATTCATTCTCGACCGGCAGCGGCCTCGCAAGGGGTGGAATCAGTATTGCCGGATCGGTCTCGCACTCACACTCAAGAAGAGCCTTCAGGCACGTGCTCTTGCGAACATGCGCACAGGTGGCGCGCTTAAGGGTTCGGCAAATTTGCCCGCGGCTGACCATATCGATGTCCGCAAAGAAATTGCCAGAGTTGCTGGGGTCTGCAGCCGCAATGTCAGCAAGGTCGAGCAGATTCGGCTGAAAGCCCACGAATCGATCAAGACTGCTCTTCGTAACGGGGTCGTTTCGATCAACCGAGCTCACGCCTGGAGCCAGTTGCCACTGAGAGAGCAAGCAGCAATGCTCGGTCAATACTACGAGGACAAACTGGCCCGGAACGTAATCAACAGAGCCGTCAGCGTGCCGCGCGCCGATGCGCTGACTCCAGGCGAAATTCTGGAAGCTGTGATGCACAACGAGGAACATAAGCCTGGATCGATCAAGGTCCGAATCAGCCAGGGCCGCCAAACGGCCGTCGTTATAGGTCGAGAACTCATAAAGTCTATGAGCAACCGGCAAATGTCGCTAGCGATGAAATGAGATACGCAAACCCACTCACGAAGATATTGCGGCGAGGCCGTCAGCACTGGGATCACAACGGGACAGGGCCGGAGTTGCGGGAAGCCTTCCTGCGAGCAACCAAATGCCGCACCCGTGCCTTGGGGGCCGAGGTCTTCGCATCAGAGAACGGAGAACGGGTGGTGTACCACACCTGCAAGGCGCGTCCGTGCGCCAGTTGTGGATTCCGGGGAACACTCCAATGGCAAAACGAGCGCTGGTGCGCATTACCCGACTTGCCTTATCTAGCTGTGACTCTCACCATGCCATCACAGTTTTGGCCGATCTTCCGCGACAATGAGCGCCTGCTTGCGGCTTTGCCTGCGTTGGCAGCGGTGGCGCTTCAGGCCGAGGTCGGCCCTGGCCTGCAGATTGGCGTCATGCCCATCCTTCATACCTTCAATCCCAAGCTGGAGTTCAATGCACATGTGCATGTCCTTGTTTCAGCATGGGGAATTCAGCGGGGAGCAATGCCTCATATCGTCCCCGTCAGCCTCACCGAGGACCGAGTGATGGCGAGGTGGAGGAGATTGCTGGTTCGTCTCATCGCGACCGCGCTCGATGCAGGGGTGTTGCACACCAG
>JANXUR010000093.1 GCA_025356095.1 Acidobacteriaceae bacterium | reverse complement strand
CTCGCCACCGGGTTCGCCGGATCGGCGTAATCATAAAACCCCTTGCCGCTCTTGCGGCCGTACCAGCCCGCCATCACCAGCCGCTTCAGCAGCGGAGGCGCGGCAAAGCGCCGCTCCTTGAACTCATCGAACATAATCTGGCTGATGTAGTAAGTCGTATCCAGGCCCACAAAGTCCAGCAGCGTGAACGGCCCCATGGGATACCCGCAGCCCAGCTTCATCGCCTGGTCAATATCGGCAATCGAGCCTGCACCCTCTTCATAGGCGCGCACCGCGTCCAGCAGGTACGGCACCAGCAGCCGGTTCACGATAAAGCCCGTCTGGTCGCTGGTTCGCACCGGCACCTTGCCCAGCTTCCCGGCAAACTCATATACCTCGTCATACACAGCGGGGTCGGTGGCAATCGTCTTCACCACTTCCACCAGCTTCATCAGCGGCACCGGATTGAAAAAGTGCAGCCCCACAAACCGCGCAACCCGCGCCGCAGCAGTCGCAGTCATTATTTCGGTAATCGAAATCGAAGACGTGTTCGAGGCGAAGATGCACTGCGGCTTCACCATCGCATCGAGCGCGGCGTACATTTTTTTCTTCTCGCCCACGTTCTCAATCACGGCTTCAATCACAATGTCGCAGTCCGCCAGCTCGGCCATGTTGGTGGTGCCGCGCATCCTCGCCAAAATCGCCGCCGGAGCCTCTTGGATCGTGCCCTTTTCGGCGAACTTCGCCAGCGACTTCTGCACGCCCGCAAAGCCTTTGTCCAGAAAGCGCTGCTCCACCTCCAGCACGGTCACGTCAAAGCCCGCCGTCGCCGCCACCTGCGCAATGCCGGAGCCCATCAGCCCGCAGCCCAGCACGCCCACCTTTTGAATTGCCATAAGAGAATATCCTTCCGCCACGAAAGCCTGCCCGTAGCAAAGCCATGAAAACTGCCTAGTCTAGCAGCGGGCGGAGGGGAAGTCGAATGCAGGGCGGATTGGCACCAAGGGGCAGATGCCCCCCGATTGGAAATCGCTTCATGATTTGCAGGATCGGCGCCCTTATTGCGAGTATCCGGGATCAAGCTTGATTACTTCGTTGGCGTGTTGGGCGTAGTAGCCGGGGCCTTGCGGCCCATTCTGGTTCCAGTCTTGGCTGGGACTTACCCAGAAGTTTTCGCCTGTGCGGGGGTTGTGATAGTACTCCTTGTCGAGCCACTGGTTATAGAGCGTGTCGTCTTCGCGATTTTTTTCGCCAGATTCGCCACCACCATCCTCCCGTCTGGCTTCGGCACGAGTGGCCGGCGGAGCGGGCTCCGCCGGCACATTGGGCACCTGGCAGCGGAGTGATCGCGCTACCGCGACCGCCTCCGCCCCTCTTTGTGGCCAGGTGGCCAGCCCGGTGGAAGCGGTTCGCAGCACAACAATCCAACTGCCCCGCCCCGCCGGGAAAACTCTGTATGACGCCAGCCCATGCGCCACGTCGGTCACATATTCCACCAAAAAGCTGTTGGGCCCGGTTTGCACCTTGCGCGCCGAGTTCAGGCGCATCCTTCCGCCGAGTGTCAAATTCATCGCCACCGCGCTGTCTACCGTCTGGTGCCCCGGGATGTGGCTGAGGGCTCCGGCTGCGCCCACCGAATACCCGGCAGCCACCAGACCATCGCTGCTCAGGAAGTCGGCCCCAAACCCAACCCGTTCGGCGTCTTCAGCGGCCACAAACCAGCCTTGCGGGCCGAAGGCCTGGCAATACCTTCCGTGAAGCGGTTGCACCGCAATCAGGCCGGATGGGGTGGTTTTACCCGCGGTACGAATCTGAGCCTCGGCGCAGGTTAGGCCGACGACGGCACAGGCCAGCCCCACAAAAACGCCCCCCCACCAGCCGCTTGCCAGTAAGCCAGAGCGAGGCCTCGCGCGCCGATCCTCCTGAAACGTCAATGCCATGTCCTTCTCCTGCGCCAAAATCGGATGAAAATGCCTTGCACCGCGAGTGCCGCCTTGGCTTGCTATAAACTATGTTCTCTCCCCCACCCCGACTACAACGGACGTGATTGGATGAAATGGGGCATTTAGGGTCATGACCGGGAACGACACCACTTCTGTCCGCCGGCAGCTCGAATCCTGGAAAGAGATTGCCTCTTTCTTCGACCGGGATGAGAAAACCGTGCGCCGCTGGGAAAAAGAACTTGGACTCCCCATCTATCGTTACCCGGGAGCCAAGGGTCGCGTCTATGCTTATTCTGCGGAATTGAAGGAGTGGGCGCAGCGCCCGCAAGCGGTGGAGGCAGCCGTTTCCCCCGCAATTCCGCTGGAGATGCCAGCAGCCGATCCGTCCGGGGCAACGCTTGCGCCCGGCCAAGCCGTCGAACACAACGCGGCTCCGGAAGGCGTTTCCGTAAAATCCGCAGTGCCTCCCCACTCTATGGCACCGCCCGATGTGCGGCCAGCCCGGTCGAGGCTACGGCTGGTGATCGGCATAGGAACCGGCGTAGTTCTACTTCTGGCCTCTGCGCTCTTCTACTACCACGGCATTTCCCCCACGGCATTGCTCATGCACTCGCAGCCAACCGCTTCCAGCCACATGCCTGCTCCCGGGGCGGAGCAACTTTACCTGCAGGGCCGCTTTTACTGGAACAAGCGCACACCCGACAGCTTGAATCAGGCCGTGGACTTGTTCACGCAGGCCATTGTGAAGGATCCGGCATGGGCCAAGCCCTTTCTTGGCCTCGCCGATTGCTACAACTTGATGCCGGAATACTCCGATATGCCCTACCTGCAGGCGTATCCCAAGGCTTGGGCGGCGGCCAAGCGAGCGGTCGAACTGGACGACGCCTCCGCCGACGCCCACGCCAGTCTGGCCTTCAGCTCCTACTGGTGGAATCGCGACGCCGCGACGGCCGAGCGTGAGTACCGGCGCGCCATCGCGCTGGACTCCATCCATGTCAACGCCCATCACTGGTACGCCACTTTCTTGAGTGCGGTGAGCCGGTGGCCAGAAGCGCAGGCGGAAATTGACCGGGCGCAACAACTTGATCCTAGTTCGGTCTCCATCCGGGCCGACCGGGCCACCATCCTCGCAAGCTCGGGCCATTTGGAAGAAGCGCTCGATCTGCTGCGCCAACTGAAGCAGAGCGACCCCAGCTTTTCCTCCAGCCACCGCTATCTTGCCGACCTATATTGGGAGCAAGGCGACTTCAAGGAATACTTGCGAGAGTCGCGCACAGTAGCTACGCTGACCAGCAGTGCCGACGATTTGGCCGTGGCAGACGCTGCGGAAAAAGGATTTGCCGCAGGCGGCCGCGTCGGACTCTTGCGGCAGATGCTCGCGGTGCAGCGCTCGCTCTATGAGCAAGACAAACTCTCGCCCATACGGCTCGCCGTCACCCTGGCCCGGCTGGGCGAAGGCGAGGAGGCTATGCGCTACTTGCGTATCGGCGCCGACCGCCATGATCCGCTCGTGGTTTATTTGAGGAGCCCATCCTTTGAATCTCTTTTGGCTCCACGCCCCCACGCAGAGTACCGCAAGCGAATGACAGAGATCGGTCTACCACCGCTGCAACCATAGCGGGCAACCGCCTTCGATACAATCGAGGTATGGCCACCAACGTCACCAACAGCGTCCCTAACGACGATCTGCTCCGCTACCGCTCCCAGTTCCCCATTCTGGCGGATTCCACATATCTCATCTCCAACTCGCTGGGCGCAATGCCCGGAGCGGTACATGAGGCCATGCAGGACTACACGAATCTCTGGGCGACTCGAGGCGTTGCGTCGTGGGAGGAAAAGTGGTGGATGCTGGCCTCCGAGGTTGGCGACCAGCTTGGTGGGCTGATGAATGCTGCACCGGGATCCGTGAGCTGCCACCAGAACGTCACCTTGTGCCAAGCCACCATCGCCAGCTGCTTCCACTTTTCCGGCTCGCGCAACAAGGTTGTGTACTCCGACATGAACTTCCCCAGCGTGATGTACTTCTGGGAGGCGCAAGCTTCACGCGGCGCGCGCATTCAAATGGTGCCCACCGACGATGGCGTTCATGTGCCGCTCGAACGCCTGCTCGATGCCATTGACGAGCAGACGCTGATTGTGCCGATCTCGCACGTCATCTTCCGCAGCTCCTTTATTCAGGACGCCAAGGCCATCATCGAGAAGGCGCACAAGGTCGGCGCGTATGTGGTGCTCGACAGCTTCCAATCGCTGGGTACGGTGCCGGTGGATGTGCAGGCGCTCGATGCCGACTTCGCTGTCGGTGGTGTGCTGAAGTGGCTGTGTGGCGGCCCCGGAACGGCGTATCTTTATGTGCGTCCCGACCTCGGTCAAAAGCTCGAACCCAAGCTCACCGGCTGGACGGCGCACCAGAATCCTTTCGCCTTTGAGACCGGCCCCATTCGCTACACCGATCCCAGCTATAAGTTCATGAACGGCACGCCGAACATTGCGGCACTGTACGCGGCGCAGCCCGGCCTGCGCATTGTCACGGAAGTAGGGGTGGATCGCATTCGCGAGAAGTCTATGCGGCAGACGGCGCGGCTGATTGAGTTAGCCGATGCGCATGGCTGGCGGGTGAACACACCGCGCAACCCAGCAG
Source organism: Acidobacteriaceae bacterium (assembly GCA_025356095.1). Lineage (GTDB taxonomy): Bacteria > Acidobacteriota > Terriglobia > Terriglobales > Acidobacteriaceae > JANXUR01. Next base: position 19,307 of record JANXUR010000093.1, on the reverse strand, counting down.
AACGCGGCGGCACGGTTTCCATTGAAATGCCGCACGCGCCCGAAGTCTGCCGCGAGCTGGTAAAGCGCCGCATCTTTGTGGACTATCGCCCGAAAGCCGGCGTTCGCTTCTCGCCACATTTCTACACCCGCGACGAAGAACTCGACATTGCCATCAGCGCCGTGGTGGAGATACTGGCAGACATGGAAGTGGCGGTACTCTAAATCACCAAGCAAGCCACGCTGCTGCGGACGGCAGCGTTTGCGGCGCGGCAGCAATGCCCTTCGAAGACGGCTTCGATTGCCGCTGAGAATAGACTACATTTCTTTTTCTTAGTGGACGCGGGGCTCAAGCCCCGCGCGATCGTTCGTGCGCCACCCAACATGGTGGACGCGACGGAGGTTCGAGGTTCGAGGTTCGAGGTTCGAGGTTCGGAGCCAGAGCCAGCGTTAGTGCTTGTGCTTTCTGTGCGCGTGGTGCTTAGCCTCTGCCTTGTTAGTAGGTCTGGCGGATTTGCCAGAATTCCTCGCTGGCGCGGCTACCTTCTTCGCGGCCTTGTCGGCATCCTTCGCGGCTTGCTCTTCAGGCGAAAGCACACGCGACACCATCACGCCATTCATGCGGTACTTGCGCTCGACCGGCTTGCCGTCCCCGCCAGCGATGTGGAAGGTGAAGACGGGCAGAGTGCCATCCTTGCCAAAATTCTGCGTGCCGACGCTGGCTGGCAGCAAGCCAAAGATGTCGCGTTCGCGATAGGCATTTTCGTAGCGATGCTTGCGGGTGTTCCAGGTGAAGACGCGGATGGAGTTGAAGTCAAACGGCTGCCCGTCCTTGGCCTCGGTGAACAGGACAACGTATTGGGCGACGCGGCCATCCTTGCCAACGGTGGGAGTATTTGACCCGCCCGGGCCAGCAGAAGCACTCGCGCTGGAATTTGTGGCGGCGCCGGCAGCAGCCGCAGACTCTTGCGCGCGGCGCTGCATCTCGTCGTCCTGCACCGTGTTCAAAATTCCGGCAAAGATGATGCGGCGGCCTTCGGCATATTGCAAAATGTCGAGCGGCACGTCGAGATCAATGGCGCGGCCGAGGATCCATCCGGCGTGGCCGGAGCTGTCGCGCACCAGCCACCAGTCTTCAAGAATCGGCGGCGTGGCGTTGGCGGCAGCAACGGCGGGGGCCGCTGGCATGATTGCTGGAACGGGTGGCGCTGGCATATTTTGCGGTGGCGTATTTTGCAGGTTCGGCTTGGCGCCGCTTTTGTCGTACTTGCCATTTTGCGCAGGCTTTTTTCGCGGCGGAGGCGCGGGTGCTGCGGTCGTCTTTTCCGCTACTACCCGCTTCAGAATTTCAATGCGGCTATTGGGCGCCAACTGGTACAGATGGTCGGAGTCGCGACCGGGCGCAAAGTGCAGATTGGTCTCGCTATGCACCACGCCCACCGAGGCCACGGGCAGCGCCTGCGCATCTTTGTTGAGCTTCTGGAACTGGTCGTAAACATCTTGGGTAATGTAGCTGCGCTGCTCAATCCACCCGATGACGCCTGCCGCATTGCGTACCCGGGCGAAGCGCCGGGATTTTTCCAGCACGTCAATTTTCTCGCCATTCTTTAGCACGCCCGCCTTGCGATAAATCTCAGAGAGGCGGTCGCGCAGGTACACCTGATTGGCGGTGACGTAGCCGCTTTCGATAACCTTGGGGCCGCTGAATTTGGTGCAGGCGGCAAGGAGCGCGAGCAGTAGCGCGGTGAGCAGCAGCAGAAGCAGCGGTTTCAGGTTGTGGGTCTCTGGTTTCAGAAGCAGACGACCGCGCGCGCTTGCCGCGCCGCAAGACAGCGATGGGGATTGAACTGATTTCACGCTGATAACAAAGAGCCGCCTATAAAAGGTATAGCGCAGAAATGGGGGCGGAGTCGAGCGGTGGGGGATGGAAAGAACGGGGACGGGCAAGACGCCTGTCCCCTGCACTTGCTTGCCTTGGGTGAAACACCACATACCAACCGGTGCGGAAGCGAACTCGCTACCCCATTTCGCTGGTCATGATGAATAGCGGCTTCATCTCGAAGCTCTTGTATTGCGGGCGCAGGCGGTCGGTGCTGTAGTGCTCTTTTACGTTTACCAGTTTCTTGGTGGAAGTCACCATTTCAATGGGCACGTTGTCATAGCGGCCATTTTTCAGCACTACCAAGCGTCCGTGGATGCCGCCGAGGATGAGGTCGAGCGCCAGGTTGCCAAAAGCCATAGGCACGATGGAATCAATCGCGTCAGGATCGCCGCAACGCACCATGTAGCCGAGCTTCTGGTTGATGACGTCAATGGTCTTGCCATTGTTGTATTTCGGCGAAAGCTCGCGGAGTTGTTCAGAGACGAGGTCGCCGATGCCGCCCAACTTTTTGTGGCCAAAGGCGTCAGCCGCATCGCGGGCAAACACCATCTCGCCGCCTTCGAACATGGCACCTTCAGACACCAGCACAATCGAATAGCGGCTGGGGTTGTTGCGGCGGTCGCTCACCAGCAGTTCGGTGAGCCGCTCCATGTTGAACTTATGCTCAGGAATCACACAGCGGTGGGCGCAACCGGCCATGGTGGGGAGGATGGCGGAAAATCCAGCATAGCGGCCAAAAACCTCCAGCACCATAAACCGCTCATGCGAGCCTGCCGAGGTGCGCAGGCTGTTGGTCAGCGCAATGGTGCGAGTGACGCAGGTGGAAAAGCCAATGCAGTAGTCAGTGCCCGGGACGTCGTTGTCCATCGTCTTGGGAATGGCTACGACCTTGAAGCCTTCTCGCGCCAGACGCACGCCATAGCTCAGCGTATCGTCGCCGCCAATGGGGATCAGGTGCTCCACGCCGAGCCATTCCAGGTTCTTGATGACTTCGGGGGTGAGGTCGTTCTTTTCGGCGGAGAATTGGGGCTTGAGGTGCTCGGGAACCGAAGCCTTGCTGACGCGGCTCGGATTCGTGCGCGAACTGTGCAGGAAGGTGCCGCCGGTGCGGCCCGCGCGGTTGACCAGGTCTTCGGTTAAAACGCGGAAGTTGTCGCTGTTATCGTGGTCCTTGTCGCGAACCATATCCACCAAGCCGGCCCAACCGCGGCGGAAGCCGATGACGGTGTAGCCTTCGCGGAGGGCACGGAAGGTGACGGCGCGAATTGCAGGGTTTAAGCCGGGTACGTCCCCGCCACCTGTAAGAATGCCGATCGCACCCTTCTTTTTCACGTCAATACCGGAAGAGCCTGACATATATTGAAGACCTCAGTCGGATGAAACAGTTGAAAATAATGGACGAACCAGACTAAACCGTCGAGCGCTTTCAGGCAAACCGGGCGGTCGGCATGTGAGAGAGGTACGCGTAGACCTTCGGCCTTGCGCCATGGCCTCCGCGCGCCTCTATCGCTCAGGAACATCGCCAAAGCAAACGCCCATCGAGCGCGCCGTAGCCACCAACTGGCCTTCCGGGTCAACCGTTTTCAAGCGTCCAATGGCTTCGCCCACATCCACACTTTGGATCTCAGTGCCGTGCAGACAGACCATCTTGCCAAACTTGCCTTTAGCGATCAAGTCCACGGCAGCCGAGCCGAAACGAGTTGCAAGCACGCGGTCGTAAGCCGAAGGCGAGCCGCCGCGCTGGATGTGTCCCAACACAGTGACACGGCATTCCTTGTGGGTGCGGGCATCGAGCGCATTCATAATGGCGATGCCGGGCGACTTGCTGCGGGAGAGCGCTGACAGTTCTTCGTTCAGCGGTACACCTTCTGCCACCACAATGATGGTGAAGCGTTTGCTGCGGATTTCCCGTTCGTGAATGTACTCCGCTAAACGTTCAACAGAAAAGGGGATTTCAGGAATCAGGATGGCGTGCGCACCGCCAGCGATGCCCGCATGGAGGGCGATCCAGCCCGCATCGCGGCCCATCACTTCCAGAATCATCACCCGATGGTGCGACTGGCCCGTGTCCTTTAACTTGTCGAGGGCTTCGGTCGCGGTTTGCAATGCGGTGTCGAAGCCAAAGGTGACATCCGTTGCGCTCAAATCGTTGTCAATGGTTTTGGGGACGCCGACGATCTTCATACCGCAGCGGAAGAGTTCGAGGCCTATGGCCTGCGAACCATCACCCCCAATCACAATAACGGCGTCAATGCCGAGCGCGGCCGCGTTGCGCACCACTTCGCCCGAGCGATCGCGAACCACCTCTTCGCCATTTTCCATAAGGGTGTGGCGGAAGGGATTGCCACGGTTCGTAGTACCCAAAATCGTGCCACCTTTGGAAATGAGCCCGGAGACATGCTTATCGGTCAGCTCGAACATGCGTTCGGGCCAAATGAGGCCATCAAAGCCATCAGGAATGCCCATAACCTTCCAGCCATACTTGACGTGAGCGGTACGGACAGCGGCACGGATGACTGCGTTTAAGCCGGGCGCGTCTCCGCCACCGGTGGAGATGCCGATGCAACGAATGTTGTTCATATAGATACAGCTATTTTATCTGACAGAACGGTCGGTAGGGCACGTGATACCTGCCCTTGACAGAAGTTTGAACACAGGTGGAACGCAGGTGGAATGCAGATGGAATGCAGATTCAACAGCTATCCACGCAGATCCACGCAGATACACCGCAGATACACCGCAGCTTGACCACGGACTTATCGAAATGCCGCTTTACGCGTCAACCTTGAATTCCCTACTGGTTCAAGGTGACCACAATGACGTTACTTGTGATGGTGCCCGAGGTGGCCGTAATGTTGGCAGTGTTCCCTGCCAGCGAATTGGTGGCGGCGGAAACCACGCCCGCCGTGGTCACCGTGACGACGTTCAAGTCACTGGAAACCCAAGTGACGGACGAAGTGATATTTGAGGAGGTGCCATCGGCGTAATTTCCGGTAGCCTTCATTTCCACGGTAGAACCAGAGATCTTGCTAATCGCCGCCGGCGATGGCACGGAAGTGATGGTGATGGATTGCAGGGCTGCACTGGTGATAGAAACCGTGGTGGAGCCGCTAATAGCTCCGTCCGTAGCGGTAATGGTGACCGAGGTCGGAATGGTAGCACCCACGGCAACAGCGGTTACCACGCCAGTGCTGCTCACGGTTGCATTCGATGCGCTGGATGTGGTCCACGTGGCCGAGCCAATAATCTTCGGAGCACTGCCGTCGCTGTAAGTTGCCACCGCTGAGAGTTGCTGGGTACTGCCCACCACCAGCGAAGCGTTGGCCGGGGTCACCGTAATCGCCGAAATGGTTGGATCCACAAAAAAGCCGTTGCAACTGGTCAAAAGCACCGCAGCGGCCAATAGGGCGAAAAAGCTTACCGCGAATAGCGGTTTCCCCGGAATCTTCCAGCGATGGATGCTCATAAACCGTCCTGCCGTTGCGGATTTAAACTACTGTAAACCTTGCGCTTAACGCGATTCTACCATTGGACCACCGGGCCGCAGCCACCCATTAGGGCGCACGTGGGTTGGACGTACCAGCAGGGATAACGGTAAACGAAGGGGGCAATATGCTCAGTTGACCGAACTGGAGCCACCCGGGCCACCCGAGCGAGAGATGCGGGCATCAATCGGCTTGCGGGCGGAAAAGCCTTCGTCGGTGCCGTGCCAGTGGGCGATGGCGGCTTCGCCCAGCTTCCAGCACAACAGGATGACTTGGCCATCCACCTCGCAGGGAAAGTCGAGTAGGCCGATGTCGAGGTCTTTGATTTGCACACCAGCGGCGTCAATTTCGCCAATCGCATCCTTAATGGCCTGAATGGCCTTTTCTCGTTCGCCGCGACGGCGCGCCAAGTGGATGACGTCGAGAAACATGCCTCCGTTAAGGAAGACCCGGTGGTTGACCTCTTGAAACTCCTCATCCACCGACTCAATCTGCTTTTTGGACTGCATGGCGCGGCGCAAGAGCGACTCCAAAATTGGCAGCAGGCTCTGGGCTTCTTCGAGCGTAAAGGTGCGATCAGGCATAACACTTAGATTAGAACAGAGGCGGGAACGATGCACACTACCGGCAAGCGCCCCGGCCACCCTAAGGCAGCGAAGCAAACGAAGTTGGCTAGCGCTGCAGCACGGCCCTAGCTTGCCAGAGCCTCAGGTCGCTCGCGACCGCACGGTAGTTCGACCGCGTCTCGTACTGCTGCTTGTTGACCGTCTTGAACAGCAACAAGCGGCCTGAAATCTCAATATGCGCGAGCGCGGTCTTCCACTCCGATGGGGCCACCTCGGTGCGACCCAGTTCGATGGTCCCGCCTTCATCAATGTGGCCGAGAAAGCCGAAGCCGAACTCGACCTTCGCGCTAAGCCGGCCTGCCACCTTGGCCAATCGCGACTGCCGGGCATCAATCAGCATGGTGCCTGCCATATTGTGAATCAGCGTCGCCTCGTAGCTGGGAGGATTGTAATTCGGGTTGGGGCGGAATTTGAGTCGCAGCAACGCACCCTCCGCGCCATCGTAGTCGTACAAAAATGCCTCTGGCAACAGACGCAGCAAGCGGTCGAACTTCTGCTCGTCTTCCTGGTGTGATTCTTTCAGCCTGGATTGCTGCGATGGGTCGTGCAGGTAGGCTTCCATGCGAGCGTCGTCCTGCCGACGCTGCTCCGGGGCGAGGGGCGCACCGTTGATGGTAAGCACACGGTAGAGTGGGCCGTCTTGGGTTTCCACTTGATCTTTGGTGACCGTCTGATTACCCTCACGGCTGGTAATGACGTAGGCCCACAACCGGGGCTCGGCCCGATTCTTTAGTTCATTGGCCACCATGCGAGAGACAAGCGCCACGGCAGGCTCGGTAGGGCTTTGGCAGACCGCTGGAGGATGCGCTTCCACCGATACCGCTACTACCGCGGAAACGAATAGGAACATCCCTAGAAATCGCAGACTTTTCATGTGTTGTGCCCAAGCGTTACGCCTAGCGTCGTGCCCAAGCGCTGTGCCCAAGCGTTGCGCGCAAGCGCCGTGCACAAGGCCTGTGCCCATCATACGTGGAGACGCACGCTGAAGACGCGGGAGACGCGAAAGCGGTCGCAGTAAAACCTGCACAAGACACGCGTACCCTAACCGGGATATTTGACCTTATGAGTGAACATTCAAGACACGCGGAAGAGCATATAGATTCCATTGTGAAGCAGGAAGAGGCAGCGCTGGAGGCGCGGTCGGCACCAGAGCGACTGGCTGATGCGGTGGCCACATTCGCGGGCGATCTGCGGTTTGTGGCACTGCATTTGGTGTGGCTGGTGGTGTGGCTGCTGGTAAACACCGGGCACCTGTTTGGATTGAAGCCGTTCGACCCCTATCCCTTTTCGCTGCTAGGAGTGGTGGTTGCGGTGGAGGCGGTGATTCTTTCCAGCTTCATTCTGATGCGGCAAAATCGCATGATGCGGCGCGGCGAGCATCGGGATCACCTGAACTTACAGGTGGATATGTTGGCGGAAAAGGAAATCACTGCGGTGCTGCAGATCGGCTGCAGGTTCATGATTGCTGACCGACTATCTTACAGGCTCGACTTTCGCTGGTAACGAGCCCACCTACCGTACTTCCAGCATGCGGTCTAGCGCGACCCTCGCCCAGTGCTTTACTTCGTCGTCTACCTTGATTTGGTTGACGATGTTGCCTTCCACCAGATTTTCCAGCGCCCAGCACAAGTGCTGCGGGCTGATGCGGTACATCGTAGTGCAAAGGCAGCCGGAGTCGTTCAGGCTGATGACCTTTTTGCCTTGGGCGGCGAACTCTTTGGCCATGCGGTTGACTAAATGGACTTCAGTGCCAACCGCGAAGCTGGTGCCTGCGGGGGCTTCGGTGATTAGCTTGATGAGCTTTTCCGTTGAGCCGGTGTCGTCAGCCTTTTGGCAGACCTCCCAACGGCACTCGGGATGGACGATGACCTGTATACCGGGGTGCGCGGCGCGGACGCTATCTACGTGTTCGGGTAGAAAGCGCTGGTGTACCGAGCAGTGGCCCTTCCATAGAATGACCTTGGCGTTTTGATACTGCTGGCGGGTGAGGCCTCCGTTGAGCAGATAGGGGTCGAAGACAACCATCTGGTCCAGCGGGATGCCGAGGGCATAGCCGGTGTTGCGTCCAAGGTGCTGATCGGGGAGGAAGAGGATCTTTTCGTTCCGCCCGCCGCTTTGTGCGAAAGCCCACTTGAAGGCCGCCGGGGCGTTAGATGAGGTACAAACCAGGCCTCCGCGCTCGCCGCAAAAGGCTTTAATCGCGGCGGTGGAGTTCATGTAGGTAAGTGGGGTTACGCCTTGGCCAGCGGCGTCTGTTATGCCGTTGCGAACCAGCGTATCCCAGCAGTCTTCCACCTGAGTGATTTCAGCCATGTCTGCCATGGAGCAGCCGGCGTTGAGGTCGGGCAGAACGGCGACTTGGCCGGGCTTGGCGAGAATGTCGGCGGATTCCGCCATAAAGTGCACGCCGCAAAACAGAATGTACTTCGCCGCAGTGCGGGCGCCTTCTTGCGCCAGTTTGTAGCTGTCGCCACGAAAGTCGGCAAAGCGGATGACTTCATCCCGCTGATAGTGATGGCCGAGGATGATGGCGGTTGCGCCAAGTTTGGCGCGGGCGCCCGCAATGCGCGAATCCATAGTGTGGTCGGGCAAGGCGAGATAGTTTTCCAGCGAACAAACGTCGGATTCCGGAACGTCACCGATCGCAGGGGCCGCGAGGACCTCCGGCAAACTTGCAACTGCCATAAGCTGTGTACTCCGCTTTCAGTTCCGGCAATGGCGGCAGAAAACCGGCGGAAGCGGCGGCCACAAAACTCGGCACCAGCTCTGGCTCGAAACCCTGCACAACCTTCCGAAACGGGGTTGTTGAAAGCTACTACGCGGCTCCAGTAGACCCACATGCGAGGCTGAAACCATCCAGCCAAACCCGGTCTACGGGGTTGTTGAAGCCGAAAAACGGTTGGTACGTTTGCTACAAGTGGTGCAGCCAACATTCTACAACTTTTTGATGCAGAAAAGGGCAAGATGGTTCAGGCAGGCTTACATAACCCATGCGCTTAGGTTTTCTGGTATGCTGATGACATGCCGACTGTTCTGCGATTTGACGGCTTGCGGGTGGTGATCTACCCCAACGATCATCGGCTAGAGCATGTCCACGTGGTCGGCGGCGGGTGCGAATCGGTATTCCTGCTGTGCTGCCCAAGCGGTCCGCCGGAATTGCGCGAAAACTACGGGTTCTCGCAGCGCTAAATGGCGAGGATTGAGGCTGCGCTGGCCGAGCATGTCGCCAGGCTGTGCGCGGAGTGGGGGAGGATTCATGGCAAAGCTGAGTGAGATGGAGAGCGCCAGGCGGCGCGGGGAAGCGCTACTGGCCGAAGGTCCGGTGGCGGTCGCGGCGTATTACGACCCGTCGTGGCAGAAGATTGTGGTGAAGACGAACCGCAACCTGATTCTGGCGTTCGCGCCTGCGGACGCAGAGGGACTGGAGTCGGCCAAGCCCGAGGAGTTGAGCGAGATTGAGATTGCGCCGGCGGGTCTGGGCCTGCACTTTCCGCGGCTGGACGCAGACCTTTATGTTCCGGCTTTGCTGCAGGGCGTGTTCGGTTCCCGCAAGTGGATGGCGGCACGACTGGGCGAGAGGGGTGGCCGTTCGAAGAGCCCGGCCAAGCGAGCCGCAGCGAAGGCGAATGGAACCTTAGGCGGGCGGCCCAGAAATGCCTAATGCGTATTGCGAAGCGTCATCCCCTGAATATACATAGGCCGCACCATGTCACAAGTACCATTCCGAATATCGCCGTGAAAGCAGCCGCGCGGACTTCAAGAGAAGGGGCCCTGCCCCGTTCCCTTCGTGGTACTGGGTGATGCATTGCGCAGGGAGGTTCACCCCCCGATGTGCACCATACTGCGGCTGGGCTGCATGAACCCGGGCTCGCCGATGTGGTGGCGCTCTTCCTTGCGCTCGATGGCGGCGTGGAGGAAGGCAGCGAGGTTGGCGTCCACCTGTTCATCGCTGAGCGAAGCGGCGCGCCCGTGGCGCAGGATGCCGTTCAAGTCGTGATCGCGCAAACTGAACAGGCAGGTGCGCAGCTTGCCGTCACTAGTGATGCGTATGCGGCTGCAATGTCCGCAAAAAGGATGCGACACAGGCGCGATAATGCCGATCTCGCCAATGCCGTCGGCAAAACGGTAGCGGCGCGCGGTTTCGGAGTTGGCGTGCTGCGCCGCGTCAGGCATACCGCTCGCGGCAGCACCTTGTACGCGCTCTGCCAGCGGAATCGCTTCCAGCGGCATGAAGCGTGCCATCTCTGCAAGAATCTCTTCCAGCCGGACGACAATCTCGGGCGACCAGCGGCGATCTTCTTCCAGCGGCATGAACTCAATGAAGCGCACAACCACACCTTCCTCGCGCGCGAACTTGCCGAAAGGGATGATTTGATCTTCATTGAACCCGCGCAGCAACACACAGTTCACTTTGACCGGATCGAGTCCCGCAGCCCGGGCGGCACGAATGCCCGCCAGCACCTTGTCGTAGCCATTGGGCACGCGGGTGATGCGGGCAAAAAGCGCAGCGTCCACCGCGTCCATGCTAACGGTGACGCGACTGAGGCCGGCGGCCTTGAGCGGCGCGGCGAGGTCGGCGAGCAGGTGGCCGTTGGTGGTGACAGCGATATCCAGCGGCGCGCCTCGCGGCGTGCGCAATTGGGCCAGGTCACGCACAAAGTCAACGATGCCATTGCGCAGCAGCGGCTCTCCGCCAGTAAGCCGAATCTTGCTGATGCCCTGCGAGACGGCCACACGCGCCATGCGCAGGTAGTCGGCAAAGGGTAGCTCGGCGTACTGCGCACCCTCATTACCGGTACGACAATAGACGCACTTGTAGTTGCAGCGGTCAGTGATGGAAATCCGCAGATCGCTGATGGTGCGGCCGAATTTGTCGGTCAAGAACAGGTGCCAGCCTCCATTTGCAAGCCGCCAGAAAAACAGATCCCTCGCATGGCTCGGGATGACAATCGCAAGACAAGTTGCACAAGGTGATGGGGAGAGAAGGGCGGGCAGTCCACCGGCAGGGTGGGCCGCTTCGCTCTCTTTCCAATGGACACCTTGCGGAGTCCGGGAGGCTCCGGCGTTTCCGCGCAGAACCCTCGGCTGATCGCGTGTGGCTGGCATGCTGCCTGCGCACAAAATCAGCTCCGTCGGGGGCGCCACGGGTATGCCCAAGGCGCAGCCGATCGAGAACAGAATTGATTATATGCCGATTGCGCCGGGTGGTGGCGGGCGTGCGGCGGAAGTGGGACAGATTGAAGTGGGATTGAAGTGGGATTGAAGTAGGACTGATTGATAGTGCCACCCTTGCGGGCACTGACGTGCCGGGCTTTCGCCTATCGGCCTTGCGGACTATTGCGGGCTATTGCAGACTATTTGTTGGCGTTGCCTTCTTCGCCAAAGCTAGTGCATCTTCTTAGGATCGTGCAGAGTTGAGGTGATTCCGTTGGCCTTGGTCTCGGCGATTCGCTTCTTGATGCGGTCCACGTCGCTGGGCGGCCACATCTGGTCAAGCGTCTTCCACGCTTCGGCCTCGCGGCCTGAGTAGAGATAGGCGAGGGTGATGTTCAGGATGGGCGGAATGATGTCGCCGAAATCGGAACTTGCGGCATCATCATACTTCGCCACTCTACGGAAGCTAGCGACCTTCGCAGAATCGAGTAACTTGCGACTTTCTGCGATCAGCTTGTCATACTGCGGTACTGATTGCTCACTCACGTTAATGAGCCGGGTGCCACGCAACACCATATATACCGGTACGCGAGGACTGCATGCGTGACAGAGCCCGTCGAAGTAATCGAAACCGCCGTCGTTAGTATCAAGATTGAGCCCTGCCGAAGTGAGGGTGGCAGCAATTGCTAACTGATTCTCCAGTCCAGCAAACTCGCCTAAGTTCTTGTCTGTGCCCACAAACCAATACCTCCAGCAGCAGTGCGCGCCGCCAGAGACGCCTTCCAGTAGCAAGCTTATGTCACTCTCGCCGCCACCGAGATTGCCGACTTGCAGCAATGCTATCGAGTGAGCCTTCTGGCGGAAGACTACCTTGGCAGCCGGATTGTTGACTGTAACCACGCAGCCCCATATCTTGCCGTCGGCATCTTTCATGTCATCACTGGCAGCAGCTTTCTCTATGCGCAGAACAAAGCCATTGCGGAAGGTGCGCACAGTGGAGCCAGTGCCCGATGAGCAATCGGGTGGGCCGGGAAGCTGGGCAAAAAGCCGGCCATTCATTAGGCAAACACTAAGTAGTATCGCAGCGTGCAGGATTAGCTTTCTCCACATCTTCACTCCCTAAAGCACACTAAGTCCCTACTTCATCGCCTTGGCAATCGCGGCTTCCGCCAGCGGCACCATGAGCTTGAGGCCGGCATCATTCGGATGCAAGCCATCGTTCGCCAGTTCGACGCGTAAGTGACCAGTCGCGTCGAGTGTTGGGGTGAAGTAGTCTAGGTAGATGGCGCCGTGTTCCGCAGCGTACTTTTTCATCCAGTCGTTGAGCGCAATGATGCGCTGCATGGGCCGGGTGGCATAGAACTCGTTCGCGTCAGGGTTGTGGTCATGCACTGGCAGAATCGAGCTGAATACTACTCTGATGTGGTTGGCGCGCGCTAGCTCGGCCATGCTGGCAAAATTAGCCTCGATATCTTCATCACTAATGGGGCCAGTGTTGCCGGCAATGTCATTCGTGCCCGCTAGAATAACTACTACTTTTGGTTGCAGCGCGATCACGTCTTGCCGGAAGCGGCCAAGCATCTGCGTGGTAGTCTGTCCACTAATGCCGCGGTTGACGTAAGGCTTGCCTGGAAAGTATTTATCGAGTTGCCAGCCGTCAGTGATGGAATCGCCAAGAAAGACAACGCGCTTTTCGCCCTTGGCATCATTCGTCGGGGACGCAAGCTTGGCGTTGGCATCGCGATAGCGGGCGAGGCCGGGATAGTCATCTTCCAGCGCCTCCGCCCGCATCTTTTTGTAAGCGTCCAACTTAGGGTGAGGGGATGGCGCAGTGACTGCCTGCTGCGCGGGGGCAGTTATGGCTGCGAACAAAATACACATTGCCAACGCAAGCTTCATGGGACCTCCTGAAGTAAAAACTTTCCGGAATGCAAGAATTCGACGCGCGACCATCTTACCGCGAAGCAGCGGACTTTACTTTGACAACTTTCTGGCGCGCGGGCTTCGCCTCTGCCCGCCGTGGCCGCTGCTTTGCCGAGACCGACTTGATAATCAGCGGCCCCTTGCCCGTCGCGGGCATCGCCACCTTGCCGCGCCGAACCGCCTCCGCTAGCAGCGCCTTCACCGCGGGCTTGTCGAGATCGGCCGCCGAGTCCAGCCAAACGTTGCGCACCTGATTGCCCGCGCCCCGCAGCAGGCCCTCCGGATCGGGCAGCCCCTTGCCCCACAGAAAACACAGCCGGATGCCGTGCGCGTCCATCGCCAGCGAGCAGATCGCTTCCGACGCCCGCTCGCTGGGGCCGAAGCCAATCACAAAGAAGTTGTAGTTGTCGTACACCATCTGCGTGGCCGTGGGCAACAGCGCATGCATTTTCTTGTGGGCCGCCTTGCCGAACTTCTCCATAGCCGGATCAAACTTGGCCAGCATGGCGGCGAGTTGATGGGTGGGAGTGGGGGTGGGGGTGGGCTGAGTCATTCCTCTACGCCAACAGTTAGCGCAAATCACAACGCCATGCAGTACGCATATCTTTCCGACCTACACATTTTACGCTGGCGGTCTGATGCTTCACGGCCGATAGGGGCTTTCAGCAGTTTCTCACGGATTGCGCAAATAGCTCTTACATCCCCTCGTAGTTCGGCCCGCCGCCGCCCTCGGGTGGCACCCAGGTGATAATCTGATACGGGTCGGCAATGTCACAGGTCTTGCAGTGGACGCAGTTGGCCGCGTTCAGGCTGATGCGCTTGCCGTTGGGCGCGCTGGCATCTTCCACCATCTCATAAACGCTGGCTGGGCAAAAACGTTCGCAGGGATTGCCGAACTCCGTGGTGCATCGCGTGTTGCAGATATCGGTATCGTGAATCACTAAGTGCGCTGGCTGGTCGTCGTCATGCTTTGTGCCGGAGTAGTAGACGTCAGTTAGCTTGTCGAAGGTAAGTGAGCCATCACCCTTGGCCGCCCCTATGATCGCCGCTCGCGTGCCGCCATCTTCTGGCATTGAGGCCAGCGGCTGCATCTTCTCGTGCCCAGCCTTCGCCGGATAGCGCTCCCACAGGCCGCGACCGCCCGTGAGGTCTTGCAGGCCGACGTGGATCATCCCTGCCCAAAGTCCATGTTCAAACCCTTGGTGGAAGTTACGCTGCCGCCAGAGTTCATCCTTGATCCAGCTAGCTTCAAGGCGATTCTGATACTCACCGATGGTTGCGCTTCGGTAAGTAGAAGACGAAGCTTGATGTGCCTGCTTCATCGCTTCAAACGCAGATTCGGCTGCTAACATACCGCTCTTGATACCTAAGTGAATACCCTTAAGGCGCGCTGAGTTGAGTAGCCCGGCAGACTCCCCAATCAACATCCAGCCATCACCCGCTACGGGCGGCACAGCCCACCAGCCGCCATAGGTGAGCGCTTTGGCGCCGTAACGTACTATCTTGCCGCCAGTAAGCAGTCGCCGAACGAAGGAATGTTGCTTGAAGCTCTGCAGCACCTTCTGCGGATCAGTACGGGGGTCAGCATAGCCTAAGTCAGTCACATAGCCGATCGAGACTAAATTAGTATCGCTGCCTGCCACAGGCTTGCTGCCATAGATCCACGCACCGCCGTATTCATTCGACGTCAACGGATAACCCATGCAGTAAATCACTTCGCCGGGCTCCACGCGACCAGCGGGGACTTCCCACAACTCTTTCACGCCCGTGCCGTAAGTCTGCGGATTCGCATCCTTGTTCAAGTTGAACTTAGCGGTAAGTTGCTTGGTCAGCGACCCCCGCACACCTTCGGCAAGAATCGTTACTTTCGCCTGCAAGTCGTAGCCGGGCTCGAAGTTGCCCTTGGGCTGCATATGCTTGTCCACGCCTTTGTCGTCGGTGCGGACGCCAGACACGCGCGGCTTGCCATCTTCGCCTTCTGCGTAAAGCACTTCTGTCCCGGCGAACCCGGTGAAGATTGTAATGCCCGCATCTTCCACCTTCTGCGCCATCCACTTCACAAAGCGGTTCAACGAGATCACATAGTTTCCATGATCCTGCAGCGGGGGCGGAACCATGGGCAACTGGAAGCTGCTGCCAGAAGTAAGAAAGTGAACTGCCTCTTTATGCACCGCCGCATCAATCGGAGCTTCGTCCTTCCAGTTGGGCAGTAACTCATCCATGGCGCGAGGATCAAGCAGCGCGCCACTTAGGCAATGTGCTCCCGCCTCGCGAGCCTTTTCGAGTAAGTAGATATTTTCTTTTGTAATGGGCGTGTCGTAAGGATGGCGTGCATTCCATTCGTCAATCAACTGGGCGAGACGCAGGGCGCAGGCCATGCCTGCCGGGCCACCGCCGACGATAACCACGTCAGCTTCCATTTGCGGGCGGTCTATGTTTGGGACGGGCTTGCGGAAGATCATGGTCTTACGCTCCTGCCCGCGCCTTCTTCACTTCCTCAGTCAGCGGCGGCACAATATCGAACAAGTTACCCACCACGGCGTAATCAGCGATTTCAAAGATAGGCGCTTCGGCGTCTTTATTGATGGCGATAATGGCGCGCGCGCCCTTCATGCCTACCACATGCTGAATCGCGCCGCTGATACCGAGCGCTATATAGACTTTGGGCGCCACGGTTTGCCCGGACGAACCGACTTGTCTATCCATTGGCAGCCAGCCGTTATCGCAGATGGGGCGCGAGGCCGCGACTTCTCCGCCGAGGGCGTCGGCCAGCGCCTGTGCGATGGCAATGTTCTTCTCTTCTTTGATGCCTCGTCCAATGGCGACGATGATCTCTGCCTGAGTAAGGTCTACGGCGGCCTTGGCCTCCTTGAACCACGCTTCAGGCTTGTTACGCACCACGCCATCGGCTATGGTTACCGCAAAGGCTTCTACTGGCGCGGGCGCTGCCCCATCTTCTGCGTGGTCGCCGCGGAAGGAGCCATTCTGGAAGGTGGCGAACCACGGGGCTTCAGATTGGAAAGTCACGTCGGCGGCGAACTTACCCTGAAACATCTGGCGGGTAAAGAGTAACTGGCCAGAAGTATCATCTTTACGAAAAGCTATGCAATCACTAATCAACGAACGGCCGAGCGACGCCGCGAGCTTCGGCGCAAAGTCCCGCACCTGGTAAGTGTGCGGCATGATGACTAACTTCGGCTGAATAGCTTCGACGAGTTGCTTGAGCGCGACGGCGAAGGCATCAGGCGTGTAGGCACCGAGCACGACGGCATCTATGGCATATACTTTGGCGAGCTTTTTGCCAGCGACCTCGACGGCCACTTCGCCAATACTAGCCCCAACCACGGCGGCTTCGAGTGCCCATCCAGTTGCTGCGGCGATGGTTTGGCCTGCTGCAATGGTTTCCCACGAAGCGCGGTTAAGCTTACCTTGCTGCTGTTCGACTACGACGAGAATTGTATCTGCCATGATTTTGTGACCTCAGGGGCGAAAGCCCCAAATCTAGTGCTGCGTGACTGCAGGGCTGGAAGCCCTACCCGCCCTTGAGCTATTGCCCTGCCACGGTGCTAAAGCACCGCCTTAACGCACCTGCCCCTAGAGCGCGGGTGTCTTGGCATCCCATCCTGTATTCGGCGCAAACACTAAATTGCGCGTAACTCGTTGCGTAACTTATCCACCAGCTTTTTGGCGATTTCGCCCGGTGAACCCTCAAGCAATTGCGTTTGCTTAGACTTCTGCGGCACATACAGCCGCTCGATTTTTTGTAAGTTCGGGCCGATCGCCGAAGCTACCTCTGCCATCGCCACCTTGCGCATAGGTTTGTTTTTGGCGTTCTTAATGCCGATAAGGGTGGCATAGCGCAGCTTGTTGATGCCAGACTGAATCGTCAGCACCGCGGGTGTCGGCATATCTACATATTGAAAGTATCCGGCCTCAAGCTCGCGCTTCACGCGGATACCCGCCTCGGTCTTTTCAATCTGCATAATGATGGTGGCGTGGGCCCAGCCCAGCAACTCGGCAAGAATCACACCCGTTTGGGCAAAGCCATAATCGTCGGACTGCAAGCCGGTGAAGATCAGGTCGAACTGCTCGTCCTTGATCGCAGCGGCAAAGGCCTTGGCCGTGTTGAAGGCATCGAGGCCAACAAAGGCGTCATCTTCCAGATGGATGGCGCGGTCTGCACCTTTGGCTAGCGCCTCGCGCAGCACCTGCTGCGAGCGCGCGGGGCCGCTGGTGATGACGACCACCTCGCCGGTGTGTTTTTCCTTCTGCCGCAGCGCTTCTTCCAGCGCATACGCATCCGGCTCATTCACTTCGTAAGAGACTTCCTCGCGAATCCACGTTCCTGCCTCATTCAACTTGAGCGGAGCGTCTTTCTGCGGGACCTGCTTCATGCAAACCAGTATTTTCATCGGAATATGCCTGTCCTGAGTGGTGCTTGGCAAACTGTTAAGTATAGCGGAGAGGGCAAGGCGTAGCCAAAATTGCGACCAACTGTTCATGGTGGGTTGGCACCGGTTCATTGGGCTGCTCACCCAATCTTTTCCTCAGCGTCAAACGCAAGGCTCATTCTGCCCTTACGGAGGCACTTTCGGCTTGGCGCGGGTTTACTCCTCTGAGGGTAAGTTCGACGAGGCGGTGAAGGAGGCCAGTCTGGCGATTGCAGCCGCTCCGGAAGCGCAGAAGGCGCAACTGGAGGGGCTAAAAAAGCGGCTCGAGAAGAAAGAAGACATCAACCGCTAAAAATAGGCGCCGCCGTCACTGAAGCCAACGTCGCAAGGTGCAATGCAGTAGACCCTGCACTTTGCATCTCCGGCCCACTGGCTTCGGTGGGGGCGCTTATGATCGCACGGATTTTGCACGGGCGAAGGCGCGCTAGCGGTTGCCGAAATTGTCGTCGAGTTCGCCGTTTTTATCTCTGCGATCGGCTACTTCGCCAAACACCACGCTTTGCAGCCCAGTGATGTCGAAGCGTTTGCGGCAGCGCATGTTCTTGCAGGCCAGCATGTCGTCGCGCCGCATCATGTAGGTTTGCGCTCTGGCAAACTTGGCGCGATCCGTGTCATCCGCGCGGGGCGGCAATTGCTTCTTCTTGCGCCGCACCAGCCACTCCACCTCGTACTCCGCCGACTGGCGGCAGTGCGTACAGGTAAGGTTGTGTACCTTCTTTTCGGTCTTCTCGTCGAAAAAGTCGCGTTCATCCATAGCGTTGCCCGTGAACCATGGCCCGTGGTGGCTCGCCGTTGCTGGCGAAACATCCCCCGCGCCAGCCAAGATTATCGCATAATCAAAGCATGGCTGCGGTGAAGAAAGGGCGCAAGAAAAAGGACGCATTCAGCGCAGTGAGCGCGGTCAAGGACCTGTCGCGCACCCGCATCGGTACCGTCCCCGCCACGCGGCGTCTGGAAGAGAAGAAGACCAAGCCGCCCAAGCACAAGAAGAAGCTGCCCGAATCCGGCGAGGAAGAGTAGCAAGTTTTCCGCTGTCGTCCTGGGTCTTTCCGTTGTCATTTTGAGCGCAGGCCGGAGTCGGCCCCCGCCCCCAGGGCGTTTGGTTTCGCAAGCGGCGTTGGCGGGGCAGGTGGCGGGGCAGGTGGCGGGGTAGGGGTCCTTCGCTTCGCTCAGGATGACAGAGGTGTATTTGTGTTGTTTGATCGCCGCGCCCGGCCATCGTGTCCGAACCAAGCAGCGAAGCTGACCCATGACCGGCTGCAGGTAAACCTTGCCTTGCCGAGCGGGCGGTGGTAGTTTGCTGGCTGAAAGGTTCGCCAATGTTTTCGTTGTTATCGTGCACCGCACGCTCGTTGCTATTGCGTTACCTTGCCCTAAATCTCGCGCTTGTGGCACTGGCCACGGCAGGTCCCTGTTTGGCTCAGTCTGCCAAGCAACCTGCGGCGGCAGCAGAGACTGTAGAGGAGCGGTTTGTAAGAGCGCTGCTCGCTGAAGTCGGCGGTGACTATGCCCGCGCCCTTATTCAACTTAAGCCCCTGGCAGCCGCAGGACATGCGCCAAGTCAGGAGTTGCTCGGGGAAATGTACGCCAACGGCGAAGGCGTTCCGCAGGATTACGCCCAAGCCGTCCAGTGGTACCGCAAGGCGGCAGATCAGGGCTCCGCCGAAGCCCAATTCAACCTCGGCAATATGTACCGTAAGGGCCAAGGCGTGCCGCAGGACTACGCCGAGGCTGCGAAGTGGTACAGCCAAGCCGCCGAGCGGGGCCAAGCTGCAGCCCAACTGAACCTCGGCGTGATGTACCATGAC
>JANXUR010000060.1 GCA_025356095.1 Acidobacteriaceae bacterium | reverse complement strand
TCTCTTTTCTTCCTTGTGCTATTTCTTCCTGCCACTATTTGTGGCAAAGAAAATGGCGGAATGAGCAATGAAGCGCTTGAGAATGCTGTGTTTTGCTTACAACAGAAGGCTACGACAATCAGTTACGCTCCGCCGAAGTTTACTGAGCATGAATATCGTCTCAAGTATCTCATTGGAGTACAGCAGAAAGGCGACCAGTCGAATGAATTGCAATTGATTGTGTATGGACCTTCCGAGAAGAATGGCATTCTTTACCAGCTCTATCTTGAAGAAAGAGATCATCGTCCAATTTTTTATATCGGAGAGATGGGTACTCTGAAGTGGAGTGGAGGGAACATGATCCCTGACGAGATGTGGGGTGGGGTTGGTACGTACTACAGTGTCAAGCGCCTGCTTCGGAAATTTTCCACCGAAACAGCAATCACACTCAAGGAAGGTGATGTGAAGGAGGGAATGCGCGGCTGCGTACTTCAACGATAGGCGCAGAATAATAACAACCAGCCGCAGGTGGCCCATTCAAGCCCGTGGTTGGCTTGAGTGGGGTGCAGGATGTTGGATATTCGGGGATGTCCTAGCGACGGAAAAGTTTGCCGAGAACCAGATGACGTCGATGGCCAGGCTTTCGTCCACCACGGGGTATGTGTACGACGGCGACGGCAAGCGGGTGGAGAAGACGGGCAGCGCACCCAAGCTCTACTGGGACGGGGCCGATGGCCAAGTGCTCGCCGTGTCTGACGAAATCGGCGAGACGGACTTGACCGGCAGCTTTGCCAACGGCAACTTCAGCGAGTATATTTTCTTTGGCGGCAGGCGCATTGCTAAGCGCGACTCCGGCGGCAACGTATTTTATTACATGGCAGATAGTCTGGGCACGTCGCGGGCAATGGCGCAAGTACTAAGTGGACAGAGTACCGCCGCGCCATGCTACGACGCCGACTACTATCCGTTCGGTGGCGAGCGCGTCGAGCAGTAAGTCGGAAGTATGCATCCCGCTCTTGAAAAACCACGGGTAGGGCACCCCCAGTTTTACGTTAGGAAGGAAGGCGCACGAAAGATGAGCCACCCGCCGCGTCTAAAGGTGGCGAAGTAGGCGGAAGACATCATGGCCAGTCGTGGGCCTTAAGCGACTTCTCTCGCTGCCGGCCACGGCGGAAGCATCCCACGCGGTTGAACCGTCTAACGCCTCACGTTCCGGTACCTGACAGAGAGACGGTTTGCGACCCGCCGCCGCCGTCGTCGTTCACATTCACCGTTGCCGTGCGCGCGCTCGTCTTGGTGGGGATGAAGTTCACCACGATCGAGCAGATGCCGCCCACCGCCAGGCTGCTGCCGCAACTGTTGGTCTGAATAAAGTCGGTCGAGTTCGTTCCCGTGATCGTGATGCTCGTGATGTTCAGCGTGGTGGCACCCAGGTTCGTCACCCAGATCAACATGTCGGCGCTGATCGTGCCTACCTGCTGATTGCCAAAGTTCAAGGACGATGGCGAAAGTGCGACCAGTGTGCCAGTACCTGTAAGGCTCACCGTTTGCGGACTGCCACCCCCGCCGTCGGCAATGGATAGAGTGGCCGTGCGCGTCCCCTTGGCCTTGGGCGAAAATGTGGTCGTGATCGAACACGTGCTAAAGGCGGCGACACTCGACCCACAAGTATTGGTCTGGCTGAAGTCCGATCCATTGGCGCCAAGGAGGCTCACCCCCTGGATGCTGAGCGCGGTGCTCGCCGTGTTCTTCAACATCACGGTTTGCGGCGCACTGCTTGCGCCCTTCGCCACGGTACCAAAACTCAGGCTCGTCGCCGAGAGCCGGACCACCGTGCCCGTCCCGGTCAACGTGATCGTTTGAGGGCCGCCAGCCGCGTTATCGGAAACCGTTACCGCGCCCGTCCGCGTCCCCTTCGATTTGGGTGCAAAGGAAATCGTCAGGGTGCACGTCGCTCCAGCCAACACACTCAACCCGCAATTGTTCGTCTGGGTAAAGTCTCCGCTTACACTGATGCTCGTGACCGTCAGCGGTGCGTTGCCCGTGTTGGTGAGCGTCACACTCTGCGAAGCGCTGGTCGAGCCTACAAGCTGCGTGGCAAAGGTCAGGCTCGCCGCTGAAAGCGTCACCAATGGAGCCGGTGGCGTCGGCGTGTTGATCAACAGACTCACCGAACTTCCGGAGTAATTCACCACGGCCAAGTCCAGCGCACCGTCGGCGTTAAAGTCGGCCAGCGCTAACCCCAGCGACCCTCCTCCACTGTCATACTCCACGTGGCTGCGGAAGGTTCCATTCAGGTTGCCGAGCAGCAGGCTCACGGTTCCCGAGGTGTTGGCGGTGGCCAAATCCAAGTTCCCGTCACCGTCGAAGTCGGCCGCTGTCACGCCCTCAGGGGATGTTCCCGTTGCATAGTCAACGTGCGTCTGGAGGGTACCGTCGCCGTTGCCTAAAAGCACGCTGACGGTATTGCTGCCTTGATTGACGACCGCCAAGTCAAGTTTTCCGTCGTGGTTGAAGTCGCCCACCGCGACCGCGTACGGCGATGTTCCGGTGGGGTAGTCAACGTGCTTCTGGAAAGTGCCGTCCCCTTTGCCAAGCAGGATGCTAACCGTGTTGCCCTTCTGGTTTGCGACCGCCAGGTCCAATTTCCCGTCCCCGTTGAAGTCGCCAGCCACCACGAATTGCGGAGTGCGACCGGTTGCATAGTCCACGTGTGGCTGGAACGTTCCGTCACCTTTCCCGATGAGCACACTCACCGTGTTGACCGAGGAATTCGCCGTTACCAGATCGAGTTTTCCGTCGCCGTTAAAGTCGCCAACCGCAAGCGAAACGGGGTTCGTTCCTGAAAGGTAGTCAACGTGGGCCTGCAGCGTCCCGTCGCCGTTCCCCAGCAAGATGCTCACTGCATTGTTATCCTCCGCAGCCGCCACATCGGCCCTGCCGTCGCCGTTAAAGTCGCCCACCGCGACGGCCTTGGTCTGGCCCCCGGTCACATAGTCAATGTGTCCCTGAAGAGTCGCGTCACCGTTTCCCAAGAACACGCCCACCGTGGTGTCGCCATTCGCAGTTACGATATCGGTCTTGCCGTCGCGGTTGAAATCACCGGCTGCGACTGACAACGTTGAGTCGAAGAACGCCCCCGTGGTGTAGTCGGGGCGTGCTTTGAATGTCCCGTCGCCGTTCCCCAGCAGTACGCTCACGCTGCTGTCCCCTGAATTGGCTGTGACCACGTCCAAATGGCCGTCGCCGTTGAAGTCCCCCGCCGCGATCCACTGTGGCCCGAGCCCGGTGCCGGAATCTATGTCCGGCTGAAAGGTGCCGTCGCCATTGCCGGGAATAACCCTGACCGAGTTCCCGAAGCTGGTGGTCGTCGCCAGGTCAACTTTGCCGTCGCCATTGAAGTCTCCGGCCACCACATGTTGATTGGCACCGGCACCTACCTGAAGGGTGGTTATGAAGGTGCCGTTTCCGTTGCCCAGGAAAACGCTCACGCCCTGGTTGTAGTTCGCCGTCACGATGTCGAGCTTGCCGTCGCCGTTCAAGTCAGCCACCACCAGGGAGCTGGGACTTGTGGCGGTTCCGTAGTCGGTGGCAGCCCGGAAGGTGCCATCACCGTTCCCCAGCAGGATGCCCAACTCGTTGACCCCTCCGTTGATAAAGGCCACATCGGTTTTCCCGTCGCCATCAAAATCTCCGACCGCAATTTGGTAGGGAGAGATGCCTGTACCCGAGTTGATCCGTGCCTGAAAAGTGCCGTCGCCATTGCCGAGGAATACGCTCACCGCCACGCCCTGAGCATCGGCCACCACAAGATCCAACTTGCCGTCGTTGTTGAAGTCGGCCACTGCCAGCGCAGTTGGCCCGCTTTCCGTCGTATAGTCAACCTTCGGCCGGAACGTGCCGTCGCCGTTGCCCAGCAACACGCTGACGGTGTTGCTCGAGGAGTTCACGACTGCAAGGTCAAGTTTGCCGTCGCGGTTAAAGTCGCCAGCAACCACCCCCACGGGCGCACTGCCGGTGGCGTAGTCAACCTTCGCCTGCAAGGTGCCGTCGCCATTGCCCAGCAGTACGCTCACCGTGTTGCTGGTCAAATTGGCCGTGGCCAGATCGAGCTTGCCATCACCATTGAAGTCTCCAACCGCCACGGACACCGGGGTTGTCCCGGTTGCGTAGTGCGGCGCTTCAAGAAATTGCCCCGACTGGGCCTGCGCGGGCTCGGCGATATGGCCGAGCGCCACCACGACGACTGTAAGATGCAGCAGGTCTTTCCAATGCTTACTCATGGCTTCCTCGCATTTCAAGCGTCATCCGGGTGCAGTTACTTAGGACTATACACGCCAAATGTTGGTCTCCACCACGTGGTGAACGCGGTAGAAACGAAGAACCTGCAGTTAAGGCTTGAGGTCGCTGCCAGCCGCACCAACCACCGAGCCTGAACACCTCGAGAGATGCCAACACCAATTCTGCCTGTTCACGGCATATCCGGAAATTTGTGCGTTGCGGGGCTCTGCGGCTAAACTTAGCGCCGAAGACTAGAGCGCTTTTTTGGTGCCAGCTCGCCTTCGATTCATCCTTCATAGTTCTCGAAAGCGATCATGCGGCCAGCCATTCAAGTTTCTGGGCTCTCCAAGTCCTACGGCGATACCGTCGCGGTAAATGGCGTGTCGTTCGAGGTCAGCGACGGCGAGATTTTCGGGCTTATCGGGCCTAATGGCGCGGGAAAGACCACCACCATGGAATGCATCGAGGGTATGCGCCGGCCCGACAAGGGCACCATCTCCGTGCTGGGCCTCGACCCCTTCCGCAATGTCTATGAGCTTCAGGAGCGAATCGGGGTGCAGCTTCAGCAGGCGCAATTGCAGAAGCGCATCAAGGTGTGGGAAGCGGTTGACCTTTGGGCCTCGCTCTACCGGAAAAAGGCCGTGGGCGAACGCCTGCTGGAGCAACTGGGGCTGAGCGAGAAGCGCAACACCTGGTTCATGAACCTTTCCGGCGGACAAAAGCAGCGGCTCTTTATCGCGCTCGCCCTCATCAACGATCCCGAACTGGTTTTTCTCGACGAGTTGACCACCGGACTGGATCCGCAAGCGCGGCACACCATTTGGGACTTGGTGCGCGGCATTCGGGAACGTGGCAAGACGGTGTTTCTTACCACACACCTGATGGAGGAGGCAGAACGCTTGTGCGACCGGGTGGCGATTCTTGAACACGGCCGCATCATTGATATCGGTAGCCCGGAAAGTCTGGTGAAGCGGCATTGCCCTGAGCGAACCGTTGTTCTGGTGACGACCGATGCCACAGCCGCAGAGCGCTTCCGTACCATCGTTTGCGTGGACACAATCACCTGCCTCGATACTGAGATCACTCTCCGCGGGCATGGCGACGATTTTGTCACCGAAGTGATTCAATGCCTCTCGGAAAGCGGAATTCGCGTGACGGATTTTCGCACCATCCTGCCCAATCTTGAGGACGTCTTTCTCAAGTTAACCGGCCGCTCTATTCGAGACTAGGACTATTTATGATGCTGCGTGGATTGTGGAAACTAACGTGGATCGAGACCAAGATATTTCTCCGTGAGCCGCTGGGCGCACTCGGAACGATTGCCATCCCTGTGCTGGTCTTCCTGTTGCTGGGACGCATGGTGGGTCACGCGCCCCCTTCCGCGAACCCTGCCAGCAGCAGTTTTCTGGCGGTCGGGTTGCCGGTGATGGCGGCGGTGTTGATCGCGGTGGGCTCGGTGCTGTCTCTAGTTGCAATCATCTCCATTTATCGTGAGGGAGGGATCCTGAAGCGCCTGCGCGCCACGCCGCTCCGGCCCTACACCATTCTGGCCGCGCAAGTAATTGTCAAGCTGCTACTGAGCGCCGCCACATTGTTGCTCATGGTGTTGGCGGGCAAACGCTACTACCCTGTAGACATTCATGTGTCGCTAGTCGGATTCACCATCGGGCTTTTGATCAGCATCTGGAGCATCTCGTCTCTCGGATTTCTCATTGCGAGTCTAGTACCCACCGCGCGCTTTGCGCAGCCGATTGGCTCCTTGATCATGTATCCCATGATGTCGCTCTCTGGACTCTTCTTTCCCGTTGCAGCCCTGCCGCCGGCATTGCAGGCCGTATCCAGAGTGTTGCCGCTCACCTACATGGTGTCTTTGCTGGAAGGCATTTGGAAGGGCGACCCGTGGTGGACGCACGGCAGTGACATCGCGGTTTTAGTGGCGATATTCGCAGTGTGCACCGCAATTTCGACAAAGGTCTTTCGTTGGGAGTGAGCCTTGGCGAGCTTCGAAGTCCCGGCCGCAGCAGCCCGTGTCGCAAGCTGCTTCCCCTCGAGAGGGCTGGCGCCATAGCGCCGCGCTGTGGTCAGCCTAGTCGGGCCAGATTGGTGGGCACCTCGCGTCCACTTGTAGAGTTTGGCCTTGAGCTCCATGACGATCCGTGGCAAGCACGCGCGCGCGCGAGCGGAACTGGGTCCGCTCACCGGCGACGGTTCGGGCTATCTGGTGATGGCGATTGTCGGGGGCGCGATTCTGCCAGTGATTCAGGGCTATATCGCCGACAGCGTGGGCGTCCACCATGCTTTTATCTTGCCTGTGCTTTGCTATTTGTACATTGTGTATTACGCCTTCCGAGGCTCAAAGCCGGTGGTCACTGCCTGACCAAGTGGATGAATCCATTGAGCGCCATGGAACGGGAACGACCGAGGCTGCGGGAAAGCATTGCCCAGCCTCCGCGGGCAACCCGCATGGTGCGAAGCGAATCGCAGCCATCAGCCGCAGAAGACAAAGATTTCTGTCCCTTGAACGTGGTCGCAATCCGTCTAAGCCCGCTCGTTGGAGGGTGGGATCGAGTTAACACTGTATGTTTGCGGGACTTGCTGCGGGGCTTGCTGAGGGGCTTGCTGCTGGTCTTCATTCTGCTGGCCAGTTCTGCTTTCAGCGTCGCGCAACATCGCGAGCCGCCGCGAGCGGGAAGCCAGAGCGCCCCACTCGAAGTTCCAAATCCTGACGACTATAAGGACTTCAGGCGTGCGATTGAGTTGGAAGCGACACCGGACCAAGCGATCCGATTTCAAAAATTGATTCGTAGCATTCTATCTTCAAGAAAGTATGCACTTGATTTTCTCCAGATGGGTGGGAACGCAACAAAAGTGGATCTATTTCACGGTGCCCATCCTTTAACCGATGCAGTGGAAGAAGCGCAGGCACAGCATGAGCAGTTCGTAAATAGCTTTTCTGACGTACAGAAGTCTGGGTTGAAGGAATTGGCGAAAAGAATCGGCAAGATTAACGCCGAACTCACCAAGCAGGATATGGCGCTAGGTCAGCAATTAGATCGCTCGAACCCCGATGCCAAACAAATGGTTGGCATCGTCGAAAAGCTGGATAAAGTGTTGAGGGACTATGAAACCCAATACCGCGTGGTGGGTGCGCGGATGGGGCTACCGGGCGAAGGGAGCCTGCAATGAATCAATACCGGACTCTTACTGATGGGATGCGCCGCTTGTGGCAGCGGCTTTCGCAGCGTGGGTTGATAGCAGCGGGCGTTGTCGCGGGCTGCACAGGTTTGCTGATGGCCGCAGCAATGGCGCAGGCGCAGCAAGAACGCGCTGCCACTACCCTCTCAGCGGAAGTGAAAGTGGTGACGCTGCCGGTGACTGTGCGCGACAAGCGCGGCGAGATTGTGCGCGGCCTGACCAAAGACGACTTCCTGCTGGAAGAAGACGGGCATCCGCAAACGATTAAGTACTTTGAACAGCAAAGTAATTTGCCAATGATCCTCGGCCTTCTTGTGGATACCAGCCTTAGTCAGCGGCTGGTGCTTGAACAGGAAAAATCGGCGAGCCGCAGCTTTCTCGCGCAAATGTTGACCAAGCCGAAAGACACTGCATTCGTCATTCATTTCGACTATCAAGTGGAATTGCTGCAAGATTTGACCCCTGCGCACGACAAGTTGGAATCTGCGCTTACTCTCTTGCAGATCCCCGGCTCAGATAGCGCTTCACCCGATGCATCGGGTTCCGGCGGCGGTGGCTCGCGGCCCAGCCGTGGCGGCTACGGCACGCTGCTTTACGATGCCATCTATTTGGCGTCGGATGAATTAATGAGCAAACAGCAAGGCCGCAAAGCGCTCATCATCCTCTCAGATGGCGTGGATCACGGCAGCAAGGAGACCGTGCTGAGCGCCATCTCGGCGGCGCAACAGGCCGAAACCGTGGTTTATTCCATCTTGTTTGCGGCTCCGCACCAGGAGCAGGGCGGCTTTGGGCGGCCTCCGGGAGGGGGGCGCCACGGCGGGCTAGGCGGCAACTGGCCGGGTGGTGGTGGAAGCGGCGGAGGTTGGCCGGGTGGCGGGCGAGCCGGCGGGGGGCAGCGCTATCCGCAAGATACCCATACCGATGGGAAGAAGATCCTTGAGCAGGTGTCGCGAGAAACAGGCGGGGCGTTTTACGAGGTCTCCAAGAAGCTGACGATCGAGGAAATTTACACTAAAATCGCCGAGGAGCTGCGCACCCAATACAGCTTGGGATACACCCCCGACAAAGCCAATACCGCAGCCGGGTATCACAAGATTCACCTGACTACGAAAGAGAAAAGCCTGACCGTGCAAACCCGCGAAGGCTACTATGCCGAACACTGAGCGCTTACTGAGGCGCTTACTGAGCGCTTGCTGAGGCGCTTAGCCCCAAGCGTCGGGCGGGGACGCAGGTTATCATAGAGCTACGCAGAATACCGACTCATGCTCAATGGCAAACGCATCGCCGTGGTGTTACCGGCTTACAACGCAGAAAAGACCCTCGAGGCCACGGTAAGCGAGTTGCCCGAGTGCGTGGATACCTGCATTCTGGTGGATGACCACAGTAAAGATGGCACGGTCGAACTTGGTCGCCGGTTAGGCCTGAAGGTTTTTGTGCACAATCGCAATTACGGTTACGGACGCAACCAGCAGACTTGCTATCGCGAAGCCCTGGCGAGCGGTGCCGACGTGGTCATTATGGTGCACCCGGACTATCAATACACTCCCCTGCTGGCTACAGCCATGTCGAGCATGATCGCCTATGGCGTGTACGACGTGGTGCTGGGTTCGCGCATTATTGGCGGCGGCGCCCGCAAGGGCGGGATGCCGCTGTGGAAGTACATCGCGAATCGGGCGCTGACTTTTTTCGAGAATCTTTTTCTAGGGGTAAAGCTTTCGGAGTACCACACCGGCTATCGCGCCTTTAGCCGCGAGGTTCTGGAGCGGTTGCCGCTGCTGGAAAATTCTGACGACTTTGTATTCGACAACCAAATGCTGGCGCAGTGCGTGTTTTTTGGCTTCCGGCTAGGTGAGGTCTCGTGCCCCACCAAATACTTTAAAGAAGCATCTTCCATCAACTTCCGCCGCAGCGTGAAGTACGGCTTTGGCGTATTGGCAACGACCATGCAGTTTGCTGCGGCCCGCGCGGGATTCAGCGCTGCCACCTTTTTGCGCACCGATGGCCGCCGGCTGAGCGACGGTGCCGATGGATACTACTCGCAGGGCGCGGATGCTACGCTCCCGGCGCGTCCCTAGGCAGACTGAGTCGTGTCCTTCCCCGCCGAGACTCGCGCCGTTGTTGCTCGAACCTACACCCCTCTCGACGCGCTGAAGTTGCTTGTGGTTACCGTGGCGGCGGTGGTGGTGCACGGTTACCACCCCATGGTGGAGGACGCCGCGATCTACGTGCCGGGCATTAAACGCACGCTGCAGCCCGGCCTATATCCGCAATACGCTGAATTCTTCGCTTCGCACGCTGGGCTTACCCAGTTCCCGCGCATCATGGCGGGTTCCACTCGCTTAAGCGGGCTGCCGCTGGAGTGGGTGCTG
Organism: Acidobacteriaceae bacterium; assembly: GCA_025356095.1. Lineage (GTDB taxonomy): Bacteria > Acidobacteriota > Terriglobia > Terriglobales > Acidobacteriaceae > JANXUR01. The sequence goes on along the minus strand of JANXUR010000060.1, from coordinate 574 downwards.
CTAGGCTGGCATTTTCTGACCATCTTCGCGCTGCTGGCATTCGCCTTCCTGCTGGGTCGCAGGTGCTTTCCCGCGATGCGGTCTGCGGCGTGGGGCGGTGTGCTGCTGCTGGCCAGCCTGTTGACGCTGCCGGTCGCCGGTACGGCGCTATACATTGTGGATGAGTATGTGAATCCGCGCTCGTTCTCGACGGCTGCGGTGCTGCTCGCCGTGCTACTGATGGTGCAACGGCGCTGGCTGATTGCCTCAGCCGTGCTGCTGCTTACCGCAGCCGTGCATCCGCTGATGACGGTGTTTGGATTTGCGTTTGCCCTCTGCTGGTGGGCAACCGGGCAGAAGTTAGGGCGCCTCGGGCCTACCCTAGCCATGCTCTCGCCGTTGGGGATGTTTCCGCCGGTAACCGGAGCGTATCGCGAAGCTTTGCAGGCGCACGCTTACTTTTTTCTCGCACGCTGGGAGTGGTATGAGTGGCTTGGTCTGATTGCCCCGGTGTTTTTGTTCTGGTGGTTCAGCGCCATTGCGCGCCGCAAGAATCTGCCGGCTCTGGCGCAACTTTGCCGCGCCTGCATCCTCT
>JANXUR010000058.1 GCA_025356095.1 Acidobacteriaceae bacterium | reverse complement strand
AGTTTAGGAAGAAACGGCTTCGGGACATGAGCGCTCCAACGAGAGCTGCGAGGCTCCGGGGATGAGCCGGGTGGCGGGGCAGCACCTAACGGGAAGCATACAAACCACATGGCGGTTAGCGGGGAAACGACCTCGGGGGCTAAAGCCCGACTCATTTGGGCGCGCTGACCGCCGGGCTGAAGCCCGGCTCTACCGTTCGGTGGCTCGGCTAGGATTGAAGTAATGCAGCGAAGCAGAGGTTGAGGTCTCGCTCGGACGGATTGGCGAGACGCCCGTCCCACGCGCGCCGAAGCGCCCGGCTTGAGGCTCGGCCCGCGCCCTCCTCGTATAATTTCCCCATGGCTACCCTTGCTACACCCCCCGCGCTGACGCGTGCAGACTTTGAGCCGGTGATTGGGCTTGAGGTGCACGTCCAGTTGCTGACTGCGACTAAAATCTTCTGTTCCTGCGCGAATCAATTCGGTTCGGCGCCCAACTCGAACGTGTGCCCGGTTTGCCTGGGGATGCCGGGTTCGCTACCTGTGCTGAACCGCAAGGCGGTAGAGTTTGCGGCGCTGGCGGCGATGGCGCTGAACTGCCGCGTCAACGAGACCAGCATTTTTGCGCGCAAAAACTATTTCTATCCCGACCTGCCCAAGGGGTACCAAATCTCGCAGTATGACAAGCCACTGGCCGAGCACGGTTGGATTGACGTGGCTTGTTCGCCAAACAACGCGACCGGCGGTGACGCCAATGGAACGAAGCGCATCGGCATCACGCGGCTCCACATGGAAGAGGATGCGGGCAAGAGCCTGCATGACGGCTTTGCCGACTCGGCTAGCAAGACGGCGATTGACCTGAACCGCACCGGCACACCGCTGGTGGAGATTGTGAGCGAGCCCGACCTGCGCTCAGGTGACGAGGCCTACGAGTACTTGACGCGCCTGCGCGAGATCATCCTGTACACCGGGGTGAGCGACGGCAACATGGAAGAGGGCTCGCTGCGCTGCGATGCCAACGTAAGTGTGCGACCGCGCGGGCAAGAGAAGCTAGGCACCAAGGCGGAGATCAAAAATGTAAACTCCTTTCGCTTTGTGCGCGAGGCGATTGCCTATGAGATTGAGCGGCAGATTGAGTTAATTCTAGGAGGCGGCACAGTAGTGCAGGAGACGCGGCTGTATAATTCAGCCGAGGGCCGCACTTACTCAATGCGTTCCAAGGAACAAGCACACGACTATCGTTACTTTCCCGAGCCAGACTTACTGCCACTGGTGGTAGATACGAAGTGGCAAGCCGAGATTCGCTCGCGGTTGCCTGAGTTACCCGAAGCGCGACGTGCACGGATGGTGGCGGAGTATGGCATCACCGAACAAGATGCAGGAGTACTGACGGCGAGCCGTACGCTGGCAGACCAGTTTGAGTCGGCAGCGAAGGCGGCAAAGAACCCCAAGCGTGTGGCGAACCTAGTGCAAGGTGAGCTAATGGGCCGCCTAAAGGCCGCAGGGCTAGAAATTGAACAGTCGCCGGTGAGCATGGCCGGTGTGGCGATGTCCGCTGACTTAGTGGAAGAGGGTAAGATTAGCGGCAAGCAATTGAAGGAGTTGTACGATATCTGCTTTGCGGGTGTAGCGCAATCTGAAAATGGCGCGCGCGGTGAAGACTTTGCTGCCGTCTACGAACGCGAGAAGCCGCAGCAACTTAGCGACAGTGTGGCGATTGAAAAAATTGTAGATGAAGTTATCACCGCCAGCCCCAAGCAGGTCGAACAATACCGCGCAGGCAAAACTACGATGATGGCGTACTTTGTTGGCCAAGTGATGAAGGCGACCAAGGGTCAGGCGAACCCGGCGATGGTGAATGAGGTGGTGGGTCGGAAGCTGGGGTAGGCCAACGGGGAGTAGGCGATGAAACAAAGTTCGTTCTGCATTTCTCTCTAGAACTGGAAGTACAAAAACGGCCCCCCGCTTTCAAACACTAGCACCGAACCGACGAACACCAGAGCGAGTGTGACGGCCCAGCGGCGGCGCGGTGCAAAGTGTATCTCCCATGAATTGGGGGCGAAGAATGCGAGTCCGGCGGCTACCCCCAGCGATCCCAGATACGCCGACGGGAACACACCCGCTGAGCCAAGTCCGTGAGACCCGGCCATGCCAGCGAGAATCGTCACCACATCCTGCAGCGTGGCTGCACGAAAGAAGACCCAACCTACTACTACGCTGAAAAGTGTGAGTGCGCGCGCGAACCAGGCCGAGCGCGGTACCCAGCCCTTATCGCGGAGTATCGAATGCCCCGCCAGGAGCGCTCCATGATACAAGCCCCAGACTACGAAGGTCCAACTCGCGCCATGCCACAAGCCGCCAAGAAACATGGTGATGGTTAAGTTACGAATGGTTTCGAGCTGCGAGCCGCGGGAGCCGCCCAGCGGAAAGAACAGATAATCGCGCAGCCACGTTGATAGGCTCATATGCCAACGCCGCCAAAAGTCGGAGATATCCAAAGCTTTGTAGGGTGAGTTGAAGTTTTGTGGAAACTGAATACCGAGTAAGTGCGCCAATCCAACAGCCATGTCGCTATAGCCGGAGAAATCGAAGTACAACTGAAAAGTATAACCAAGCACGCCCAGCCAACTGGGCAGCAGCCCGTGGCCGAAGCTTCCAGCAAAGTAAGCGTTTGCCGGGCTTGCCAGCCGATCAGCCAGCAGTAGTTTCTTGCCTAGACCTATTACGAAAAAATAGATGCCTTGTGCGGCCTCATCGGAAGAAAGCCGCTGCTTCAGCGCGGCAAACTGATGTTCGATATCGGAGTAGCGAACAATGGGCCCAGCGACTAAGTGGGGAAACATCGCCACGAATGCAGAAAAATGCAGCACTGAAGCCGCTGGCCTCACCCTGCCGCGATAAATATCAATGGTGTAACTCATAGAGTTGAATGTATAAAAGGAGATGCCGATGGGCAGAATGATTTGCAGAATCGGTAGCAGAGTTGCCGCACCCATCGCCCCCGCCGTCGCATTGACTGACGATGCAAAGAAATCGTAGTACTTGAAAAAACCTAGAATAGCTAAGTTGAAGGTAAGGGAGCCCGCCAGCCAGCGCATCTTTGTGTGTCGCCTGTCGGCTGCAGCGATCCGGTCACCCGCAATGTAGTCCACGGTTGTGGAAGCGATCATCAGCGGGACAAAGCGCCAGTCCCACCACGCGTAAAAAACATAGCTAGCGAGAGTAAGAAACACCAGCCGAAGTGGGGTAGATCGCAGCAGCCACCATCCCGACAAGGTAAGTGGCAGAAAGACCAAAACAAAAGGGAAGCTATTGAAGAGCATGGGCGGCTTCTCCCTTGTTAGTGTTAACGATAGGCTGCCTTGGAGTGTCGCTCAAATGCCCTTCGCGAATCACCGCCTGCGCTAACGCGTGCGCAAACGCGGGGTCGTAGTGCACGCCGTCATAAAAGCCTGCAAGGTCACCCTTGAAGCTATCTGGATCGCTCAAGTCCAAAAACGGCACTTGCCACTGTTGACTCAACGCTCGCAGCGCGGCCTTCACCTCTACCTGACGGGCGCGGTAGCCGTGGGGTTCCAGTCCACGCACCAGATCTGGATGTGCGGGTGTAAGAAACAACACCACACGAATGTGATGCGCGGCTGCGATTGTCAGGGTGCGGTTCAGCGCGGCCATACGATCAGCCGAGATGCCGTCATACAGATCATAGCGCGGGCGAAAGCGGCCAAGGTTTGCAGCGATCTCCATCTCGAGGTTGTCGGCAGAAGCCTGCCGCTTGCGCTCGAGCGCGTGAAAGTGGGCCAAACCGTCGGCATCGTAGGTAAGGCCATCGAGCCGCTCGCCGCTCCACACATGCTGCAACGAGGTGAGCGACAACACGGTCGCGTCGCGCGAAAGCAGTCGGGTGAACATGCGCCACTGCCAGAAGCGCGGCTGCCCCGGCATCAGGCGGCCCAGTTCTGTGGGCTGCTGCAAGTAAGGATGCGGAGCTTCGTGATTATGCAGCGCCTCCACGTCCACGCCAATCACCAGCAACTTCAGCGGCAGGTGCAGGTGTTGCAGCGCATAACGCAGGCAGACCTCATAATCTTCAGGCTTGGCGGTTTCTACGCCGAAGTTGAATGTGGGTAGCCCGGTAGCGCCGGTAAAGTCGGCTGGCGGCAACGCCATTACGCGCGAGGAGCCGAGAATCAGCGCCTGCGGCTGCGGCGCTGCATGGGCCAACAGCGGCACCTTAAAGGGCCGCGAGCCCCATAGAATCGGTGGCACAACGCGCGTGGGGTACAGCCCTTCTGGATTGACGACATAGTTGAGTGCCGCCACTGCGCCTAGCATTGCCAGCGACACCGCGAGAAAAAAACGCACGAAGCGGTGCGCGTCCGCGGGAGAAGGCGGCGTGGCTGGGTCAGTCGTGGCGGCGATGGCGGGTTTCATCAAAAAGTGGGAGTGCGAACCTTGAGGTTGCGGCGCGTCTTGCTATGCTCTTGCCATGCTCTTGCCATTCTAAGGCAGGGTGTAAAGCGCAGGGTTGCAAGCCGAGGAAGCTGCGGTCAGTGCTATGCTTCCGGCTATGGCATCCGGTGACAATCGCGTGCAGCCCGGCACGCTTTATCTGGTGGGTACGCCCATCGGCAATCTGGAAGACCTCACTTTCCGCGCCTTGCGCGTGTTGAAAGAAGTGGATCGCATCGCGTGCGAAGATACTCGCCAGAGCGGCAAACTGCTTTCGCACTATGGCATCGGCACTCGCACCATCAGCTATCACGAACACAACGAGGCTGAGCGTGCCGCGGAATTGGTGGCCGACCTGCAACAAGGCACAAGCATAGCCCTCATCACAGACGCGGGCATGCCGGGCATCAGCGACCCCGGCTACCGGCTGGTGACGCTTGCGGTGCAGCGGGGTATTCCGGTGATTCCGATTCCAGGCCCGGCAGCCTTTCTTACTGCGCTAGTGGCCAGCGGTCTGCCTACTGACGCCTTTACGTTTCGCGGATTTCTGCCATCGAAGAGTGGAGCCCGCCGTGAGATGCTGCGGGAGATCGCCGCGTTCGAGAGCACGCAGATCTTTTATGAAGCGCCGCACCGTGTGGTCGAGTCGTTGGCGGATGTGGTAGTGGTGCTTGGGGAAGAGCGTCCAGTGGTAGTGGCCCGCGAGCTGACCAAGCTGTATGAGGAGTTTCTGCGCGGGACGGCGGCAGAAGTTCTCGCCACCTTGCGGGAACGAGAGGGGGCAAGCGATGCAGGCGTCCGCGGCGAGATTACGCTGCTGATTGGCAAAGCCGCCGCCGGGAGCGTGGCTGCGAGCCGCAAAGGCTTGCGCGAACGGCTGGCTGAAATTCAGCAGGAAGATGGCGTGGACGAGAAGACTGCACTGAAGAGGCTGGCGAAAGAGATGGGTGTGAGCAAGAGCGAAGCGTATCGGGAGTGGCAGCGGGAAAAGCTCTAGTCGTCCGCGCCCTTAGAGCCATCCAGGCTTCCTCGCCCGCAGTGCGTCCATCTCATTATGCCCTCGGGAGTCGACTGTCCAGGCCCGACCGACATACACCAAACCATCAGGCCATGCCCAAATTGCGCCGCGAACATAAAGAAATCGCGGTCTTCCTTGAAGCCCCAAGAGTAGCGAAATCGATCACCGTAGTTCTTAATGTTGGGCTTGACGCCGGTCGTATTAGATGGAAGTAAGGAGTTTAGATACGTCGTTAGATTCTCAGTCCCGCCACGCTGGGGTTGGTAGACACCAAAGGTAAACTTGTGGCAACTAGCCAAACACCTCTGCACTTCTCGATAGTAAAGCGCATGGACTAACTTTCTAGCGATTACCCGAGTTGCGTCCTTCAATGGCTGCGGAGTCGAAATGGAATATGCGGCGGCGCGTGGAGAAAGGATGTTCCCGACCTTGTATACCGGGAGTGCGTTCCAAACTGGTGGAAGTGCCTCTGGTACGTTGTTAGCGACTCCAGAAATGAGTTGGTTGATTCTCTTGAGGGCCCCTTCCCTTTTCTCCTGCGACTCGTCGAAGTCGAGGATCAGTGAATACAGCCCGAAAACTTGATCATACTTAGCCGAACCTTCGTTGCATGTCTTGCAGGCGGGGAATTCAAATCCCGATGGCCAATATCCCCTGGGAAAGCAGGCTTTAGGAGGCACGTGGTCAATGGTCGTAGCCTGCACCGACCCTCCACAGAAGCAGCAGTAGGGATGGTCCGCAATGAACGTCTGCAACCGCGTTCTTCTTGGATGCCCGGTAGACATTCGCTGCTCTCTCCAGCAGTTCGGTTCTAGGTTATGCGCCCAATTCTTTCTTCACCGTATCGCTAACCACTTTGCCATCCACTCTCACATCTGCAGCGGCGAATTTTGCCATGGCTGCTTTCATCACGTTGCCCATATCTTTCATGGTGAGTGCCGCGCCAGCAGCCTTCATTTCGGCAATCGCGGCACTCACCATGAAAGATATGGGCAACGTGATGAAAGCAGCCATGGCAAAATTCGCCGCTGCAGATGTGAGAGTGGATGGCAAAGTGGTTAGCGATACGG
>JANXUR010000052.1 GCA_025356095.1 Acidobacteriaceae bacterium | reverse complement strand
TGAACTCAATGTCCAAGGAACTCCTAAGAATATCAGTATTTACCTATGAGGTAAAGGAATATGGGCATTCGCTAGCGCAATCGCGAATTCTCGCTCGTAGCCCTTTGGACCCTCCTCGACGCAAGAAGCCCGCCGGGCGGCGGGCCTCTCGCCTCACGGCGGATGCGTTGAGTCAAGCGTAAAAAAGCAGCTTAGCTGCAACCGCTGGTGGAGCCGCAACTCATGCAGCGGTAGCAACTTCCATTGCGAGTCATGATCGCGCCGCAGACGTGGCAACTCGGCGCGTCGCCCATATCCACCAGACTCTTCATGGCGTCAGAAGCATGATATGCTCCTGCCGTAGCAGCATTTGCAACCACCGGAAACATCTCCGGCAGGGGCGGAGCTTCTGCATTGGCCCGGGCGTGGCCATAGTCGAACAGCCAGCCTTGCTGACCACTTAGAAACCGTAGTTGCAGCCAACGGAAGATGTAATCCATGATGGACTTGGCGTAGCCAATTTCCTGATTGCCGCTCCAGCCACTGGGCTCGAAACGGGTGTGCGCAAACTTCTCACACAACAGCTTCAGCGGCACCCCGTGCTGTAAGGCGAGCGACGCGGCGCAAGCAAAGCTATCCATCAGGCCGCTGACGGTGGAACCCTCCTTGGCCATGGTGATGAAGAACTCGCCCGGCGAACCATCCGGATACAATCCCACCGTGATGTAGCCTTCATGTCCGCCCACGCTGAACTTGTGGGTAACCGAAGCCCGCTCGTCCTGCAAGCGGTGCCGAATGGCCCGAGGCGGCGCGTTATGATCCTGCTCCAGCAACGAGGCCGCTGGTGCAACCGCCAGCGGCTGCTTGGCATCGCTTGACGTGGCGGAACCGGCCGCGCTCAGCGGCTGCGACTTCTTGCAACTGTCACGATAAATCGCTACCGCCTTGATGCCCTGTTTCCAGGCTTCCAGATACGCTTCGCTGATGTCTTCTACGGTGGCGTTTTCTGGCAGATTCACCGTCTTGGAAATCGCGCCCGAGATGAAAGGCTGCACTGCCGCCATCATCTTCAGGTGGCCCATGTAATGGATCGAGCGAGTGCCCTTCATGGGTTTGAACGAGCAATCAAATACCGCCAGATCCTCATCCTTCATGTGTGGCGCGCCTTCAATGGTGCCGGTCGCGTCAATAAAACTAACAATGGCGTTGGTCTGGTCGCTAGTGTAGCCCATCTTGAACAGCGCCGCCGGCACTGTGTTGTTAACGATCTTGATCATGCCGCCGCCCACCAACTTCTTGAACTTCACCAGCGCCAGATCGGGCTCCACGCCTGTGGTATCGCAATCCATCATGAAGCCGATGGTGCCAGTCGGGGCCAACACGGTGACTTGTGCGTTGCGATAGCCGTACTTCTCGCCATGAGCCAGCGCATGATCCCAGCATTGCCGCGAGGCTTCAAAAATTGAAGCTGGTACGCTCTTGCGGCTGATATTGTTGACCGACGCGCGGTGCATCCGGATCACGTCGAGGAACGGTTCGCGGTTGATGTAGAAGCCGGGGCACGCACCACCGGGCATCTGCTCCGCCGTCGTCACGCCTAACCGCTGCATCACTGGCTCGGTGGCAGGGGTTAACGCCGGGCAAAGCTCGGCAATTCTGGAGGACTGCAGGTAAGCTTCGCCGCACATGATCGCGGTAACGCAGGCCGCATAGTCGCGTCCGCCATCCGAGTCATACGGCAATCCCAGTGACATCAGCATGGCACCCAGATTCGCGTAGCCCAGACCGAGTGGCCGGTACTCATGTGAGTTCTTGGTGATGGATTCGGTGGGATATCCAGCGTTATCCACCAGAATCTCCTGCGCCGTAATCAAGATGTCCACCGCCTGAATGTATCCCTGCACATCGAACGTGCCATTCGGGGCAAACTTCATGAGGTTCATGCTGGCCAGGTTGCAAGCCGAATCGTCAAGGAACATATACTCCGAGCACGGATTCGACGCGTTGATACGGTCGGTGTTCTTCGAGGTGTGCCACTTGTTAATGGTGGTGTCGAACTGCATCCCGGGATCACCGCAGCGCCAGGTGGCGTTGCTGATCTTGGTCATCAGGTCGCGCGCCTTGTAGGTGTTAACCACTTCCCCGCCGGAAATCTTGCGAGTCGAAAAATCGCCGTCCCGCGTCACCGAATTCATGAACTCGTCGGTCACGCGCACCGAGTTGTTTGCGTTCTGGAAGAAGATGGAGGAATACGCTTCGGAGTCAGGCCCAGAGCCGTCGTAGCCCTTTTCAATCAGAGCCCACGCTTTCGCTTCTTCCTTCGACTTGCATTCCACGAAGTCAATAATGTCTGGATGATCCACATTCAGGATGACCATCTTGGCGGCGCGCCGCGTCTTGCCACCACTCTTAATCACGCCGGCAAAGGCGTCAAAGCCGCGCATAAAGCTCAGCGGCCCACTCGCGGTGCCACCACCGCTTAGCGTTTCAATCGAGGAGCGCAGCGGAGACAGATTGCTGCCCGTGCCCGACCCCCACTTAAAGAGCATGCCTTCGGTCTTGGCCAGCGTCAGAATCGAATCCAGCGAATCCTTCACTGAATTGATGAAGCAGGCCGAACACTGCGGACGGGTGTAGCCAACTGCGCCAAACTCTACACGTCCCACCTCAGGGTTCCAGTGCCAATTCTCCGCCTTGGAATGCGGCTCAATGCGGTCGCAACCGACGTTGAACCACACCGGCGAATTGAAGGCCGCATACTGTTGCACCAGCAGGTAGGCAAGCTCGTCGTGGAAGATAGCCGCATCCTCTTTGGTGCGGAAATAGCCATCCTTCTGGCCCCACTGGGCGATGGTCTCGGCGACACGGGTCACCAATTGACGGACTCCGGTTTCGCGCTCTGGCGTACCCAACTGGCCATGCAGATACTTGCTGGCCACAATGTTGGTCGCGGTCATAGACCAGTCTTTCGGCGTTTCCACATTCTGCTGTTCGAAGATCACGTTGCCCTTGGCATCAATGATCTGGGCCAGCCGCATCTCCCACTCGACTTCGTCGTAGGGGGAAACGCCCGCTTTGGTAAAGTGACGACGGAACTCGAGGCCGGGAGCCTTCTTTTTATTGTGGACAGTATTGTGGACAGTATTGTGGACGGTAGTGCTGACGGCAGCGGCGGGCTGGGCGGCTGCGGCAGTGCTGGCTTCTACGGCGAGCGTGGCGGACTTCGGGCGGGTTTCGGACATCGTGCTACTCCTTCAAATCACGCGGCGGAATGAATTTCCACTCGCGCCTCTACTTGGGTTTTCAGGTAAAACGGGGCCAACTTGCCGCAGGAACAACCGGTGCGGTACGGGCGACTCTTGCCTTCCGCAAATCCCTTGAAGCTACCCCGGGAGTTGGAGATTACGCCCCGCCTATTGGGTGTGTCAAGTACAAACCGCAACATATTGTGGAGATAGTTCATAGTTCGCTAGATGCCCGTCCCTTTCTCGCCACTAGCCCCGATGGGGAGGCCAGAATGCAATCCTCTGTCTTGGTTGGTTGAGGTTGCGCCGCCGGGGCTGGCGCGCTGCGCTCCCGAAGCTCGAAAACCGGGCTAGCTGGCTCTACGGGCGCTCCGCGCCCCCGGCGAGCCTACTTTCTGCACCTTTTTCTTGAGCGGACGGCTCCGGGCTGCCACTGGCTCGTCTTGCGAGCCATCAAGCAGGACCATTTGCTGGTGAATCTGCACGGCAGCCACCTTCCGCCGCGGGCTGGCACCGGTCTTCGCGGCACGCTCTTCGGCGCAGGGGAATAGAACGTACACATCCTCAAACACGCGGCGCGGCACGATGCTGCGCACCCCTTCAATAGATTCCACCAGATAGTCGCCCCGGCGGCCGCGATGATCGCGCCCCAAGGCATCCGTAAAGCTCATGGGATCTTCCAGTCGCACAGCTTTTATCAGGAACCGGGTACGGTAGGTCTGCCACTGGCCCGGATGGTCTTTCGTTGCTACCGCCATGTACGCCCTCGGAACTTCTTTCAGTATTCAGTCAGCTCGCCAGAACTGCTCGCGTAGCGGTGGAACTGGGAATCCGATGGGATCGAAGGTGCACCAGTTTTCTCGCCGTCAAACTACGCGAATTGCAAATGTACGCGTGCCAAACGCTCCGGTCAATTACCTAAAATCAGTGCACAAACCACCAGCTTGCAGGCTGCGGCATTTGCTGCAAATGAGTGTCCTACCCGCATGATTATTGGATAATTCTCATCCTTGGGGTGTGCTTGGGTTGTGCTTGGGTTGTGCTTGGGGTGCCCCAGGAATGTCGTTGCTTCCCTTTTTGGGAACCCTGCACTGCCTTTTCCACATCGCTTCCCACAGGATATGAACCGTTCGCGCGCCAAATCTGCTCACGGCAGGGCGAAACTGCTAGACTCGGTAGCCATAGGTAACCTAATTTCCCTGGGAGATCTGGCGTGAAAATTTGGTCGAGTCTGCACAATCTACTGGCGGTTCTATTTTTGGTGGGCTGCATTTCTGCCCCGGCATTTGCCCAAGCACTAGCACCGGCGGCACCCCCACCGCAGTATCCCGGCCTGCCCAGCGAAACGCCAGCTGCGATCCGGCAGCACACCGAAGGCTTCGACTTTGAGCGCCGCGAGGTGATGATCCCCATGCGCGATGGGGTAAAACTCTTCACCGAGGTCCTGGTGCCTCGACAAGTGACCAAGGCGACGCCGGGGCCAATGCTGCTGACGCGTACGCCCTACAGCGCGAAAGACCTGACCAGCCACGCCAACAGCTCGCATCTGGGGACAACCCTCTTCGGCTACGACAACGAAGTCGAGCTGATGAGCCAAGGCGGCTACATTCGTGTGGTGCAGGATGTGCGAGGCAAGTACGGGTCAGAAGGCGATTATGTGATGAACCGGCCGCTGCATGGGCCGCTGAACCCCACACCGGTGGACCACGCGACCGACACCTACGACACCATTGATTGGCTGGTGAAGAACGTGCCGGAGTCGAATGGCAGAGTCGGCATTTTAGGGATTTCGTATGACGGCTTTACTGCATTGATGGGGCTGGTGAACCCACACCCTGCCCTGAAGGTTTCGGTGCCGATGAACCCCATGGTGGATGGCTGGCGCGGCGACGACTGGTTCCACAACGGGGCGTTCCGGGAGACGAATCTTGTCTATATCTGGGAGCAGGAAGCGACGCGGGCGGGTGACTCCAAATGGTGGACGAGCCACCATGACGACTACGACGAATATATGGCACCGGGAACGGCGGGGGAACTGGCCCACCGCCACGGCGAGGAGCAGTTGGGGTTCTGGCAGAAGCTTCTGGCGCATCCGGCGTATGACGAATTCTGGCAGGAGCAGGCGGTGGATCAGATTCTGGCCAAGCAGCCCTTGACCGTGCCGACGCTGCTGGTGCACAGCCTGTGGGATCAAGAGGACATTTACGGAGCGCCGGCTGTTTGGAGCGCAGTAAAGCCGAAGGACGCATCTGGCAATCTGCATATGGTGCTGGGACCATGGCATCATGGGCAGGAACGTGCCTCGGCGGAATCGCTGGGGGCGATACGCTTTGGCAGCGATACCGGGGAGTACTTTCAGCGGCAAATTTTGCAGCCATTTCTGGATCACTATCTGAAGGACGAGGGAGATGGGAAGTTTCCGGCGGTGTGGGCGTTTGAGACCGGCACCAACCGCTGGCAGACGCTACCGGGCTGGCCTGCGGGATGCGCGGCTGGGTGCGCTCCAAAGCCGACGCCGCTGTATCTGCAGCCGGGTGCCAAGCTGGGGTTCAGCGCCCCTACCGGCAGTGGCGACAGGGGTGACGAGTTCGTGGAATACGTCTCTGACCCGGCCAAGCCGGTGCCTTACCGGCATCGCCCTATCTCGGGCGTGGGCTATGACGCCTGCCAGGCCTGGCCGTGCTGGCTGGTGGATGACCAGCGTGAGGCTTCTGGGCGAACCGACGTGGCGACCTTCACCTCGGAGGTGCTGACCCAACCACTGAAGATCAGCGGACAACCGATAGCAAACCTCATTGCCTCCACCAGCGGGACCGACTCGGACTGGGTGGTGAAGTTGATTGACCTGTATCCGGACGAGGTGGCAAAGGATGCGGCGCTGGGCGGATATCAACTGGCGGTGGCGATGGACATCTTCCGTGGCCGCTACCGGGAGAGTCTGGCGGAGGCGAAGGCGATTGCGCCCAACCAGCCCCTGCTGTACCAGTTCGCGTTGCCGACCACCAACCACGTGTTTCTGCCGGGCCACCGCATCATGGTGCAGGTGCAGTCGAGTTGGTTTCCGCTGTATGACCGGAATCCGCAGACCTTTGTGCCGAACATTTTTCTGGCCAAGCCCGAGGACTTCCGCAAGGCCACGCAGCGGGTTTACCACACCGCTGGCAAGGCTAGTTTTGTGGAGTTGCCGGTGGTTGGGAAGCCGTAGGGTGCTGTTGGTGCGGGCAGACGAGGTTATCTGGTGCTAGATGCCCAGACTGCGGAGCCTTGCGCCTGTTCACTCGAGTAGCCTGTGCACTCAAGGGCCCGAATTGCTAGACCCAGCAGTGTGCTACTCGGCGAACGACGGATTTGCCTCCGTCGCCCTTGTTAAAAAAAGGGGCCGCCGCACGTTTGTGCGGGCGGCCCTGGGATAGAAACTGGGATAGAAACTGGAATCAAAAGCGAAACTTACGCCGCCAGATCTGGGAGCTTACAGGCTCTTGGCGTACCGCGCGTTCACTTCGTCCCAGTTGATGACGTTCCACCACTGGCCCAGATACTCGGCGCGGCGGTTTTGGTATTTCAAGTAGTAGGCATGTTCCCAGACGTCGTTGCCCATGACGGCGGTCAATCCCTGCGAGATTGGGCTGTCCTGATTCGGAGTGGAAAGAATCTGCAACGTGCCGCCTGTGCCCGCCGCCAACCACGCCCAACCGGAACCAAACTGCTTCACGCCTGCATCGTTGAATTTTTCTTTGAAAGCATCGAACGAACCAAAGGTCGCGGTGATGGCGTCGCCAATGGCACCCGTGGGCGTTCCGCCGCCATTTGGCTTCATGATGCTCCAGAACATGGTGTGGTTCACGTGGCCGCCGCCATTGTTGCGGACAGCACCGCGAATGGCATCGGGCACCGCGCTCAGGTCAGCAATCAGTTCGTCGGCGGACTTGCCCGCCAGTTCAGGAAATTTCTCCAGCGCGGCATTCAGGTTCTTCACATAAGCACCGTGGTGTAAATCGTGGTGGATCTTCATGGTCTGCGCATCAATAAAAGGCTCGAGCGCGGCGTAGTCGTAAGGCAGAGCAGGAAGTTCGTGGGCCATTTTTCAGTCTCCAGTTTTGCGATCGCCGTCCCGGCCTTGGCCGCGACGGGCTAAGTGCGCCCTCGGGGGACGCACAGTCAACTCTTAATCTACCTGAATCCACGCTATGCGGCGCTGATCCGAAGCGCTGATCCGAAGCGCTGATCCGAAACCCGGGCTTTGCAGCGCGAAACTTCTAGACGAGCGGAACATCTCAAAACAAAGCTTTTGCTGTGCCGGAGCTGTGCCGGAGCTGTGCTTTTGCTGTGCCGGAGCCGTGCCAGAGCTGTGCCGGAGCCGTGCCAGACCTGTGCCGGAAGCGGTTGAACCAGTCCGAGCATCCAATCTGATAGATGCACGCGTAATATGGAAGGAACCAAGCGACGGTGCCCAAAAGGCGTCAATCGCCGAAAAGCCAGAGGACACAATGCTGATTCGCAAAACTGCCGACATCCCCGCGTCTGAAGTCACGCCGAAACACTGGTACGTCAACCGCCGCAAGTTTATTGCGGGAGCTTCCGCGCTGGGGGCAGCCGCGCTGGTCAGCGGCTACGACCTGATGAGCGAGCCGGAGCATGCCTTCGGTGGCACCGCTATCCCAGGGATACAGAAGAGCAACCTGAGCACCACCGAGAAAGAGACGCCCTACAAAGACGTCACCACGTACAACAATTACTACGAGTTTGGGACAGACAAGTCCGAGCCCGCCGAGCAGGCCAAGAACTTCCGCACGCGGCCGTGGACCGTCACCATTGATGGCTTGGTGGCCAAGCCAAAGACGCTGGATATTGACGCGATCATGAAGCTGGCTGCGCCTGAAGAGCGGATTTACCGGCATCGCTGCGTGGAGGGTTGGTCTATTGTGGTGCCGTGGATTGGCTTTTCGCTGAGTACGCTGCTGAAGCAGGTGGAGCCCCTTGGCAAGGCCAAGTATGTGAAATTCACCACGCTGGGTGACGGCAAACAAATGCCGGGCCTGCGACCCGGCATTTTAGACTGGCCTTATCGCGAAGGCTTGCGACTGGACGAAGCCATGCAGCGCCTCACCATGATCACCTTTGGCCTTTACGGCGAACTGCTGCCCAACCAGAATGGCGCGCAGCTGCGCCTTACCGTGCCGTGGAAGTACGGATTCAAAAGCGGGAAATCTATCGTAAAGATTACTTTCACTGATAAGCAACCTGATACCGCGTGGAACACCGCGGCACCCAATGAATATGGCTTCTACTCGAACGTGAACCCGAATGTGGACCATCCGCGCTGGAGCCAAGGCACGGAGCGGCGCTTGGGCGAATTCAGCAAACGCAAGACATTGATGTTTAATGGCTACGACGAAGTCGCCAGCCTGTACAGTGGCATGGATTTGAAGAGGAACTTCTAGAGCTTATCTGCAGTCGCAAGGCTCACGTTCACAGCAAACTGGTACGGACTGCTAGACGCGGGAGATTGGAGACTTGAGGCTGGCAGTTGGCGACTTAAGACATGAACAAATACATCCGCTGGATCAAACTCGGACTCTTTGTGCTGTGCTTGGTGCCGGTGGCAGGGCTGGCTTGGCTCTATTACAACACCACGCATGGACTTGAGCCTGACCTCGGTGCCAATCCGCTGGAGTATCTGACCCACGGCACCGGCACCTGGACCATCAACTTCATCATGCTGACGCTGTGCATCACCCCGGCGCGCAAGCTGCTAGGGATGCCGTGGCTCATTCAGATGCGCAAGATGCTTGGCCTATTCGCGTTCTTCTACGGCTGCCTGCACTTTACCTGCTGGCTGTGGTTTGACAAGCAGTTCATATGGTCCGATATGGGTGCCGACATCCTGAAGCGAAAGTTCGTGACCGCTGGCATGGTGGCTCTAGCGCTGATGCTGCCACTGGCGCTGACCTCGACCACGTGGGCGATCCGCAAGATGGGCGGCAAACGCTGGCAGGCGCTGCATCGGCTGATCTACGTCACAGGAATCGCCGCAGTCATTCACTACATCTGGCTGGTAAAGGCTGATCTAAAAGCTCCGTTGCAATATGCGGCGATTGTTGCGGTGCTGCTCGGCTACCGCGTGTTTGAGTGGGCTAGGAAGCGCAGTGCTGCAAGCGCCAATCGGCCAGCCCCACAAGCCGGGTAGTACGCTTCCCCCTTGGCCTGTGGGTGGCGAAAATTTAACTACTGGGAAGACAAGTAGGGAGTAGCCTAGATTAATCCATACATAGGACGTTTGGCGCAGCCGTATTTCACCAAGCAGGTCGCGCGGCAAATCTGTCTGCATTACCGGCCTGAAATCACTGGCCTGCTCATGCGACAATTCTCTTGACATGAGAATACGTGCCTGCGCCTTAATCTTTGCGCTGCTCTCCGCCCGTGCGCTGCTGACACCAGCGCCGATATTTGCGCAAGCCGCAGCCGCGCCTCCGGCGATGCGTCCGGTTCGGCGACCGCCCCACACTGCACCCAAGCCGGTGCACGCACCGCCCGCCGTGCCCGAGCCCTCCACCGAGCAGAGGACTGCGCGCTTCTTCGACTCCATCCACAACGACCCGCAGCGCCTCGTCGCTTTTTTACACGAAATGCCCAAGGGGGCCGATCTGCATAACCACCTTAGCGGCGCAGTGTATGCCGAGACGCTCATTGACCTAGCCGCGAGCGCGGGGCTGTGCGTGGATACCTCGACCTATCAACTGGGCCAGCCACCGTGCGACACCACTAAGGGAACCATTCTGGTGGGCAACACGGGTATGCCCGGTGATACTTATGGCCAGTTGATTGAAGCCTGGTCCATGCGCGACTGGAACTCCGCACGTGGCTCTGGCCACGACCACTTCTTTGCCACCTTCGGCAAGTTTGGACCGGCAGCGGTGGCTCATACCGCCGAACTGATTGCCGATGCCACAAATCACGCTGCGGAAGATCGCCTGACCTACGTGGAGTTGATGCACACTGCCGATGGCGACCTTGCCATGAAGCTCGCAAACAAGGTGCCATGGACCGACGACCCGGTGGAAATGCGCAAGCAGTTGCTGGCAGGTGGTATGGCGGACATCGTAGCCGAGACGCGCAAGCGGCTTGACGAGGCCGAAGCGCAGCGCATTGTGGTGCAGAAGTGCCGCTATCTTTCTGCTACCAAGGGCTGTAACGTCATCGTCCGCTATATCTATCAGGTGCTGCGCGGATTGCCCAAGCAAGTGGTGTTTACCCAAATGTTGCTGGGATTCGAGCTGGCCCAAGCCGATCCTCGTTTTGTCGGCCTGAATCTAGTGATGCCGGAAGACGGCTACACCTCAATGCATGACTTCGACCTGCATATGCGAATGCTGGCCTTTCTGCGGCCGCTGTATCCGGGGGTACATCTGTCACTGCACGCGGGCGAGCTTACGCCCGGTCTGGTGCCGCCGGATGGCATCCGCTACCATGTTTCTGATTCGGTAGATTTGACCGGGGCTGAGCGCATCGGCCACGGCGTAGACATTATGCACGAGCGCGGCGTCGAAGACTTGCTTGCGCGCATGGTGAAGCACAACGTGCTGGTGGAGATCTGCCTGACCAGCAATGCAGGCATTCTGGGCGTGAGTGGCAAAGATCATCCTTACGCGCAATACCGAAGGGCCGGCGTACCCATTGCATTCGCCACCGACGACCCCGGCGTGAACCGCAGCAGCATGACGCAAGAGTGGCTGCGTGCGGCGACCGAGCAAAATGCGAGCTATCTCGATCTAAAGGATTCTGCCCGGCAGAGTTTGGAGCATAGCTTTCTGCCGGGTAAGAGCCTGTGGAAGGAAGCAAGGCCGGGCCAACAAAAGCGCACGGCTGCGTGCGCCAGTGACGAGCCGGATGTGATGGGCGTTTCGCAACCCTGCGCCGAATTTCTCGGCACCAGCGAGAAGGCGCAACTCCAGTGGATGCTGGAGCGCGACCTTGCCATCTTTGAAAAGCAGTATTAGTGACACCGAGCGAGTAGGGCGGTTGGGGTCAGACGCTTCTATTGCCACGGACGCAGAGAAGCATTTCAGGAGAAGCCTTGGAACGATTCATGGGAGTGTTGGGCATCGCGGCGATTCTCGGTTTGGCGTGGCTGTTTTCCACCAACCGCAAGGCGATTCGCCCGCGCACGGTGCTATGGGGACTTGGCCTGCAACTTACGTTCGCATTTCTCGTGCTCAAGTGGGATGCCGGGCGCGCGCTATTTCAAGCTCTCGGCGACTTCGTTACTCAGTTTCTTGGCTATGCATTCGCGGGCTCGGAATTTCTGTTTGGTCCCATGGGCGCACGCGGAGCGCAGCCTTACGTGCTGGCGTTTCAAGTGCTGCCAGTCATCATCTTTATCGCCGCGTTCTTTTCCGTGCTCTATCACTATGGCATCATGCAATTCATCATCAAGCTGATGGCGAAGCTCATGATGCGAGTGATGGGCACCAGCGGCGCGGAATCCATGAACGTTGCTGCCAGTATTTTCATGGGCTGCACCGAAGCTCCGCTCAGCATCCGCCCGTTTCTAGAGAACCTCACCGAGAGCGAACTGATGACGGTGATGACCAGCGGCATGGCCCACATCAGTGGCGCGGTGATGGCAGCGTACATCCTTTTTGGCGCGCGCGCCGAACACCTGCTCAGCGCCGTCATCATGACTGCACCCGGCACGCTGATGATTGCCAAAATGCTCGTTCCGGAAACCGGCCAGCCCGAGACTGCGGGCACGGTGAAAGTGGCGGACGCGGGACGCGATCGCAGCGAGAACCTGCTCGGCGCGATCGCCCGTGGCACTACCGACGGCTTGCACTTGGCGCTGAATGTCGCCGCCATGCTGATCGCCTTCATCGCACTCGTCGCGGTGCTGAATGGCAGTTTGGGTGGTGTGCACTACTTTCTCAATGCGCGTGGCATCCCGTGGTTTCCACAAAATATGCAGGCGATCCTTGGTCCGGTGTTTTCGCCGATGGCTTGGCTCATCGGCATCCCATGGAAAGACTGCCTAGCCATTGGCAACCTGCTGGGCACACGGATGGTGCTGAACGAATTTGTCGCCTTCAGGCTGCTAGGAGACATGAAGACCTCGCTGGACCCACGTTCATTTACTATCGCGACGTTCGCGTTGTGCGGCTTCGCTAACCTCGGCAACATCGGGATTGAGATTGGCGGCATAAGCGCACTGGCCCCCTCACGCAGAAATGATTTGGCGCGGCTCGGCTTCAAGGCAATGCTCGCCGGGACGATGGCCAATTTGCTTTCCGCCGCGATTGCAGGAATGCTACTGTAAGGCAGGTTCGGGTTTCAGGCATCGGCTTTCGGGTCGTTTGGCTTCGGGTCGTTTGGAAAAACGCAGATTCTGCCTCGCCGAGGCTGTTCGCGAAACCTTTGCGAAACCGCGCAAGAGCAAGCGAAGAATTTGCCTTTCGCCATGCCTCTATGCCTCTATGTCTCTGTATTAGCACTGATTCCGGGTTCTTATGACCATCACCGCCGCCAACGAATTCGCCTTCGCCACCGAAGCAGCTAACTTCCTGCACAGCCAGTCACCTCTGCGTCCTGCCATCGGGATCGTCCTCGGCTCCGGCCTCGGTGCCTTGGCCGACGAACTCACCCACGCGGTGCGCATTTCCTACAACAGCATTCCGTACTTTCCCGTTTCCACCGCCATCGGCCACGCGGGGCAAATGGTCATCGGCCTATGCAACGAAATTCCAGTGGCGGTGATGCAAGGCAGGGTGCATCTTTACGAGGGCTATTCAGCTAAGCAAGCTGGCTTCCCGATGCGCGTCTTCGGACGCATGGGCATCAGAACCGTCATCCTGACCAACGCCGCGGGAGGCATTGACCGCGCGTATTCACAGGGCGCCCTCGTCCTCATCCGCGACCACATCAATTTGCAAGGCCAAAACCCGCTCAGTGGAGCCAACGACGACCGTCTCGGCCCCCGTTTCCCCGATATGACTGAGGCCTACAGCCACCGTCTGCAGATGATCGCGCAAGAACAAGCGGCCAAACTCGGCATGGTGGCGCTGGCCGAAGGGGTCTACGTTGGATTGCCCGGCCCCAACTATGAAACACCGGCGGAAATTCGCTACTTGCGCGCCATTGGTGCAGATCTGGTTGGCATGTCTACTGTTCCGGAAGCCATCGTCGCCCGCCACATGGGCATGGAAGTGCTCGCCATCAGTTGCGTGACCAACATGGCCGCCGGAATTCTCGGCCAACCCATTCAGCACCAGGAGGTGTTGGATACTGGTGAGCGCGTGAAGGGGCAACTCATTTCGCTGGTAAAAGCTGTGCTGACCGTAGTAGGTTAGTAGGCAAACTCCGCCGGGAGGCAGTTATGGCCGCTCCACTCACTCTGGTCGAAGTCAAACGACGGCTCGGCGTGTACGCCGACTCCAAAGTCACGGACGAGCTTTACTCATTTGGCCAGGCGCAAGTTAGGTCCACTGTAGAGCGCCTCGGAAAGATGGATGAGAAAGCCTCGACCTTGAACACCTACGCGGGCGGCCTTATCGCCCTGCTACTCTCCACGGCAGCCTTCTGGGGACGTTTTGTGACCATCTATTCCTTAGTGATGCTGGTGGTGGCTGTCTTCTGCCTTGTGGTAACCGGGGTTTTGGCGACGCAGAGCCAGAATCTGCAAACCGCCCTTTGGTATTCCGACAACGACTGGTTGCGCGAAGTCTGCCTGACCGATGCCGACACCTTGCGCCGCTACCGCGTACTTACGATGTGGACGGTGCTGCAATCGCACTACGGCATTATCGCCAAGAAAGTCCAGCATATAAGAAGGGCAACCCATGTTCTATATGCCGGACTGCTGATTCTGGCGCTGGCGATCTTACTGATTGCAGCTAACGCAGTCGCTGTACAGACCAGTGCTGGCCAAGGCCAATCTTTCTCTGTCGGCGACGACTGACGGCAATGCATTCAGGCCGGGTCGCGCTCCGGAACATCTCTCGGAAGCTCAACCGGGTAAATCTCAACTGTCCAAGGATCGGGATCAGGATCCGGCAAGATGATGCGGCGGATTGTATCCGGATCAGGATCCGGCAATGTTGGCATGGGCGGGATAATCACCGGACTTTGCATACTTGCCATCACGCGCCTCCTAGTGGTAGGCCGAGGAACACGGCATTGCCACTTATTCTAAGCACGGTGCCCCCGCGCTGCAATGAAAATCCGCATCCCCGCCATATCTCGATCTAACAGGCTCGAACTTCAACTTTCAGGCTAGAACTTCAACTTCAACCCAATCTGCATCACCCGCGGCCCACCGCCACCGAGTCCGGGGTTGCCCTGCGCTACATCTGGCGTCTGAGTAATCAGGCCATTTTTAATGGGCTGGCCGTTTCCATCCGTGCCGAAGACGATGCTGTTGTTAGGTTGGGCAAAGTTTGGGTGGTTGAAGATGTTGAATACCTCCGCCCGCAGTTGCAACTTCAGACCCTCATAAAGATCTAATTCCTTACTCAGAGAGAAATCTGCATTCTTGTAGCCTGGTCCGAAAATCGCGTTGCGGCCCAGACTGCCAAACGTTCCGTCGTCCGGTTGGGTGAAAGCCGCTTGATTCAAGTATCCGCTTGCCGGATTCCAGTGAGCGGTAATCGGGTTTACCCCAGCCACAACATTCGGTCGCTGGTTGAAGTAGAAGCGGTTCGTGGTATCGTTCGAGGTGATAATGGGAATCGGCCGACCGCTCTGTGCTGTGATGATCGAATCCAGATTCCAACCCGAACCCCAGCGTTTCCCCAGAGCGTTGATCTGCGGTACAGCATAATTTAAAGCAAGAGTGAAGCGGTGCCGGGTATCAAAACTGGCCGAGCCACGCTCCGCTTTCAAATTCGTCGAATCCTGCGGGAATGCCACTTGGGAAGCGAAGTCTATGCCATCTGAGGCGTCGTCTAGCACTTTCGACCACGTGTATGAAGTGAATCCAGAGAGGCCGTGGAAGCCATTGACTCGCACGGTGGCCTGAAGGCCGTGATAGATCGAGGCAGCAATCGGCGCCAACGTGGCGATGTTATTGTAATTTGGGTTGGGATAGTTAAAGTTTCCGTCGGGTTGATTCTGATCATAGAGTCGAACCAAGTGCGTGCCCTTGCTGCCGACATAACCTACTTCCAGCGCCGCACGGTCTCCCGCCAATTGCTGCTGTAGGTTTACATTCCAGTTCTGGGTGTAGGGCGTGTGGAACTTTAACGGCGTTACAAAGATATTGGGCGGATTCTGCGATGCCGAATAGACCGGCCCTGATTCCGCACCATTGAAGGCATTGCTATTGAAGTCGAGCGCATTCACTGGCTTCGAAGTGACCCCGGGATTGGTTGCGAGGCCAGCGGACGAAGTAAAGTTGGCTATAAACAGGTGCTGCGGCACGTAATCGTAGTAGATGCCATAGCTGCCACGAATTACCGTCGGCTGGCGCAGGTTCCACGCAAATCCAAGTCGAGGCCCAAAGTTGAGTTTATCGGCCTGATAGGCACTGTTAAGCCCGTTGGTTCCCACCTGCGTCAACACGCCACCTGAGTTGAAGTTAGACAGCAGATTGTTCTTTTCGGTAAGCGGGCCGAAGTACTCCCAGCGCACACCCGCATTCAGGGTGAAGTTAGGCGCGAGGCGGTAGTCATCTTGCGCAAACGCGCTGCCACCTGTGTTGTAGGTTGTGCGATTCGTGTCCCCAGTAAGTGCCAGAGTAAACACACCGCCATTGATGCCTCCCAAGTAAAAATCTGCCAACGCGTCTACCACCGGGTCATCTGAGTAACCGTTGGGGAAGAAATTGATGATGGAGCGCTCCAGATTGTCATTGAAGTTCGCAATGGCAGCACGCCGGAATTCGCCGCCTAATTTCAGAGTATGCTTGCCATGAATCCAGGTGAGGTTGTCGAGAAGTTGGTAGGTCTGGCTGGTACGACCGCGCGGCACACTAAAACCTTGGGCACCGAGATTCTCAATTGGCACACTAAAGTCAAACTCAGGCAAACCGACCTTGCCCGTACCAAAATCCAGGCCCAGCGCCGTCGGATCCACGAAATTCTTGGCATCGTTGGGATTCGCGTCGAGCGAAGAGAATGACGTCTTGTAACGGCTGTAGCCAAAGCGCAGCTCATTGACAATATGGGGCCCGAGGGTCGAGAGGAGGCTTACCGACGCCACCTGTACTCGCGTGGGCGAGGTCTGCGAGAAGCGCCCTAACCGTGACCCTTTGCCGAATCCTCCCGCCGACCCTAGAGGAAATACCTGCTGGCTACGCGCAAAGGCGTAGCGTCCTGATAGCTGTTCGGTTTGTGAAATATTGTGATCAATTTTGCCGATCAAGCTATCCATATCATTTTTATCGTTCACCACGCTCGCCACTACGCCAGTGTCACTTTGGGGGTAGAAATTCAGGATGCTCTCTAAGGCGGGGTTGATCGTCTCTACTCCGTTGTCCTGCGCGATTTGGCGAGCTGCGTCGCGCTGCGCTGTTGTTGGCACCAGTAGATTGAAGTCTGAGCCGACCCGCTCGCGTTGCCCTTCATAGGCCGCAAAGAAGAATGTCTTATTGCGGACAATGGGGCCACCCAGCGCGCCGCCGAAGTTGTTATTAACAAAGTGAGTCTGTTTGCTACTGGTATTGAAGTAATTATGGGCATCGAGCGCACTGTTCCGGTGGAACTCGAATGCCGAGCCATGGAAATGGTTGGCGCCTGACTTGGTGACGATGTTGACTACCGAGCCGCTATTACGCCCATACTCGGCACCAAATTGCGCTTGCAGGTTAAACTCTGCGATGGCGTCAATCGGCAAGAGCGAGGCGGGCGCACCAGTAATACCCACCTGATTCAGAGCTGAGTTATTAAAAAAGGGATCGTTATTGTCCGTGCCATCTAATGTGTAATTGTTGGAGCGGTCGCGGTTGCCGTTAATGTTGAACTGGCCGAAGCCCGACTGCGTTCCCGCTACGCCTGAAGGCTCAACGGTTGCGCCTGGAACCAGCGCCACTAACTTAGTAAAATCGCGGCCATTGATAGGTAGCTCGGTGAGCAATTTCTCCTCCACCACTTGCCCCAACACGTCGCGGCTGATTTCAATCAGAGGATACTCGGCGTCATTCACATTTACTTCAATCGTGTCCACGCCTGCAAGGGGCTGTATCAACTTCAAGGAACTGTCCGACCCCACTGCCACAGAAATGCGCGCAGAAACGTCCTTGAAGCCAGCAGCGGCGGATGTAACTTGGTACTCTCCCGCCGGAAGCTCCAGTACCCGGAAGAATCCCTGGGTGTCTGTGATCGAGTCGCGCTTAAGACCCGTCGCTGGATTTTCCACCCTCACTGAAGCGCCGACTAGGGCTGCACCAGTCTTGTCGGTAACGGTGCCGTGAATCGAGCCGCGATAGCTCTGCCCCAGCGCTACGGAGGCGCAAACGGCAACCAACGTTAGTATGTGGCATATTTTCTTAGTCATATAAGTCCCTCGTCTTGCAATCTCTTGCTAGTAGCTCGTCCAGTAGAAGTGACCTGCAGGCGACGGCTTACCTCTTTTTGGGGATTTCCAAGGTTTCCGGCAGTTTCGCTTCATAGATTTGTGCCGCGGAGCGTTGGTTCACTGAGAAGCCCAGATGGCCGCGTGAATCTATATAGAAAAGGGGCTTCCCTACTTCCACATCACTAAAGGTCTTCACGAACGGGGCCGACAGGTCGCGGCTACCCAGATGGAAGTTGACCACATCACCAAGCTTGTAGCCTAGCTTTTCAAACAAAGCACGGTCCACGTTGGTCACCAAATTACCGAAGGGCCCATCGGTGGCGACCACTTGCGCATGCAAACCGTTCAAATCCACGGAGGCTTCCGGCAAGTTCAGCCGGACTAACTGCCTCACATCCAACTCTGGGCCTACGGTGGTCCAGTCGTCTCCACGAGCCAGCCGCGCGCCTACTGGCGAAAAAATGTCGCGGCCATGGAAGGTGGAGGAGAGCTTCGCACCAATCATCCAGTCACGATTGGTGATCTCGCGGGCTGCCACAATCGGATCGTGCCGTTCCACGAGCGTGATCAAGCCGTTATCTGGCAAAACGAAAGTGCGGCCACTCTGCGCTTTGAGCACGACCGCCTTGCGAGAGCTGCCTACGCCGGGGTCAATCACCACCACAAACACAGCCGTCTGCGGGAAGTAGGGTTCTGCTCCCGACAAGAAGCGTGCGCCGTCGGTGATGGAAAATGGGGTCACTTGATGAGTCAGATCAATCAGCCGGAGGTCAGGCGTCAGGGTGTACATCACGCCTTTGCACAGTGCAACTGAGTCGTCAATCACACCAAAATCGGTCATAAAAACCACGGTTGGCGGTTGTTTCGCGGGCGCGCTCGGCGCCGCTGCAGCACCAAACAGAGTCGGCGACAGAAGCGTCAATAGCACCAGAATGCTGAGCAGGCTCCGCACAGTCACACCACGGAAGAAAATTGTCATGATTCTCCTGAAATCATCGGCGAATGAATCAATCTATAGCTTAAACGTTGGGATATCGAATTTCAAAGGTCGCGGCTCACAAGCCTGGGGTGGAAGTCGGCATATAATCTGTGGGGCCGCGCCCGATTCCCGGAGGATCGCACTATGTCCGCAAAGTCCGTTATTCCAGAAAGCCATCTCGACTTGATGCAGAAACCCGCGTTTGCGCACTTGGCCACCATTCGCGAAGATGGCACCCCGCAGGTTACGCCCGTCTGGTTTGACTACGACGGCGAGTTCATCTTGGTTGATTCCGCCGAGGGCCGACTGAAGGATCGCAACATCCGCCGCGACCCGCGCGTCACCATCGAAATCCAAGACCCCGAAAACCCCTACCGCTACGTGGAGATTCGCGGCCAGGTTGAGGTGGTGACGAACGAGGGGGCCAACGAAATGATTGACAAGCTCTCGATGAAATATCTTGGTCAGGCCAAGTATCCTTATGCTCGCCCCGGCGAAGTGCGTGTTCTGTACAAGATTCGTCCGTTGAAGGCGCATGGGCGCTAGGATGGGCTATGGGATGGGTTCTGGGATGGGTTCTGGGGAAGAGTCAGGTCCGCTGCGCGCCGTTCGGGTTGCGTTTCTCGGCTTTGGCAAAGTGGGCCAGATGCTAGCGCGGTTGCTGCACCTGCGTGGGGCGAGGCTTCGCGAGGAATGTGGTATCGAGGTGGAAGTTGCGGGTGTCGCCTCACGGAGCCTTGGCTGGAATGCTGGCAGATTCGATTTGGCTGCACTCGCTAAGGGATGGGATACGGATTTCCACCAGGCCCATGATTGTGGCGACTTCGACCGGTGGCTGGCCTCCGCGAGGCCCGACGTAATGTTCGAGACCATCGGGCTCAATCCACTTACCGGCGAACCGGCGCTTAGCTACCTGCGGGCCGCACTGCAAAGGGGCGCTCATGCAATTTCAGCCAACAAAGGGCCGGTGGTACATGGATTCGACGAGCTCACAGCGCTTGCCACCGCCCACGGTCGTCGCTACCTGTTTGAATCTGCGGTGATGGATGGCGTGCCCATTTTTTCGCTCTTTCGGGATGCAATGCCGCTGGCGGAAGTGCGCGGCTTTCGCGGCATCCTAAACTCCACCACCAACGTGATTCTTGGCGGCATTGAGCAGGGTCTAAGTTTTGCCGACTCGCTGGCCCGTGCGCAGGCTGCTGGCGTGGCTGAAGCAAATGCCTCCTACGATGTTGACGGTTGGGACGCTGCGCTGAAAACTGCAGCCTTGGTTGGCGTGCTGATGGGCACAAAGCTGGAACTGGGCGCTATTGCGCGCGAAGGCATTGCCGAGTTGTGCGCCAAACCAGAGGCCATTCGTGCCGCGCATGCTGCCGGGACGCCTTACAAGTTGGTCTGCGAGGCGCGCCGTGAAGGCGGCAATCCTTTCAGTACAGTTGTCGCCAGCGTTCGCCCGCAAGTGCTCGCGGCTGACGATCCGCTGGCCTGCGTCAGCGGCACTTCTTCTGCCATTCAGTTTGCAACCGATGTGCTGCCCGGGCTGACGCTCTATGAACTCAATCCCGGGCTCGAAATCACCGCGTACGGCCTGCTTGCGGATATGATTCGCTGCTACCGGTAGCCAGTCGTTTATCATGTAAGGGTGATGACTCCCCTCTCTTCTTTCCCTATCGCTTGGGTTCGCGCCCAGTTCCCCGCCCTCGCCCAGTCGGTCAACGGCAATCCTGCGGCCTTTCTGGACGGTCCCGGCGGAACACAAGTACCGCAGCAGGTGATTGATGCCATTAGCCACTATTTGGCCAACGACAACGCCAACACGCAGGGCGCCTACGCGACCAGCCGCCGCACTGACGCGATGATGGCCGATGCCCGCAGTGCGATGGCCGACTACCTGAACTGCGCGCCCGATGAAGTAGTTTTTGGTGCGAACATGACGTCGCTCACTTTTATGATGAGCCGCAGCCTTGGCCGGGATTGGGGCCCGGGAGACGAGGTCGTGCTAACGTGGCTCGACCATGACGCGAATTTTTCTCCGTGGAAGGCTCTGGAAGAGCGAGGCGTCACCATCCGTGTGGCCGAGGTGAAGCATACGGATTGCACGCTCGACATGGCCGACCTCGCCTCGAAGATCAACGCAAACACGCGACTGGTGGCAGTGGGTTACGCCTCCAACGCAGTGGGTACGATCAACGATGTGGCCGAAGTGATTCGGCTGGCGCACGCCGCCGGCGCGCTCACCTACATTGATGCCGTGCACTACACGCCACATGGCGCAATTGACGTACGTGCTCTCGACACCGACTTTCTCGTCTGCTCGACCTACAAGTTTTTTGGGCCGCACATGGGGGTGCTTTACGGCAAGCGCGATCACCTCAAGCGCTTCACTCCCTATAAGGTACGTCCGCTGACCAATGACGTTCCTAACCGATGGGAGCATGGAACGCTCAACCACGAAAGCATCGTCGGCATCACCGCCTGCGTGGATTACCTCGCCGAACTGGGACGCAAAGTGTCGCCCGCCGCGGGCGGCCGCCGCGACGCGCTGCTCTCTGCCTACGCTGCCATCGAACATTACGAACGCGGCTTGATGGAGCGCTTTCTTTCCGGCTGCGCGAAGATTCCGGGCTGCAAGGTGTATGGCATTGCCGATGCGGCCCGGTTCGCGCACCGTTGCCCCACCGTTGCGCTACGCATGGAGGATGGTTCGGGAGCGAACCGGCTGGGTTGTTCCGCGCTGGATCTCTCCACCAAGCTAGGCGAACGCGGCTTCTTCACCTGGGACGGCAACTACTACGCCATGAACCTGACCGAGCAGTTGGGCGTAGAAGCCAGCGGCGGGTTTCTGCGCGTGGGGATTGTCCACTACAACACCTTGGATGAGGTGAACCGACTGTTGGCCGCGCTCGGGGAGATTGCAACCCCTTCGCGGTCTATTTAGCGGTCTATTTAGCGCTCAACTTAGCGCTCAACTTAGCCGCTCAACTTAGCGCTCAACCAAGCCGCGGCGGGTGCCCGTCCAAGCTCTGCTGGTGCGGGGGATTTTCATGACCCACCTCTTCTCGGCGTTACGTTCTGCATCCCTGCCGCTTTTCCTTTATCCTTAAAGGGTCGCTATTACCGCCATTATCGGATCCTCTTTCATGCCGCGAAGCAAGTCCTCTTCTGTCACAGCAACCGTCGCCGCGCCAGCCTCCAACGTGGAGCGCGAGCGCATCTTCGCACTCTTTCGCCGCTGGGGGTTTCTCGAAGCCAGGCTCGACCCGCTGGGCCTGATGCAGCCGCAGCCGCAGGCAGAGTTGACCGCCGTTGCGTCGAGCGAGTTTGCCGCCGCAGCGCGTGCCCTCTATTGCAACTCAATCGGCGCCGACTTCCAGCACATTCCGCAGGCGGAGCGGCGGCAGTGGATTGCCGAACAGCTTGAAGCCGGCTCGCCGGAGCCTGACCGCGCTCGGGTGCTGGATCTGCTCGTCTGGTCAGACATGTTTGAGCAGACATTGCAGCAGCGCTATTTGGGCACCAAGCGTTTTTCGCTCGAAGGCAACACTTCGCTCATCCCGTTGCTGGATGAGGTTTTGGCCACCGCCGCCAGCAACGGCACCGAGATGTGCCTGATGGGCATGAGCCATCGTGGCCGCCTCAACGTGCTGCTCAACGTAATGCGTCGGCCCCTTCGGGAAGTGATTGCCAGTTTTGAAGATGTGGATCCCCGTAGTGTGCTAGGCGGCGGCGACGTGAAGTATCACATGGGTGCCACGGGCGAGTATGAAACCCGCAACGCCCACACGGTCGAGATGCATCTGGTGTCGAACCCCAGCCATCTAGAGGCCGTGGATCCCGTCGTTATGGGGCGCGCCCGGGCTAAGCAGGATCGTTTTGCAGACCTTGAGCACCGCCGCGTACTACCCATCGTGATCCATGGCGACGCTGCCTTCGCCGGCCAGGGCATTTGGGCCGAAACGCTCAACATGGCCGACCTGCCTGCCTACACAGTAGGCGGCACACTGCAAGTCATCGTCAACAATTTGATTGGCTTCACCACCAGCTATGCTGAGGAGCACTCCTCACCCTTCGCGTCCGACATCGCGCGGCGGCAAGCGGTGCCAATCTTCCACGTGAATGCGGAAGACCTCGACGCAGTACTCAAAGTCGCGCGCATCGCCGCAGACTATCGCGAGACATTTCACACCGACGTGGTGATTGATCTGATTGGCTATAGGCGCCACGGACACAGCGAAGTGGACGACCCTACGATTACCCAGCCGAAGACTTATCGGATCATCAAAGAGCACAAGGCACTCTATGAAATTTATGCGGCGCAGAACGCTATAGATGCAAAGCCTCTGGTGGCGGCGGTGCGCAGTGCGTTTGACGAAGCGGAAAAAGAAGCTCAGACGATCACCAAGAATCCGCTTATGCGCGAAATGCCGCACTATTGGGACAAATTCTGCGGCGGCCTGCACAAGGCGGAATATGACTTTGACACCGCGTTGTCCGGCGAAGAACTCGGTCAACTCGGCGAGCGCCTGACCACTGTCCCAACCGGATTCAAGGTGCACCCGAAGATCAAGAAGCTGCTGGAGCAGCGCGCCGAAATGAGCGTTGGCAAGCGAGCCGTGGACTATGGCATGGCGGAAGCACTCGCTTTTGGCAGTCTGGTCGCCCACGGCACACCCGTCCGCATGAGTGGACAGGACTGCCGCCGCGGCACCTTCAATCAGCGCCACGCGGTGCTGGTAGAGAACGAAACCGAAGAGGTTTACATGCCGCTGGCGCATGTCGCCCCCGGCCAGGCGAGTTGCCAGATCTTCAACTCGACACTTTCCGAACAAGGTGTGCTCGGCTTTGAGTATGGCTACAGCCGCGATTTCCCTGAAACGCTGGTGCTTTGGGAAGCTCAATTCGGTGACTTTGCCAACGTGGCACAGGCGGTGATTGACCAGTTCATTAGCGCGGGCGAAGAAAAGTGGGGGCTACTTTCTGGCATCACGCTGCTGCTGCCCCACGGTTACGAGGGGCAGGGGCCGGAACACTCCAGCGCTCGCATTGAGCGCTATTTGCAACTGGCCGCGCGCGACAACATGCAGATTTGTCAACCCTCCAACGCGGCACAGTACTTCCATTTGCTGCGGAGGCAGGCGCTGCGTAAGTGGCGCAAGCCCTTGATCGTGTTTACGCCGAAGAGCATGTTGCGCAGTCCGGA
Organism: Acidobacteriaceae bacterium; assembly: GCA_025356095.1. Taxonomy (GTDB): domain Bacteria; phylum Acidobacteriota; class Terriglobia; order Terriglobales; family Acidobacteriaceae; genus JANXUR01. The sequence goes on along the minus strand of JANXUR010000052.1, from coordinate 3,398 downwards.
AGCCAGCTCGCCGCTCGCTGACCTCACCTCGGGCCGCTTCCACAATGTGCTGCCCGATTCCGAAGTCACCAACGCCACCCGGGTGCTGTTGTGCTCTGGCAAAATCGGCCACGATCTGAAGGTGGAGCGCCGACGCCGCAAAGACGCGCAAACGGCAATCGTCTTTATTGAGCAGATGTACCCCTTTCCGCAGGCTGAACTCGAAGCTGAACTTGCCCGGCATTCCGCCGCGCGCGAGTTGGTTTGGGTGCAGGAAGAGCCCGCCAATATGGGGCCGCTCTTCTACATGTTGCCGCGCCTGCGGCACTATGCAGGTGAGCGTCAGGTGCTGAGTGTGAAACGCAGTGCCAGCCCCAGCCCGGCAACCGGCTCTGCCAAGGCGCATGAGATGGAGCAGAAGACGCTGCTCGAATTCGCCTTTACTACCGGCAAGGGCACTGCGCTCGCGCCCTTCGCACGTCATGGTGACCAGAACTAGGATGGCTGCGCGCGGCAGAACTACCCAGCGCGCGCCACTGGTGGTGGCGATTGATACCGGCGGCACCTTCACCGATTGCGTGTGGAGCGAGCGCGGCGAACTTCGCACACTCAAGGTTTTCTCCACCCCCGGCGACGCCTCGCAAGCCATCCTCACCGGGCTACGCACGATTGCTGAAAACCTCCAAACTGACGAGCTGCTGCTGCTGCATGGCACTACGGTCGGCACGAACGCCCTGCTGGAACGCAAAGGCGCACGCGTCGCGCTGGTGACTACGGTCGGCTTTGAGGATGCCATTGAGATTGGCCGTCAGGCCCGCCCAAAGCTCTACGACTTCTTCTTCGACCGCACTCCACCACTCGTGGAAAGCGCTCTTCGTTTTGGCGTGGACGAGCGCACCGATGCGCAAGGCAAACTGCTGTGCACTCCTGCAGAATCAGATTTAGAAGAGTTGCGGGCGCAGGTCGCCGCCTGCGGCGCGGAGGCCGTTGCGGTCTGTTTTCTGTTCAGTTTTGCCAACGCGCACCATGAACAACTTGCGGCACAAGCGCTGGCCCCGCTTGGCCTGCCGCTGTCGCTCTCGCACCAGATTCTGCCGGAGTTTCGCGAGTACGAACGCATGAGCACGGTCTGCATGAACGCATACTTGCAGCCGCTCATGGCGCGCTATCTTGGCAATTTGCGAACGCAGACTGCCACGCTTGCCCAGCGCTCGCGCATCTTCGTAATGCAATCGAGCGGTGGCATCACCGCGTTGGCAACTGCTGTGCGAGAACCCGTGAGGACTGTGCTCTCTGGCCCGGCAGGCGGCGTGATTGGAGCAGCGGCCGCGGCGCGGCGTAGCGGGTTCGACCGCATCATTGCCTTCGACATGGGCGGCACTTCCACCGACGTTTCGCTGATAGATCGCGTGCCAGCGCCCAGCAACACTGCTGAAGTCGCGGGTCTGCCGGTTGGTGTGCCGATGCTCGACATTCACACCGTGGGCGCGGGCGGAGGCTCAATCGCACGCTTCGACGCGGCAGGCGCGCTGCGCGTCGGCCCGGAGTCCGCAGGCGCCGATCCCGGCCCCATTTGCTATGGACAGGGCACCGAGCCAACCGTCACGGATGCGAATCTGCTGCTGGGCCGCCTGCACCCTACGTTCTTTCTGGGTGGCAACTTTGCTCTTGACTTGAAACGCACTCGCAGCGTAACCCAACAGTGGCTGCTGGCGCAACGGTCGAACCTGACCCCTGAGCAGTTTGCCGCAGGCGTGATTCGCGTGGTGAACGCTACCATGGAAGCCGCCATTCGAGTGGTCTCCATCGAACGCGGCTACGATCCCCGCGAGTACGCACTGGTTGCGTTTGGCGGCGCTGGCCCTATGCATGCCTGCGAACTCGCCGCCGCGCTCAACATTCCGCGCGTCATTGTGCCTGCTATGCCTGGCGCGCTTTCCGCCTATGGAATTTTGGTCAGCGATGTGGTGAAAGATTTCTCACGCACGGTGCTGCTGCGATGTCAGCAGGCGTCTCCACTTCGTCGGTTAGAAAGCGAGTGGAAAAAGCTGGAAGCCGCGGCGATTGCGGCCTTTCGCGCCGAAGCCTGGCCGGGCAAACCGCAACTCGTCCGCAGCGCGGACGTCCGTTACCGGGGCCAGGGATTTGAGTTGAATGTGCCGTTCGGCAAGAATCTGTTGCAGGATTTTCACGCCGAGCATCAACGCCGTTACGGCTACTCGCATCCCGAGCGAGAGGTGGAAGTGGTCACCGTGCGGGTACGCTCAACCTTGCCGGGAGCATCGTCATCTGGCAGGAACGACTCGATGACTGCGTCCCCAGCGAGTAGTGCCTCGCCAAAGCGCTCGGGTGAACGCCACAGTGAACGCCCGCGTCACCCAGCGGGCGCACCGCCATGGACGGTGTTCCACCGCACCTCGCTCGTGCCCGGCAAGCGTTACCGCGGCCCCGGCATCATCACGGAATACAGCGCGACCACGGTGGCTTCCGCCGAGGAGCTCTTTTACCTAGACACCGCGGGTAACCTCATCCTGCAGACGTCGTAGCTTCTTGCACCATCACTAGCGGGTCGGCCAGTTCCACCTGATTCCGCCCCTTGGCTTTGGCGCGGTAGAGCGCTTCATCCGCCGCCTTCAGCATCGCTTCCGGCGTGCTGGGCGGCGTTTCCACGTCCACCGCCACGGCACCCAGACTCAGCGTGACCGACAACGGCCCCGCCAGGGTCTCAATCGGTGACTCCGCCACCGCCGCGCGCAGCCGTTCGCCATAGGCGCCGATTCCCGCGCGATCGCTGCGCGGTGCCAAGATCAAAAACTCCTCGCCGCCGTAGCGCCCCAGCAGGTCATTGCCGCGCATGCATTGCTTCAGGCGCGCGGTCACTCCGCGCAAGGCGTCGTCACCTGCCAAGTGTCCATGGGTGTCGTTGACTTTCTTGAAGTGGTCAATATCGGCGATCATAAGGCCAAGCCGGCCACCGCGCGCAACATTGTGCTTCAGTTCGCTCGCCAGCGCGGCCAGTACCGCTCCCCGGTTCAGCACGCCCGTCAAGGCATCGTGGGTAGCCCGATGTTGCAGTTCGATCTGGGCTTTCATCAGCCCATCTTCCAGATCTAAAATTCGTTGCCCTGCCCGCAGGCGCACTTTCAGTTCGTTCACGTCAAAAGGCTTGGTTAAGTAGTCGTCCGCCCCAGCTTCCAGTCCCGCGATGAGGTCCTGCTTCTCGCCTCTACCCGTCAACAGCATCACATAGCGATACGGCCCATGGGATTCGGCTCGCAGTTTACGGCAGATTTCCGGCCCATCCATGCCCGGCATCATCCAATCCAGAATCACTAACCGAGGAGCTTGTTCGGTTTGCAGAATCTGCCACGCGTCGGTGCCATTGCTGGTCACGGTCAACTGATATCCCCACTTGCCCA
>JANXUR010000074.1 GCA_025356095.1 Acidobacteriaceae bacterium | reverse complement strand
GCCCCCGGTCGCCCCCCACGCGGGGGGCGTGGATTGAAACGCCGCCGTCTGCGCCGCCCGCGAAATGTCTGGGTCGCCCCCCACGCGGGGGGCGTGGATTGAAACTTGACTGCCTTGACTCCCGTCACTGCCTTGCTAGCGTCGCCCCCCACGCGGGGGGCGTGGATTGAAACAATAATGAAACTGTTCCTTGCGGCACTCGTCCTGGTCGCCCCCCACGCGGGGGCGTGGATTGAAACTGAATTACGGTAGGCGGCGGCAACGGCGTGATTGTCGCCCTGGGCCAGATCCCCCTCCCGCCCCGATACTCGGGTTCAGTCCTGGAAGCGCGCCACGAAAGTCTTCTGCTCCGTTCAGCTCGGAGGAAGACCTGCCGCTCGAATTGGGCGCAGCAAGACGGAAGACGCATGTGCCGTTTCAGCCCCGATGGGCGCGGATTCTGCCCGAATCAGGCATGAATCCTTGGGATTCACCGGTAGACCTGTACTGGCCATTTTGGCATCGGAGAAAAAGTGTTGTGAACCCCGGCATTCGGAGCTGAACAGGCCTGCAAGAACGCGGCGGCCGACGCGGAAAACTCGTGCTTTCTGGACAATATTCGGGGATTGCGAGGAAAGCTGTACGGGAGGGTGGCAACTGCAAGACTTGATGGCGGAGAGAGGGGGATTCGAACCCCCGATACAGGTGTTAGCCCGTATAACGGTTTAGCAAACCGCCGCCTTCAGCCACTCGGCCATCTCTCCGGCTAGACAGGATTGTCTTTTGTATTGTATCGCAGCCGTCGCGGAGCGGGTATTTTCTGCCGCAGCGACGTCTCAGCGACGGTCTCAGCGACGGTCGCAGCGACGGTCGCAGCCAAGTCGCAGCCAAGCGGGAACGCTCGGGTTCTGGTTGCAACTCCGTGGCCTAGGCAGCGGACGTGCGCCGCGCCGAAATTCTGCGGCTTGAGATGACTCGCAGCGAATGGAAGGCTATCGCAAGTGGTGCAAAGCCGGGCAAAGCCGCGCAAAGTCGGGCAAAACCGCGCAAAGTCGGGCGCCACGCTGCTTGAGCCGCACGCGTGTCCGGTTCCGTGCGTAGGCGGTGCGGAGGCTCTGCGCGGCCCGCGTCGTTATTGACCGTCATTGCCGGCAGCGTTGCTGGCGGCGTTGCAGGCATAGCACTCCTCCCGCGCGCGTGAACCTGATTGCTCAGTTCCGCAAGATTACTGGCAGCATAAACCGTACGAATTTCTGGAAGAGAATTTCCATTTCAGGACGGGGTTCGTTTGGGGAAAACACTCTAGGAAAATTTTGCCGGATACCTTGCGCGCGCTGGCAAAAGTGCTCAGGATTAGAAGTCAACAGGCAAGTGTTGAAAAGCTCTGAAAAAACCTAGCCTAACTGACTTTTTCTGAGGAAAAGACCATGAAAATCCTGCTCGCGGAACAAGACCCCTATCTGGCTAGCTTTATGGCAGATGCATTGACCTCACAAAACTATGGCGTGGAGCTGGCGCAGGATGGTGAACAAGCGCAGCGTCTGGCGTTGGCCGGTTCCTTTGACTTGATGGTACTCGATTTGGGCTGCCGCCGAGGCTCGGGCGATGGTTTGTTGACCAATTTGCGAGCGGCGAATCCTGACCTACCGGTGCTGGTGCTTTCCGAAGGTTCGCGGGTGGAAGAGCGAGTACAGATTTTAGATGCCGGGGCCGACGACTTTCTGGCGAAACCCTTTGCGGTTGCCGAGATGGCGGCGCGCATCCGGGCCTTATTGCGGCGGGGCGGCGTCACCCAGCCAACTGTGCTGGCAGTCAGTGACCTGAGGTTGGATCGAATCGAGCGCACCATCGTGCGTGATGGCCGCTCCATCAGCCTTTCCACCAAGGAATTTGCGCTGCTGGAATATCTGATGTTGAATGCCGGACGAACCGTCAGCCGGGCGCAGATCATTGTGGAGGTGTGGCATCTGGCCACCGGCATCACCACTAATGTGGTGGATGTGTATATCAACTACTTGCGCCGGAAGGTGGATGGCGGGTCGCAGGCACGGCTGATTCATACGGTCCGCGGCACTGGCTACCGCTTGTGCGCGCCGCCCACCATGTAACCTGCTGACCCTGCTGCAAGTAGGCTTGCAGCGCAACCGCACCCCCGCAACTGCAACCCGTAGCTGCAACATCTAGAAGGGATTGTGAGCAAATGTCAGCGCTAACTGGAACATCGTTTTCTGCAGATGCCCTCGGATTTCCGCTCGGCGGCACTCTCATTGCCAGCCCAAACCGCACTCTGCGCGATCAGCTGGCGGCAAACCTGCCGCCAGACGAAGGCTCGGTCCTCTATGCCGGGTGTGGGGCCGAGGTGCTTTCCATACTCGCCGAGCATCCGTGCTCCTTGTTGCTGCTCGACCGGCAACAGCCTGATCTGGACGCGGAAGAACTGGCCGCGCTGATTCGTCGGCGACATCCCATGATGGAAGTGGTGCTGGTGAGTAGTCTTGGGTGCGCCGACGATCGGCCAGAAGCGGAATCCTCCTTATCGGCCGGATGGGGCAACCCGACTCTGGAGGAGCGCGCCACCGGCGACTCCGCACTCTACTCCTCATCCAGCCACGGCAGCGCACGCGTGGAAGCCTTGCCGGGGATGGTGGGCAACAGTCAGGCCATGCAAAGTGTTTACCGGATGGTGCGGCTGGTGGCAGACCGCTGCACCACGGTGTTACTGACTGGGCCCAGCGGTAGTGGCAAGGAGGTAGTAGCCCGCGCCGTACACCAGTTGAGCTCCAGAGCAAATCGGCCGTTTGTAGTGGTGAATTGCGCAGCCATTCCAGAGGCGTTGCTGGAGTCCGAACTGTTTGGCCACTCCCGCGGAGCCTTTACCGGGGCCGTGCAGTCCCACAACGGTCGCGTGATGTCGGCACAGGGCGGAACGCTTTTTCTGGATGAGATCGGTGATATGCCCTTGAGCCTGCAGGCCAAGATGCTCCGCTTTCTGGAGTACAAAGAAGTGCAGCGGCTGGGTTCGAGCGAGTGTTTGAAGGTAGATGTGCGGGTAGTCGCAGCGACCAACGCCCACTTGCCACGTCTGCTAACGACCGGGCAGTTTCGCGAAGACCTTTTTTACCGGCTGGCGGCGTTTCCGGTAGAGATTCCGGGGTTGGCGCATCGTCCAGAAGATGTGTTGCCGCTGACCGACCACTTTCTCACCGCGTTTGCGCGGAGTGCGAAGGTGCCGCGTCCTACCTTGAGTACGGCTGCCATGCGTTGTTTGCAAACGCATTCCTGGCCGGGCAACGTGCGCGAGTTGCAACATGTGATTGAGCGGGCGCTGATCTTGGCGGAAGGCTCCCGCACTCTGTTGCCCGAGCATTTGCACTTTCCAGCATTTGGCATGAACGGATTGGCGGCAGCCGCAGGTGGGGGCACGCGTTAGCAGGCTGCGAGTCTCCACGCAAGATGCATGGTGTTGCTCGGCAACTTTAGCCACTCGCGCCAACCCAGAGAACTCTCAGAAACGACTGGCAACCGTTTTGCACTACTTAGGGCTGCAAATGTTGCAGCCCTTTCCAATTGAAAGTCTTCTCAGACTTGGCGCCAAGAACGCCGCCTCCGCCCTCACCGCTGGCATGGTGCCGACGGCCCCGACAACCAGTTCCATCAACCCCACGCTCGACGAAGCATTTGGTTCGTTCGCCGAGACGGCTGCCAATCTGGAACGGGCGTATGCCAGTCTGCGCGGCGACGTAGTGCGGCTGCGCAGTGAGCTAACAAACGAGCGAGAGACACGGCTTCGGAACGAGGCCATGGCGGAGGTAGCGGCAGTGCTGGCACACGAAATCAGAAATCCGCTGGGGAGTCTGGAGATTTTTGCGACCCTGCTGGAAGAAGCACCCGAGTTGAGCGGCCGCAGCCGTCAGCAGATACGGCAGATGCAAGCGGGACTGCGGTCGCTGGCCTCCACCGTCAGCACCGTGCTTGCGTTCTACCATCCTGCAGAGCCGCAACTCTGCCGGCTGGCGCTCAAGGATTTAGTGGATTGGGCAGCGAAGTTTCTTTCTCCGTTGACCGACCGAGCACAGTTGCGCTTTTGTACGACGGCATCATCCACACCTTTGGTCATGCTCGGCGACCGCACCCAGATGGAGCAGCTTCTGCTGAATCTGGTGTTGAACTCCTGCCAACACTGCGCCGCAGGCGATGTGCTGAGTATTGCAGCGGCACCGCTGGCTGGCTCGGCGAAGCAGGTTGAGCTGACCGTCACCGACACGGGTTGCGGAATTTCTGAAGCCAATTTGGCCAAAGTCTTCGAGCCCGGCTTCACCAGCAAAGCCCAAGGCACCGGTCTGGGGCTTGCCGTGGTGCGACGCATCGTCGAGCAACACCAAGGGCTGGTACGCATTGCCAGCCGCCCGCAACAAGGCACGGTGGTGAGCATGGTCTTCCCGTTGGCCGAGTCACCCGAAACTCTCAGCATCGAGGAGTGGAGTGACGGCATGATGCAGAATCGCCCGTGGATGGAAGCAGGTAAATCGCAGGCTGCCGAGGTACACGCATGAACCGGGTGCTGGTGGTGGATGACGATTGCGGGATGCGCTGTGCACTGGCGGCGATGTTTGAGGATCGCGGCTGGAAGGCTGAAGCAGCCAGCTCGCCCGAAGAAGCCTTGCGGGTCTGTTTGGCGCAAGCGCCCGAACTGGTGGTCAGCGACGTCCGCATGCCCGAAGGCGGCGGAATGCGCTTGATGAAGGAATTGAAAGCGATCGCGCCGCAGGCGGCGGTCGTGATGATGACCGCTTATGGCGGCGTTCAGGAGGCGGTGGAAGCAATGAAAGAAGGTGCGTGCGATTACCTGACCAAGCCAGTTTCGGTCGAGCAGATTGAGCGGACGGTGGAACGGCTGATGCGAATGGAAGGCCAGCCGATGCCACGTCGTCTGCCGCCATTGCCCCTCAGGGAAATGGAGCGGGAGCTGTTTGAATCCACCTTACGGACGACCCGGGGCAACCGATCCCGCGCCGCCAAATTGTTGGGGGTCAGTTTACGCACCGTGCGCAACAAGGTGCGGGAATATCAACTGCCATCGAGAGGAGAGTACGAACATGGGCATGCTGCAAATGGAAACTCCATTGGCGCGGCGGCTGGAACAGTGGCTTGATGTCGCCTCGTTCCGGCACAACGTCATCACCGCCAACATGGCAAACGTAGATACGCCGGGATACAAGACGCAAGACGTGGACTTTCGCGCCGCGCTGGCCGATGCCCTGAACGCCGAGACGCCGGGAGGCATGGAGACGTTGGCGCATCATCCCGTATCTCGCGCGGTGGCAGGGCTGATAGAGCGGCCTGACGGCAACAACGTGAGTCTGGATCGCGAGTCGCTGCTGCTGGCCGAAAACCAGTTGCAGTACCGCATTGGCATTCAACTGCTGCGGGGACAGATGCACGCGATTCAAAGCGCTATTAACGAAGGCCGGTAGTTCGGGCTAGTCAAACAAATCGGAGGAATACTTTATGGGACTCTTTAGCAGTCTGGAAGTAAGCGGGTCGGCGTTGACGGCAGAGCGCCAGCGCGCCGACATTATCGCGGCCAATCTGGCCAACGTGCAGACGACGCATACCCCGCAAGGTGGCCCCTACCAGCGGCAACTGGCGGTGTTTCGTAGCGGCCGGCAGTGGCGCTTCCCGGAGTTGCATTTTGCCTCGCTGGTGCGAGGAGCGCAGGGCGGACTGGGCCTGCTGGGCCGCGACGGACCCATGGTTCATGTGGCCAGCGTGGTCACCGATCCCGCGCCGCCCTTGCAACGCTATGAGCCGGGACATCCTGACGCCGACGCCAAGGGCTTTGTAGCGTATCCCTCTATCAATCCGGTGGAAGAGTCGGCAGACCTAATGGCGGCGGCGCGAGCCTATGAGCTGAACGCTTCGGCCGTCCAAGCCACCAAGGGCATGATCCAGCAGGCGCTGGATCTGTTGCGATAGCCCCTTTCGTAGCTTTGCGTTGTGGAATTTACCGGCGTGCACCTTGCCGAAAGGAATATGCGATGAATCCGATTACTTCGTCTCTTACCAGTTCGCTGCCCCTCACCGTACCCACGCCACCTAGCAGTGCCAGTCTGCTGGAAGGCAATGAGGGCGGCGAGAGCAGCTTTTCTCAAACCCTGCATGGCGCGCTGGGTCAACTGGAAAACCTGCAAGATCAGGCGCAGCAGCAAGTGGGGAGTCTGCTGGCAGGCCAGTCGCAAGATCTGCATGGCGCGATGATCGCAGTGGAAAAGGCGGACTTGAGTTTCCAACTGATGTTGCAGGTGCGCAACAAGATTGTGGCCGCGTATCAAGAAGTTTCGCGTATGCAGATTTAGTAATGAGGGCAAGGTTCCAAGACCATCGGCGCCCATCGTTGTTCGCGCGTCCGCACCTGATTCGCCTTTTTTACCGTTCGTTCTGACCCCCGATGGCTGAATCCTCCAACCCGTCGCCGCAAGGCTGGCAGCACCTGGCATCCTTTCTGCAGGGTCTGACTGCGCGTCAGCGCCAGATGCTGATGGCCGCTGGGGTTGCGGTCGCCGTCGTCCTCGGAGGTTTCATCTGGCTGCTGAGCGGCACCAGCTATTCGGTGCTCTACACCGGATTGAAGCCTGCCGACGCGCAGGTGATGGCGAGCCGTCTGGCGGCCAAGAACATTCGCTATGAGCTGTCTCCTGACGGCGGCACCCTCAAGGTGGATAGTGACAAGCTGGATGCGGCGCGCGTGGAGACTGCGGCGCAGGGTCTGCCACACAACGCCCGTCTCGGCTTTGAACTTTTTGACACGCCCAACTGGGCAGGCAGCGACTTTACCGAAAAAGTGAATTACCAGCGCGCCCTGGAAGGCGAGCTGGAGCGGACATTGCAGACCATGGGTGAGATTGAAAGCGTTCGGGTCCATTTAGTGATGCCGGAGGACTCGCTGTTTCTGGATCAGGCACGCGAGGCGAAAGCCGCAGTCGTGGTCAAGACGCACAACGGTGGGCTTTCGGACCAAGCCGAGCAAGCGATTCCGCAACTCGTGGCTTCTGCTGTGGAGCGGCTGAAGCCAGAGAACGTCAGCGTGATTGATGCCGATAGCCAGCGTCCGCTAGGGCATCCGCGAGGCAGCGGCAAGACGACGTTCACAGAAGATGAAGGACTGGCGCAGGAGGTGATCAAGACGCTGGAGCCGGTGGTGGGCACCGACCACGTGCGGGCGAGTGTACATCTGGAATACGACCTTTCCACCAGTGAGAGTACAGAGGACAGCTACGATCCCAAGTCGGTGATTCCAGTAGTGACGGCAAAGACGGAAGAAGGCGCCATGGGCGCACCACCGGGCGGCATCCCCGGCACCGCCAGCAATGTGCCGGGATCGAGCGCAGCCAGTGCTGCGGGCAGCGGGGGCTCCGATCAGCAAAGCGCCAAGAGCGAGCAGGCGCAATATGTGGTGAGCCGCGTTACGCGGAAGACCAGCCAGCCGGCTGGCAGGTTGAGGCGCATCACCGCATCGGTGCTGGTAGATGACGCGGTGGATGCCGGCGCAGTCGGCGCAGTCAGTGACAGCAAAGACAGCAAAGACAGCAAGGATGCCAGTGCCAAGCCAGGCCTGGTCCGGCGGCCCCGCACCGCCGAGGAGTTGAAGAAGATTGAACAACTAGCCACCAACGTTCTGGGCATTGATACCGCGCGGGGCGACCTGCTGACTATTGCGAATATGAGTTTTCAGGTTCCGGCCCGCACCGAGGTTCCACCTCCTTCCAAGGTGGACGACATGTTGCGGCTGGTGCGTCCCTGGTTTGGCTTGTTACGTCAGGTTGGCATCGGAATGCTGTTCTTACTGGTCTACTTGATGATGTTGCGGCCTATCAAGAACCAACTGACGATGGCGTTCCGCAAAGCCGCCACTGCCGCCCTTCCTGCAGGTGCCTCGCACGACGCGTCTCCAGTGCTGCTGAGCGGCAAAACCACGGTGCAGAATCTGACCCACGGGCACAGCCCCACTCCTGAGAGCGAACTGGATGAAATGAAGAAGCTGGTTACCGAGCGCATCAAGCAGGAGCCGGGTGAAGCGGGCAAGATGCTGGTGGCATGGATGCAAGAGCCCGTGAAAGAAGGTCGCCGGTGAGCAGCGCCAAAACCGCAGCCGTGTCGTCCTCCATGCCGGGGATTCGCAAAGCCGCCATGCTGCTGGTCTCGCTGGGGGAAGAGGTATCAGCCGAAATCTGCCGAACGCTTTCGCCCGAGCAACTGCAAAAGCTTACGCGAGAGATTGCAGAACTCGATGCAATTCCGCCTCAAGAAGCTTTGGAGGTAACGCAGGAATATCTGCGATTGATGGAGCATCATGGCACCTTCAACCGCGGTGGCCGGGACTATGTGAACCGGATGCTGGAGATGGCCGTAGGTCCGGAAGAGGCGCGGCGTCTGCTGGACGTGATGGATCGCGCAGCCGAAGCCAGTGCGGCACAACTGGAATCGCTCAAACGCACCGACCCCCAACTGCTGTGTTCGTTTCTGCAAGAGGAGCACCCCCAAACCATCGCCTTGGTGCTAGCCCATTTGGAAGCCAAACATGCGGCGCAGGTCATCATGAAGATGCCGGAAGAGTTGCGCCCAAGCGTGCTGAAGCGGCTGGCGCAACTGCGTCCATTTGCGCCAGAAGTTGCACAACAAGTGTCGCGGGTGCTGCACAAGCGGGTACAGGCCGTCGGCGAGCAGAACCGGAGAGGCTATCAGGGGATTCGCGGTGTGGCAGACATGCTGAACTGCCTCGAACCCAATGCTGGCAAGCTGATTCTTGAAACCATTGAGCGCGAAGATCCGCAGGTGGCGCTGAGCATTCGCAATCTGATGTTCACCTTTGAAGATTTGCTGACGGTGAACGCGGGTGGCATTCGCGAACTGCTCTCCGCCGTAGACAAGAAGAATCTGGCGATGGCACTGCGCGGCTCCACCGAAGAGTTGCGCAACTACATCTTCAAGGCGATGTCGTCACGAGCCGTCGAAATGTTGAAAGAAGACATGGAAGTGCTGGGGCCGGTGCGGTCGCGCGATGTACAGGCAGCACAGCAGGAAGTGGTAGCGGCGGCACGGCGACTGGAAGAGCAAGGCAAGATGACCTTAATGCAGGAGAGCAGCGATGAGTTCATCGTCTAGCAAGAAGCCGCTGACGCGCGGCGCAGAATCATCAACGCTCACAGATTCCATCCTGCCCTTCGACTATCCTCGACTTTTTTCGCAGGGCAGCGGTGGACTGGGCTCGATGGCCGACGGGTTAACCGAAAGCTGGGCTCCGGGGCAGGAGATGCCGACGGTAGAGGGTGGACGCAGCGGCCGCGAGGCGCGGGAGAGAAATGAGCAGCAGGCGCGCGAACTGGCTCGGCAGGAAGGTGCAGCCACCGCGCAAACTGGCTTCGCGCAGCAGTTGCACACCGAGCGTAGCGCCATTGCTTCCGCACTGGCCAGCTTTGCCCACGAGCGCGAGCAATACTTCCAAAATGTAGAAGCCGAAGTGGTGCATTTGGCGCTCGCAATCGCGCGCAAAGTGGTGCACCGCGAAGTGGAATCTGACCCACTGCTGCTGGCTGGGGTGGTGCGGGTAGCTCTGGATAAAGTGGGCCGCGAAACCAAGGTGACACTCTTTGTGCATCCTTCACGAGCCTCGGCCTGGCATGAGTATTTCTTCCACGATGCGGGCAGCACCGACACACTCGACATTGTGGCGGATGCCTCCCTTGCACTCGACCAATGCCGGGTGGAGACCGAGCACGGCAGCACCGAAATCGGCATTGAAAAGCAATTGAAAGAGATTGAACAAGGCTTTGCCGACCTGCTGGCGCGGCGTCCGGCAAGGAGCTAACCCCATACCCGATGGCTGCCTCTCCTCAACTGCTTTCGCGCTTTCTCGACCAGCTCAACCGGGTACCCGCCTTCCGCTGGCAAGGGAAGGTGCGGCAAATCGTCGGGCAACTCGTGGAATCCGACGGGCCGTTGTGCTCGGTGGGCGAGTGCTGTGAAATTCGCGACAGTGACGGGCGCAGCTTTCCCGGAGAGATCATTGGCTTCCGCGGAGGTACCGTGCTATCCATGCCGTTGGAGCCTGCGGCAGGATTGCGTTATGGCGACCCCATCTTTACTGCAGGAGCACGGGCAGCGATTGCTGTGGGGCCTTCGCTGTTGGGGCGCGTCCTCAATGGCATCGGCGAGCCGATGGATCAGCGCGGACCTACCGGAGCCAGCACGAGGATGCCGCTGGAAGCTCCGCCCCCCGCACCGCTGGATCGCATTCCGATTGGCGAACCCATCCGTTGCGGCGTGCGCGCGATTGATACCATGCTGACCTGCGGCCGGGGCCAGCGCGTGGGTATTTTTGGCGGCAGTGGCGTGGGCAAGAGCACGCTCTTGGGCATGATGGCGCGCAACACCAGCGCGGATTTAACGGTGATGGCGCTGATAGGAGAACGGGGCCGCGAGGTCCGCGAGTTTCTGGAAGAATCCCTCGGCGAAGAAGGCAGGAAGCGTGCCGTGGTGGTGGTTTCCACGTCAGACCAGTCTCCACTGCTGCGGATCCGAGCCGCGCTATCGGCAACCGCCATTTCCGAATACTTCTGTCGCCAAGGCAAGAACGTATTACTGGTCGTGGATTCGCTGACCCGGCTGGGTATGGCGCAGCGGGAGATTTCTCTCGCGGCCGGCGAGCCGCCGACCTCGAAAGGTTATACCCCGTCGGTACTTACCTTGCTGGCGCGACTGTTGGAACGTGCCGGACGATTTGGCAATGGCAGCATCACCGCCTTTTACACCGTACTGATGGAAGGCGACGACGAGCAAGATCCACTGGTGGACACTGCACGCTCGCTGCTGGATGGCCACATTGTGCTCGACCGCGCACTGGCCGCGCAAGGGCACTACCCTCCCATTCACATCCTGCGGAGCGTCAGCCGGTTGATGCCTGCCGTCGTCAGCCAGCCGCACTTGTTGCAGGTGCGGGAAGTCCGGCGGCTGATGGCAGCGTATGCCTCGTCGGAAGACTTGATTCGCATTGGTGCGTATCAGAAAGGCAGCGACCCCGAACTGGATCGTGCCATCGCCCTGCGTCCGCAATGGAACCAGATCCTGCAGCAAACGCCGCGCGAATCCGAGCCATTACACCAAGCCATCGCGCGACTGATGGCGCTGCCGCTGCAACCCACTTCATGAGTTTTCAGTTTTCACTGGAAGCAGTCTTGCGCCTGCGCCGCAGTCAGAAGCGCGCCGAAGAATTGCGGCTGGCCGGCATTCATGCGGAGATGGCGCGACTGCACGCGTTGCTTGCCAGTCTTGCCGAGCAAGTCTCTAGCCTAGCGCAGTGGGCGCAATCCGGCCAGCACCAAGCCTATGCTGCCGAGTTGCACTTTCTGCATCAGCAGCGCGTGCAACTCACAGCCTGGCAAGAGCAGACGCACCGCGAACTCGTGGACTGCGAGACTCAGCGTCAGGAACAGCAGCTGCGATTGCAAGCCGCTTATCAAGCGGTGGAAGTATTGGACTCACTCCGCCACGAACAGGCACTACTGTTCCAAACCGAACGCGCCCGTCGTGACCAGATTCAAACCGATGAGCGCACGCTTCAACAACGGGCAGCGAAGCAGCGAATGCGGAATCGCATCGGCTAAGCGTCTCGCATGAATCGGCAATTTCTGCCTAATCATGCGCCTTTCGCCGCTCAGCCCCTGCTCGAATCACCGGGCAACTGTTGCCGCGATGCATCAACACTCAATGCCCACGAGCTGCGTCGAATTCCGCTATCCCATGCCATACCAGCTACTTACAAGCAGCGACACCGGCAGTGGCAGCTTTGGCGCGCGGATTGCCTTAACCCTATCGGCAAGGTATTCAGATGCTTCAGGCAATCCTCCAACTCGGAAGTACGGCACCCACTCCTGCAGCGGCTCCAGCGGCTGCAGCGGTTGTAGCGGCGAGCGTTGCCGGAGGCAAACCGCAGCCGGTTGGTTTTGCCGCTTTGTTGGCTGCGTTGCATGCGGCGGTCGCAGGGCAAAACGCATCGGGCTTGGGCAATGAGCCTGCTGCAAACCCTGCCGCGTTGGCAGGTGCACCGACAACTCCAGCCACGGATGCAAACCTCAAGCATTTTCCTGCGGCTTCGCCACGCGGCAAGCTGCGCACGGCGAGCGAGCTTACTCAAATCGCCTCGACCCTGCCCGGACAACCTCTGGCAGTCCCCACGATTCTTACGGTAGCACCGATTGTCACATCACTTACGCTGGTCGTTCCGTCGGCATTGCTTGCGCCAGGCGGCACCTCGGCAGCGACGCCATCCCGCAGTGAGGTAACGCTAACGCCCGACGGTCAGGTATCGTCTGGCAGAATCGCGACAACAAACACAAAGATTAGTGCGCAACTGAATATCGCTTTGGCAGCCCCCGCCAATACCCTATCCACTGCAGAAAAGCTACTGACTCCTCTGACGATCGCGGCGGTGAGTACAGGGAAGTCAGCCGCAAACACAGTCTCGGCACCTATCGCTTCAGACCCATCTGCTGCACAGATTGCGGACACAACCACGCAAGTCGCAACAACGCAAGTCACCAACTTCGTCTCCGACGCCCCGACCGGGCCGGCCCTACCGATATCACCAGAAGCATTGCCTGCGGTTACAGCAACTCCGCTTCCCCAAGCAGCTACGGCTGTACCGACGCCTCAGGCACCGCCCCCAGCACCGCCCCTAGCACCCACGCTCGCGACAGCAACCGTGAATACTCTGCAGACGGGCGCGACCCGAGCGTTCTCGGGTGCTGCAGAATTCGCCCCGCCGTCGCAACCAAGCACCAGCTTGGGCCTCGACCCGAGTCATTCGTCGAAAGATGCGGTGGTCGCGGAGGTCGGGCACCCGCCACCGGCATCCGTTGCTCCGAGCCCAACCGACCCCTTGCCACCACCGCTTGCAGTGAGCACCAGCACAGCTCTGGCGTCAGCGCCTGTCCTGAGTCAGGGCGGGGCAAACGCCAGCGGCACTGGCAACGGCAACACAGATGCGGGCAGCAGCAATCGCAATCCGTCATCTGTGCGTGGAGCAGGGCGAAACGTGTCGTCCGCATCTACGTCAGCGCCCCCGTCCCTGACAACACCACAAACCACGGCGGCACCAGTCCCCGCGCCCCCATCGGTAGCAACACTTCTTGCAGTGCCGGACGGCGCGCTTGTCGCTTCACCCGCCTCAACTTTCGCGGCCTCAGTCACTTCGGGCCACAATCCGGACGACGGCGCCGTCCTTGCCAGCAGCCATCCCGATACCGGGGTTGTACCATCGCGCGTCGCTCAACCCGGCCCCGACAACCCAATCTCTCCAGTACACACGGCACAGCTATTGCAGCGCGCAGGGGAATCAGAAATGCGCATGGGCCTACGCACCACCGCCTTTGGCGAGGTGGAAGTGCGTACCGTAGTGCGCGACAGTCAGGTGGGAGTTTCCATTAGCAGTGAGCACGGTGACTTGCGGGGCGCTTTGGCTGCGGACTTGCCGGGACTGGAGCGAACGCTGCATCGTCACGACCTGCAGTTGGGCGAGTTACACATCGCGGGTCAATCAAGTGGTAATGAGAGCGGCACCAGCGGCCAGCAGTCTGCTCCGCAACACCCGCGCTCTTTCACCGCGCGAGCGCAGGCGCCGCGCACAGTGCGCGACGACAGGGAAGCAAGTTCTGCGGCGGTAGCCGGGTTGGTGGAGGCAACTTCATCGCACGGCATCAGCATTCACGCCTAGTCGTTCCGAACGATTTAAAAACCAGCTCGATGAAAATTCCAGCCGAGCACAAATGGCAACAGCTCTGTACCAGAGGAAGGAAGGCAATATGCAAATCGCGAGCTTTCACCCGGCACTCCCTTTTGGCAACTCACCAACCACACAGCGGATTAGTGCTGCCAGCACCGGTGCCAGCAGTGGTACCGGCAATGGCAGCTCCAGCACCGGTAGTGGCGGCATCAGTTCCACCTTTCTGCAGTTGCTGACCACCGAACTGCAAACCCAGGATCCCCTCAGCGCTCAGGATCCTACAACCTACATTACCCAACTGGTCGGGCTCAATACGCTGGATCAGCTGACGCAAATCAATTCACTGTTGCGCACGCAGTTCACTCAGCAGTCCGGAAGTGGCTCCACTGGCGGCGCTCAATCGCAGGCCAACGCTTCGCTGGCTAACTTTCTGAAAGGAGCTACATCCTAAATGCCGTCTTTTGCGATTCCTCTCTCCGGCCTAAGCGCCAGTTCGCTGGCACTGTCGTCTATCGCCAATAATTTGGCGAACCTCAACACCGTGGGTTACAAAGACTCCGGGGTTGAGTTCAAGGATCTCTTCTATCAAAACCTCGGCACGTCGGGCAGTGGCGATCCCATTCAATTTGGCGCGGGTGTTGCCGTCGGGGCACAGTCTACGCAGTTTACTCCGGGCAGTGTTTCCACCACTGGGGTGCAGACGGATGTCGCCATTCAAGGCGACGGCTTCTTCGTGGTGCAAGGAGCCAACGGGGCAGACAGCTATACCCGCGCGGGCAACTTCTCTTTAGACAAGAACGGCTACTTGGTGACCACGAACGGCCAAACGGTGCTGGGATACACCGCGGCCAGTGGTGTCATCAATCCGGCAGCCGGGCTTTCTGGAGTGCAGCTAGGCAACAACAACATCAGCCCGCCCACAGCCACCACAACGGTGGAGACGCACACCAACCTGAACGCGAACGCGCAGGTGGGCGACACCTTTTCCTCTCCGATCACGGTCTATGACACTTTAGGTGGTAGCCATGTGCTGACCTTCACCTACACCAATACTGGCACCAGCGCCTGGACTTACAAGATCACGATTCCGGCGGCGGATGTCGGTGCCACTGGTGCGCCGGTCTCAGTGTCAAGCGGCACACTCGCCTTTGATACCAGCGGCCAATTGACCACGCCCAGCGCGAATGTGACCGGCATCCCGATCACCGGCTTCGCCGACGGCGCGGCCAACTTGAGCTTTACCTGGAAGTTGTTTGATGGCGGCTCTACACTGACACAACTGGCGGCACAGAGCAACACTTCCGCCACCACCCAGGACGGCAACTCCAGCGGCACGTTGCTTAATTTTTCCATCGGTAGCGATGGCTTGATCACCGGCGCATTTTCCAACGGTCGCACTTCACTCCTCGGGCAAGTTGCAGTGGCGAGCTTTGCCAATCCACAGGGCCTAAGCCGGGTGGGCGGCAACGACTTCACCTCTACCCTTGCGTCGGGCCAAGCGGCTATTGGCACCCCGGGCACCAGCGGACGTGGCACTCTGGCTGGTGGCGCGCTGGAACTCTCCAACGTGGATATCGCGCAAGAATTTTCTAAGCTGATTGTGGCGCAAAGATCGTTTGAGGCAAACGCTCGAACCGTCACGACCTTCGATCAGATTACGCAGGACACGATTGACTTGAAGCGATAGTCCTAGAAGGCGCTTCGCAGTCTTGAATCTGCTGCGAAAGGCAGCCAGCGGGAAGGGCAGGCGAAGGTCATCCTCTGATCTTCAGCCTGCCATCATTAGTGGCGGCTAACCCAGACCCGACCTCTGAGCCAAGAGTCAATATTTTTCCCTCTCGGCGTCGCCCGGCCCGGTTGCCCGGAATGAAATGGGAATTTTGTATCTGGTGCGCTTTCAGTGGCTTACTTCGATCGCTCACTTCGTCTCTTACTGGATGTCGCATTGCCCGCGAGCTACTGCTCGCCAGCGGCAAGTGAATTGCACTGCAACAAGACGTGTCCGAAGAACAAACAGTTGCGGAAGGCCAGCCAGCGGTAGAAAAACCCAAGAAGTCAATGGGTACGCTGATTCTGGTTCTGGTAGCAGTCCTGTTGACGGTGGGGGGGAATGCCGCCGTCTTTTTCTTTCTCCGTCCCAAGGCCACGCCCGTCGAAGTACCCAAGGCGGCGGTGGTCGAGAACAAGGTCAAGAGCACACTGCATTTGGAAACCTTCGTGGTGAACCTGCCTGACCCGGAGCATCACGCCTATCTGCGGGTTGGCATTGAGATCGGCTTAAACAAAGAAGAGAAAGAGAAGAAGGAAGGCGAGAAGCCGGAAGCAGCGGGGCCGGGCCCGGTGCCAGAGGTGCGAGACACCGTCATTGCCGTGCTCTCGGAATCGAAGCCCGATGAGTTGCTGACCGCCGAAGGCAAGAAGGCGTTGAAGGAAGAACTGACCAAGAAACTGCGCGAGAAGTTGCCGGAACTCGGCGTCCAGGAAGTGTACTTCACTGAATTCCTCATGCAGCACTAATCACCAGAGCCGGAGCGGGAGAGATGGAAGACGAGCTGACCAATGCCCGCCCTACCGAGGAAAGTGCGGCAGACACTCTGCCGCCCGCATGGCAGCGGGTGCTGCACCTGCCTTGCGATGTGGATGTCGAACTCAACATTTCAGACTATCGCATCGCCGACGTGATGCAACTCATACCGGGCAATGTGCTGGACACAGGCTGGAAAGTGGGTCGGGACTTGCCGCTGTTTGTGAACTGCCAGGCGGTGGCTTGGGTGGAGTTTGAAGTGATCGGCGCGAATCTGGCGGTGCGGGTTACCGAACTGGCAGATGATCCCGGCGAAAAAGGTGGCAACGGCGAGCAGGGCAGTCCTACAGAAAACACCGCGCCGGAGATCGAAGAGGAGTCGCACGCAGCATGAACCCTACCGCAACCATCCCGAGCACACCCGAACCGGGCAACATGCGGGTGGCAGCTTTGGCTCCGATTTCGGCTTCGCTTTGGAATGGGGCACATGGGGTATTGCTGCACCTTTGGCAAGGGCTGTGTGGCCTATGGCAACAGCATCGCCCTTCGCGCCAGTTGCGGGTGAAAGAAACAGTTTCTCTCGGCGAGCGCCGAATGCTGGCGGTGGTGGAGTGGAACGGGCGCCAACTGTTGCTGGGTGGCACGGCAAATTCGATGGCGCTGCTGGCGGAGTCGCCTTCTAACACTCCTGCGGTGCCAGCCCTTGAGCGAGGTGCCGTATGCCAGCGGTAACAGCGTTATGGTTGGCTGCGAATCCTGGCGGGCTGAACTGGTCCGCTCCGGGAGCAGCTGGCGGTGCCTCCGGCTCGGTACCGTGGAACATCGTCATTCTGATGACGCTGCTCACGCTGCTGCCTGCGCTGCTGCTGGCAATGACGCCGTTTGTACGACTGTTGGTGGTGCTGCACTTTCTGCGGCAGGCCTTGGGTACGCAGACTGCTCCCAGCAACCAGACTCTTATTGGTCTCGCCTTACTGTTGACTTTCTTTTTGATGCAGCCGGTAGGCGAAGTGATTGGGAAGGTGGCGGTAACGCCCTTTGCCGCTGGCAAGATCAGCGCCATGGACGCGATAGACCGCGGATCGGTGCCGCTGCGCGAGTTCATGTTGAAGTACGCGCGGGAAAAGGATCTGGCGCTGTTTATCGAACTTTCGAAACAGCCTCGCCCACAGAACGCTTCGGAACTTTCCATTCGTGTGGTAGCGCCTGCGTATCTGCTCTCTGAACTAAAGGCGGGATTCCAGATTGGCGCCGTCCTGTTTCTTCCATTTCTGGTGGTGGATCTGGTGGTGGCGGCGATCACTACATCCATGGGCATGGTGCAACTGCCGCCGGTGGTCATTTCTACTCCGTTGAAGATTCTGTTGTTTGTGCTGGTGGATGGCTGGAATCTGCTGGTTGGATCGCTGATGAAAAGCTTCGGATAACCGTGGCATGAGGCTGGTGGGGGAAAGGTTGGGGAAAGACTGAGATGAACTCCGAACAAGTGGTGGATCTGGTAAGAAAGGCGCTGGAGATGGCGGTGCTGCTGGGTGCGCCGCTGCTGATCATCGTCACCGTGGTGAGTCTGCTGATCAACCTGGTGCAGGTGCTGACCTCCTTGCAGGACGCCACGCTTTCTACCGTGCCGCGGCTGGTGGCAGCGGTAGCAGCGGCGTTTTTGCTTACGCCGTGGATGGTGCGTCGCATGACGACCTATACGGTGCAGTTGTTCTCGGATTTGCGTCCGTTTGTGGGGCACTAGATGGAAGGCGTAATCGCAGTCGAGCGGGTGCTGATCGCGGCGGGCATGGCAGGCGCGCGCGTCAGCGGCTTGCTGCTGGTGGCTCCCTTCTTTTCCAGCGCACTGATGCCGCTGCGGATTCGCTTGGGGCTGGCCTTGCTGCTGACCGGAGTGATGCTGCCGCTGGTGGGGCCGGTGCCCGACCACATAGATATGGCCTCGTGGGTGCACTTGCTGGTGAGCGAATCGCTGGTGGGCTTTCTGTTGGGGCTGCCGCTGCAATTGTTGTTTGAAGCGGCACAGTTTGCCGGGCAGGTGTTGGGGATTCAGGTGGGTTTGTCGCTGGTCTCGATTCTTGATCCGCAATCGAATATTGATACGCCCGTGTTGTCGCTTTTTCACCAGATGATCTTTCTGTTGCTGTTGCTGGCAATGGATGTTCCGGAATGGATGTTACGAGGTATGGCCAGCAGCTTTGCCTATGTCCCGGCAGGCACGGCGCGGCTCAGTGGGGCACTTACCGGCTCGCTGCTGCACGGGGTGAGTGCGATTTTCTTGGCAGGCATCCAGATTGCTGCTCCCGTGATGCTGGTCACGATTTTGACCGATGTGTCGCTGGGTTTGCTGGGCAAGGTTTCGCCGCAATTGCCCGTGTTGTGGATTGGGGTCTCGCTGAAAAGCGTGGTGGGCCTGCTGGTGCTGGCCAGTTCGCTCGTAGTGTGGCCGGGGGTTCTGGAAGGTCAATTTGGGCGAGCGCTCCGGCTGGGTGAAGAGTGGCTGCGGTTAGCGCACTAAGGCCGCAGGCGAACGCGGCGCGGCGAGATTCAGCAAACACAGAGCAAACACAGGGCCGACCCCAACGACGACCGAGGAAAGATGGCTGACGAAAACAAATCCGAACAGGCAACGCAGCGGCGACGGCAAAAGGCCCGCGAAGAGGGGCAGGTACTGCGCAGCCGCGAGCTGGGCTCCAGCTTGTCACTGCTGACCGGCGTGCTGCTGCTGGCAACGCTGGCTCCGCGTTGGGGCGTAGCCTGGCGCGCACTGTTGCAACGGGATCTTGATGTGGGCGCCACGCACGACCTAGCTCACGAGGCGGTGCTCAGTACGCAACTGCTGCCTATGTCCGTGGTAATGCCGCTGGCAGGGGTGGGCTTGCTGCTGGGTGCGTTGTGGATGGCAGCGCTGGCCGCAACGCTGGCTCAGGGCGGCATCGTGGTAGCTCCGGCATTGTTGCAACCAAAGATTCAGCGCATCAGCCCAGCCGCCAAACTGAAGCAGTTGTTCTCGCTTGCCGGTCTCAGTTCCCTACTGAAGACGCTGCTGCCGACGGCTGTGGTCACCTGGCTGGTGTGGCAAATGGTACTCCGCGACTGGCACCCGCTGTTGACCAGTTCGCGGATGGGGTTTCGCGTTTTTCTTTCGTTTCTGGCCTCCCGCTTATACGAAGCAGGATGGAAGGTGGGTCTGGTGATGCTGGGCTGGGCGGGCGTGGACTATCTGTTGCAACGTCAGCATTTCGAATCCGGGCTCAAGATGAGCCGGCAGGAAGTTCGCGAAGAGGCGAAGGATTCGGAAGGCAATCCGATGGTGAAGGGCCGGATTCGGCGTCTGCAACGGCAGATGCGGCGCCGCCGCATGATGCAGGAGGTCAAGCAGGCGACGGTGGTCATCACCAACCCGCATGAATATGCCATTGCGATTCAGTATTCCCCGGAGATGCCGGCTCCCGTGGTGGTCGCCAAGGGCCGTAACCGGTTGGCGCAGCAGATCAAACAAATCGCTTTGTGGCAGGGCATTCCTATGATTGAAAACAAGCCGCTGGCTCACACCCTTTATCGCGCGGTGGAAATTGGACAAAGCATTCCACCCAAACTTTATGCAGTTGTCGCCGAAGTTCTGGCGGCTATCTTCCGCGCTCAGGCGCGCGCCGCAGGAGGCCGCTAAGTCATGGCCACAACTATCGCTCTGCCCGGTTTGGGCAGCGGACGCAACAGCAACAACATCGCCAACGCCGCCGAATGGGCCCTGCCCATCGCGGCGGTGGCACTCATCTTTGTGATGCTGGTGCCTCTGCCCAGCTTCCTGCTGGATGTGCTGCTAGCCACCAGTATCACCGCGTCGGTGGTGGTACTGCTCTCGGCAGTGCACATCCTGCGGCCAGCACAGTTTTCCGTGTTTCCCAGCTTGTTGCTGCTGCTGACCCTGTTCCGGCTGTCACTGAATCTGGCGTCGAGTCGGCGGATTTTGTTGCATGGTGCCGAAGGGGCATCGGCGGCAGGCCGGGTAATTGAAGCGTTTGGACAGTTTGTGGTGGGCGGCAACTACGTGGTGGGCTTTGTCCTGTTCCTGGCATTGATTGCCATCCAGTATCTGGTGGTGAGCCATGGCGCAGTGCGTACGGCGGAAGTCACCGCCCGCTTCACGCTCGATGCCCTGCCCGGCAAGCAGATGGCGATTGATGCCGATTTGAATGCCGGCCTCATTGACGAAAACGACGCGCGCACCCGGCGCCAGCAGGTCTCGCGGGAGGCTGAGTTCTACGGCGCGATGGACGGCGCGGCCCGCTTCAATCAGCGCGATGCCATGGCCACCGTGTTGATTACCGGAATCAACATCGTGGCCGGGTTTTTGATTGGCGTCTTTCAACAGGATATTCCGTTCCGCGAAGCCCTGAAGACCTACACCGTGCTTACGGTGGGCGATGGGCTGGTAACGATGATTCCCTCGTTACTGGTTTCGATGGCGGGCGGCATGGTGGTGACGCGGGCTTCGTCGGATGCCAGCCTGGCAGCCGACCTCGGCAAGCAACTCTTTGGCCGCAGCCGGGTCTTGTGGATTGCGGCTGGCGTCATGCTGGCTCTGGCGGCGATCCCGGGTTTGCCCAAGTTTTCGTTTCTGCTGCTAGCGGCGTTGATGGGTGCACTGGCATGGCGCGCCAAACAGCAGCCCGCAGAAGGGGAAGCCGCGACTGGCGCTGCCGCCAAAGCCAAGAACGACGCTCCGCTGCCCGATGCCATGGAATCGTTGCTCAAGCTGGACGAGTTGAGTCTCGAAGTGGGCTACGCTCTGGTGCCGATGGTGGATAGCCAGCAAGGCGGACAGTTGCTGAATCGCATCCGCGCCTTGCGGCAGAATCTGGCCCAGCAACTCGGGTTCATCGTGCCACCAGTGCATATCACTGACAACCTGAAGCTGGCGCCGCGGGAATATCTAATTTGTTTGCGTGGCATTGAAGTCGCGCGCTGGCAGATGCATGAAAATGATCTGCTCGCCATTGCTTCCACCATGGACGCGCCGCCGCTGGCGGGCGTCACCACACGCGAGCCCGCCTTTGGGGTAAGCGCGTTGTGGATCAATCCTGCGCTGCAGAATCAAGCGCTGGCTTCGGGATACGCCGTGGTAGATCAGACGTCGGCTCTGGCCACACATCTGGCAGAAGTGATCCGTCAACATGCGTGGGAACTGCTCAACCGGCAGGAGGTGAAACGGTTGCTCGACCGGTTGGGCGAGGCACAACCCAAACTGGTCGAAGAACTTGTGCCCAAACTGCTCTCGCTTGGCGAAGTGCAAAAAGTGTTGCAGCAACTGTTGCGTGAGCAGGTTTCCATCCGCGACCTCTCCAGCATTCTGGAAGCGCTGCTTGATGCCGCCGCCATTAGCAAAAACTCAGTATTGCTGGTGGAAACGGCGCGGCAGGCCATGGGCCGGGCGCTGGTGAAGCCTTTCGTGCAAGACGGCGGGCTGAAAGTGATCACGCTCGACCCAGCGGTGGAAGAAGAGATCGGTCGCGCCTTCCAGATGCAGCCCGGAGGCCAACCCGGCAGCGGACTGCAAACCAGCTTTGTACGCCGCATTCTAGAAGGTTTACGCAAGCTGGCGGGCGAGCAAATTGACATCGCTTCGCCCGTCATACTGTGCAACACTCCGGCGCGCTTTCATCTACGCCGGATTCTGGAACCATTCTTGCCCAAGATCGTGGTGTTGGCTCCCGGCGAAATTCCGCCGGTGGTCTCAGTGCAATCGGTGGGCATGGTGCGCTAGTGCCACCTCTGAAGCAGGAACTCGAACAGGAACTCGAACAGGAACTGGAATAGAACGACTGAAAGGACCCGACTATGAATCCGACGCCCAACCCCGCCGCCGAGACCTACCGCGACAGCTCCGCCGAAGAACGGGAGCGCATCTTGCTGGAACAGTTGCCACAGGTGAAGTATATTGCGCGCCGCATCCACGAACGGCTGCCCCGGCACGTACCACTGGAGGATTTGGTGCACGCCGGCGTGCTCGGCTTGATGGACGCCTTCCACAAATTTGACCAGACCCGGGACGTGCAGTTCAGTTCGTATGCCAAGTTCCGCATCCGGGGAGCGATTCTGGACAGCTTGCGTGAGCTGGACTGGAGTCCGCGGGATCTGCGCCGCAAAGCGCGGCGGCTGGAAGAGGCCAACTCGCGGCTCAGTCACCATCTGGGACGCGCCGCCACCGAAGCCGAACTAGCACAAGACATGGAAATGTCGCTGCCCGAATTCCATCATTTGCTCAACGAATTGCAGGGGCTGGATGTAGGGAGCGTGAATGTGGAATCTCCACAGGACGGGCGGGAAGAAGACCTCTCAGAACAGGTGCCCGCATTGGAAGATAACCCGTTTCAGCAGTGTCTGGCGGCGGAGATGAAAGCCCTGCTGGCCAAAGCCATCGGCGATCTGCCCGAGAAGGAGCGCAAGGTGCTGGCGCTGTACTACTTCGAGGAACTCACCATGAAAGAGGTGGGGCTGGTGCTGGGAGTAGGCGAGTCGCGGGTATCGCAAATTCATACGCTGGCGCTGGTGCGGCTGCGGTCGCGGCTGCATGACCTGACGCGTGGTGATGCTCCCGTACTGCCGGTTGCGCAGCGAAGTCAGGTGCAAGCGGCGCGACGCTAGCCCGTTGACACCAAAGGCTTCCTACCTTGGCGACATTGCTGGAATGCCGCCGCACCACCAGTCTAGAGAGTAAGCCGCCGTTACCCGCAAGGGGACGGCGAAAGACATAGCAGGAACGGCGTAGCAGGAAAAGCATGGAAAAAATTCTCAGTCAGCAAGAAATTGATGCGATGGTACGGGCCGCCCGGGGAGGCGGAAAGGCAGAAGCAGTCGCCCCCTCAGTCGTTCCCTGTGATTTTGCCCAAACCAGCCTGATTGGCGGCGCGGCCATGAGTGCCATTACTTATATGCACGAGACGTTCGCGCGCGGGCTGACGCAGCGCATGACGGCATTTCTGCAGACCGAAGTAACGGTAGCATTGGTATCCGCCGAAAGCTTACCCTTTCTCGACTATCTTGACCGGGTTCCCGACCAGAGCTATCTCGCGTCCGTCTCCGTAATGCCGTTAGCGGCACAGGCGGCCTTGCAGATTGATCTGGGAATCACCTTTGCTCTGATGGATTCGCTGCTGGGCGGACTCGGTCAGGCCGAGCCCCCGGGCCGTCCGATCAGCGAAATCGAAGACCCAATTTTGCGCGACCTGATTGGCCTCTTCTGCCAAGAGCTCGAAGGTCCGTGGAAGCTGCTGCCGCTGAGCTTCCACTTGGAGAATCCCACTCTGCCGGGCGATTTTCAACGGCTGATCCCGTTTCAAGAGCGGATCTTGGCATTGAGTTTTGAAATCAAATTGAATTCGGCGAGCGGTGCGTTCAGCTTTGCCTTTCCCCCGGTGGTTTCAGGCGCGCTACTGCGGCGCCTTTCCCGGCAAATTGAAGAGCGCCGTCCGCGCAAACAGCCGGGCGCGCAAGCCCGGATGCGGCGGCTGTTGCGGGAATGCACTTTCCCGGTGGATCTGAGCTTGTTTGAGGTTCCGGTGACGGCAGAAGACTTGCTGGAACTGCAGCCGGGTATGATTCTGCCACTGCGTTATGGAGTGGACCGGCCAGCGACTGTGACCACGGCAGGCACGCCAGCATTTGCTGCGCATGTCGCACGTCGCGGCGTCCATCGCGTGGCCCAGTTGCAGCAGGCACTCGGAATTGGAACGTCGGTTGAGGGGGTGCAGGGATGAGCGCACCAGCCAGTTCCACTACACCCTCGACCAGTCCTTCCCCCATAGCGCGCTACCTCACCCTGTGGGGCGGACAACTGGCTAGCGTATTGGGACAGATGTCTGGCAAGACGCTGCAAGCAGCTTTGCTGGCTCCAAGCGGATTGACGATTCCTGAAAGTGCCTTGCCGGCAATCATTCTCCAGCACAGTGGCGGGCGTGACGGCAAGTTTGCCGGACGTCTCGCCATGCATCTGAGTGAAGCCGATGCCGTGCTGCTGGCTTGCCAATTTACCGGCGAGGACCCCGGAGACGCTTCCACTCGCGCCCTCACCGATGACTCCCGCGAAGCTCTCCTCGAGCTCTTCCGGCAAGCCGGCGGTCTGATTGGGACAGCGATCAAGGCAGAGTTTGGCGAAGTCAAACTGGACGTTTCGCTGGAGTCGTCTCCGCCATCCGCAGGCGAAGGCGTTTCCGCGTTGACCTTGGCCGACGGCGACACTATGCTGGCGACATTGATTGCGCTCGGCGATGACTCGCTGGCAGCGTCCCTCATCCCCGCAACTGTGGTGGCAGAGGCAATTCCAAGTGCGGCTACAGCCGCGAGCGCGAACCCCAATCCAGCGAACGCCAATCCAGCAAACGCCAATCCAGCAAACGCCAATCGAACTGCCGCCAATCTCGACTTACTCTGGGACGTCCATTTGGGCGTGGTGTTGCGCTTTGGGCGGCGGCGGATGCCGCTGCGTGAAATTCTCGATTTTTGTGCTGGCACGGTGATTGAACTCGACCAGCAGATTGAAGACCCGGTGGAATTGTTACTCGATGGCAAGGTGATCGCCAAGGGCGAAGTGGTGGTGGTGGAAGGCAATTACGGATTGCGCGTTACGGCAGTGACGGCAGCTACGGCGGTGGCGTCATGATGCCTCTGTTGGCACGCGCATGGCAAACCTTGCCGTTGGGCTGGCTTCGTTCCGGAGCGGAATCAAGCACTGCGGGCGGGTTACGGACGGCAAAAAGCCACCATTCGGTGCTGGCGTTTGACCGCTGTTCGAATCCAGAATGCGAGCGGGTGCGGGGCGTCTCTTCCATCCAACTAAGGTTGCGCCCGGGTCGGCTGCTGGATAGCCTGTGGTATTGCGGAGGTGAGTGCTGGGAACAGGCAGCGTACGAGCAACTTACGGCCTTGATCGAGCGCTCGGGCAGGGCAAAAGCGCCCCATCACCGGGTGCCGCTGGGCTTACTGATGCTTTCCCGTGGCGATATTACGGCGACCCAGTTGCAGACGGCGTTGGCGGCGCAGCGCAGGGAAGGGGAAGGCCGGATTGGCGAATGGCTGCAACACTTAGGCGCGGCAACCGAAGAGCAGGTCACCGCCGCGCTAGGTCAGCAGTGGTCGGCACCTTTGCTGGTAATGCAATCCGCCTCGGCTGCGGCGGGGAGTCGGCTGTTACCGGTGGCACTGATGGAAGCTTGCAGGGTACTGGGCGTGCACTGGAATGCCTCGACGAGGACTTTGTTGACTGCGTTTGTGGATGGCATTGACTATCCCACTTTGTTCACGATTCAGCAGGCGTTGGACTGTAACACCGAAGCGGGCATCGTCAGCGAAGGCGGATTTGAGCGGCAGATGAATGCCATCCGGCAAGTTTCCCGGCATCGCGAAGTAGGAATTCGCACGGTAGTAGAAATAGCAGAGATGGCGCGAATACTGGGCAACTATTGCCGCCGGGTAGAGGCTAGCGGAGTTCGTCTGTTTGGTTGCCGCCGCACCTTGTGGGCGCGGCTCGATACCTCACGCGGTAGTTTTGACGTGACCTTTGCAGCTCCGGCGCTTGCCACAACTGGCATTTCCTCCCACGCCGCGGACGAAGGTTACCCCCGGCCTTCTGGCCGGCTCTAAAGCCCGTACGCCTAAGGCCGATAGACCCTCTAGTTGCAGAAGAGCAGCCTGTTGCAGAGAGTCTCTGCTGCTGACGCAACAGGATGGAAGGCTAACAATGGGTGACGTACGCGCGCTAATCATAGACGACTCTTCCGTAATGCGGAAGATTGTAGAACGCTCCCTGCGCCAGGCAGGAGTCACGCTCACCGAAGTGCTGGAAGCGGGCAACGGCGCGGAAGCTCTGTGCGTACTGGGCGAACGAAGTGTAGATCTCATTCTGTGCGACATCAATATGCCCGTGATGGACGGGCTGGAATTTGTGCGCCAGTTGCAGACCCTAGACAACAGTAAATCCACACCGGTAGTGATGATTACCACCGAAGGCAGTGAGTCTCACGTCGTGCAAGCTCTCTCTTATGGAGCGCGCGGCTATATCCGGAAGCCGTTCACGCCTGATCAAGTGCGGGAACATGTGCTTCCTATTCTGGACGGTAAGGCATGAGCGCAGGGTCGGCAACAGGTAAGTGGCAGTCTCCTGACGCCTGGGGCTCGCTGCTGGAGGAATCGGCACGCGAGGTCTTCGAGATGATGCTCGGTTGTGAACTGGTCGAGCTACCAGCCATTGACTCCAACAAATCTCCGGGCATCACCTCCATGGTGGGTTTGGCAGGCAGCCTCTCCGGCATCATCGCCGTGCGCACGTCGTTGAAGGGCGCGGCCGTGATGGCAGAAAAGATGCTGGGGGTGGCACTGGACGAATCTGACCCGCAGTGTTGGGATGCAGCCGGTGAAGTCGCCAACATGGTGGCGGGGAACTTCAAGAACAAGCTCAACAAGCATGATGAGCAATGTGTGCTCTCAGTGCCCACGGTCATCGTGGGCGAAAGCTATACTTTGCATCCACTTGGGGCCTCAACCAAGGTTTGCTTAAAGCTTTCGTTTGAAGAATTGCCCTTGTTCCTGACGCTCGACATCGAAGAATAGGGCGAGAGGCGCGTATCAGTAGAGCGCATGGCTCTCGCCAGTGCCATGCGCTCAAGGCAATCGCACCGAATCCCTTTGCATGGGCAGCGGGCAAGGTGCAAGCAAGTGCAAACAAAGTGCAAGCAAGGTGCAAACAGGTGCAGTAAGGACGTCTTGCCGCCCCGCATCTCCGTTGCGGTGGCGGCAAGATATTCCCACTTCCGGCTACCCATTCTGAGCATCTTCCCATCCTGAACCTCCTCTCATCGAGCTCCTACCCCCAAGTTATTGATTCCGGGACACATCTCCTCCGTGCCCCTACTCCTCCTCTACGGAAGCTAACGTGCATCACCCCTGTACGCGGGGTGGATTGTGGACAGCGGATTCTATGCAGCGGTGACCGGACTGGTGGGGCGCACCGAGGCGCTCGACTTAATTGCGAACAATCTGGCGAATGCCAGTACGACCGGCTTTCGCGCCTCGGCTCCTACCTTTCGCTCGGCGCTGGCTGCGGCCGGAGCCAACCCTGCTGCGCGGCTGACTTCGCTGAATCAAGTGATCAACGACTTCGGCGCTATCGGTGGCAGTTGGCTTTCGCAAACCGAAGGCAGCATTGAGACCACGGGAAATCCTTTGGACGTAGCCGTAGATGGCTCCGCATTTTTCGAAGTACAAACTCCGTCAGGCTCGGTCTTCACCCGCAACGGCAATTTTCATCTTTCCAGCACGCGCCAGCTCGTCACTTCCAGCAGTCAGCCAGTGCTGGGCGAACAAGGCGCTCTCACCCTGCCGGAAGGGCCTGTTTCGATCAGCAAAGAGGGGACAGTGTCGGTCAAGGGCGTGTCCGTAGGGAAGTTGAAGCTGGTGGAGTTTCCGCCGGGGACTAGTTTTCGCGCAGCGGGTAATGGGTACTACACCCCCGAGGGCAATGCGCAGCCGCTGCCCGGAACCGTCTCCAGCATGCGGCAGGGCGTACTGGAAAGTTCCAACGTCAATCCGATTTCAGCGGTGGTGGATTTGATTGAAGCCCAGCGCAGTGCAGAAATGCTGACCAAAGCCATGGCCATGTTCCACAACGACTTTGATCACACGGCGGCAGCGGACATTCCGCGTCTGTAGCCAAATGCTTGCAGCAGCGGCCTGAAAATACGAGGTCGCAGGAGAGAAAATGTTTCGCGCATTTCATACAGCAGCCAGCGGCATGTTGGCGCAGCAAATGAATTTGGACAACGTCGCCAACAATCTTTCGAACGCCAGCACAGCGGGCTTTCGGCGGCGGCGAGTGCAGTTTGAAGATTTGATGTATCAAACCGAGATCGCACCCGGCTCCAATGCCACGCAACAGACCACGCAGGTAGCTGGCTTGCAGTTGGGACTTGGCACCCGCGCCGTGGCAACCGAAGTGTTGCACTCGCAAGGCGACTTTCAGAGTACGGGCAATCCGCTGGATTTAGCCATCAACGGAGCGGGCTTTTTTCAAGTGAAGCTGCCTTCGGGCGAGATTGGCTATACCCGCAGTGGGGCCTTTCATATGGACGCGCAGGGTGCTTTAACGACTGCGGATGGCAACCCGGTGGAGCCAGCGATCACCATCCCCGCGGGCGCCACGTCGGTGACCATTGGGGCCGATGGCACAGTTAGCGTCACCACCACAGGGCAGAATCAAGCGCAGCAGATTGGCAGCTTGCAGCTCGCGCTGTTTCCTAATCCCGGCGGCTTGAACAGTGTTGGCAACAACCTGTTTTTGCCCACCAGCGCCTCTGGCGACCCCGTGGTCGGCACCCCCGGCGGCAGTGAGGGTCTGGGTTCGCTGCAACAAGGCGGGCTGGAAGGCTCGAACGTGAATGTAGTGGAAGAGATCATCAACATGATTACGGCACAGCGATCGTATGAAGCAAATTCCAAGGTGGTGCAGGCCGCCGATGAGATGTATCAGCAGGTCAACCAATTGTCGCGCTAGTGGCAGCGAGTTTTTGAAGCACGTCGCAAATTTATGAAGAAGGGGTTGTCATGAAGCGCTGCAACAAGCGGAGGCTCGGCGGGCGGATCGCAGCCCTGGTGTTGCTGCTCGGCGCAGCCCCATTTACCTGTGCCGCCGACGTTACGGGCACTTGCAAGCCGGCTGTGCTGCCAACGCAAGTGACCGTGCATTGGAATCAGCTTCGCCTGGCAGACTTGCTGCCAGCCTGTGCACCAGAAGTTTTGCGCCGCCGGGCAAGCGAGGTACAACTCGGGTACTCGCCACTTCCCGGAGAGTGGCGCGAGTTGACGGCTGGCTTCTTGGCGCAAAAGCTGCAACGGGATCCACTGCTGGATGCCAGCATCAAGCTGAATGGGATCGTCCGCATCTTTCGGGCGAACGCCTCCGGTTCTGGCACACCTGCCTCCGGTACGCCCACTGGACTATGGGTGCACTCGATTGGGGCAGGGCAGCCCTTACTTTGTCGGGCAGGCCAAATCCAAATGGTGCAACTTTCAAGTGCTGCGATGACAGTCCACCTCCGCGTCCGCTGCATGGACGACGGGGTAGCTGGAAGCACCATCCGTGTACGCGACCTGCGTCGCGGACAGATATTTTTGGCTACGGTGCAGGAGAACGGAAACCTGCGAGGAGAGTTGCCATGAGCGTTTCAATGTGCCTATCAAGCGGCCTATCAAGGTGCCTATCAAGCGGCCCTTCCATAAACCGTGGAATGGGAACGGTTGTGCTGCTGGTGTGCCTATTTTGCTGTGTTTCACTGGCGTCGGCCAAATCGGCGAAACCCAAAACGGCGCAACTGGATGCCCGCCAGGACTACATCTCTCACCTGACGGCAACGATGCCATCGGTGGCCAGCGCGACTCCGGGCAGCTTGTGGCCCGTGTCCGGCGGCTTCACTGAGCTTGCACGCGACTATCGGGCGCGGCAGATCGGTGATCTGTTGCAGATTGTGCTTAACGCCAGCACGGTTGCGTCCAACAGTGGCACCGTCAGCACCAATCGGAATTATTCGGCGAGTTCGGGTATTAGTGCGCTAGCGAATTCGGTGAGTACAGCGGCTATCGCGCAGTTGTTTTCACCGAACGCCAGTCAAGTGCTGAACGGCAAATCGAGCGCGGCAAAGAACTCGACTCTAACCACCACCTTGACCGGACAGGTGATTGCCGTGTTACCCGGCGGCATGATGGTCGTCGAAGCCCAGCGCCACATCCTTATGAACAATGAGCATGAGACTGTGATTCTGCGGGGCCTGGTTCGGCCGGGGGACGTGCAAAGCGACAACTCCGTCGCTTCTACCGCGCTGGGCAATCTGGAAGTGGAACTCAAGGGCCGGGGAGTGTTGAGTGATGGCACCCGTCCCCCGAATATCGTCGTCCGGCTGATTACGCGGATTGTGGGCTTCTAGCCCGAATGAGGATATCCATGAAGCGTGTTCCCGCAACCAGCCCTTTCGAACGATTCCCTCAGCGAGCCAGCCCGCGACTCCGTCGCAGACTGAGGTTAGGAGTCAGGTCAGGAGTCAGGCTCGGAATCGCGCTGGCACTGGTCTTTGGTTGTGCCGCAGCCACAGCCGAATCTGCCGAGCACATTGCCCGGTTGCGTGATGTGATCAGCGTGGAAGGTATACGGGAGAATCCGCTGCTTGGCTATGGCATTGTGGTGGGACTGCATGGCACAGGCGACCGTCAGCAGACTTTGTTTACCACCCAGACTCTGGCCAACTATCTGCGGCAAATGGGCGTACAGATTCCTGCCACTACGGTGCGGGTGAACAATGTAGCGGCAGTGTTTATCACGTCGTCATTGCCGCCATTCGCGCGTCCCGGCACTCGGCTGGATCTGACAGTTTCTTCCATTGGCGATGCCAAGAGCTTGGAAGGCGGCTTGCTGCTGCTGACGGCTTTGTATGGCGCGGATGGTCAGAAATATGCCTCGGCCCAAGGAGCGCTTGCACTGGGTGGGTACAGCGCTGGCGGCGCCGGGAACAGCAAGACGGTGAATCATCCTACAGTAGCGCGCATCCCTTCTGGCGGACTGGTGGAACAGGCACTTGCCCCGGTGTTGGGACAGACCGACAAACTGTCCCTGCTGTTGAGTGAGCCTAGTTATGCCGCAGCAGAAGGTGTGGCAGCGGCGATCAATCACGAATTTGGCCGCAAAGTAGCCCAAGCGCTGGATGGCCGGGTGGTGGAGGTAAAGGCCCGCGAGGCGGGCGCCTCATCCATTCCGTCGTTGATGGCACGCATAGAAGACTTGATGGTGGAGATGCATCCCCGGGCCAAGGTGGTGGTGAACGAACGCACCGGAACCATCGTCCTGGGCCGTGACGTGAAACTGGGTGCGGTTTCAATTCTGCATGGCTCACTCAGCATTGAGATTGCCACCGAGTTCAAAGTGTCACAACCGGCACCGCTCTCAAACGGACAAACCGTGCCCATCGCTCAACCGACGTTGAAGACGCAGGAGAGCGCGGCGCGGCGCATTGAGTTGAAAGAGGGAGCCAGTGTGGAAGACTTGGTCAACGGCCTGCAACTCTCTGGCGCCACCGCACGCGATGTGATTGCCATTCTGCAAGCCATCAAAGCCGCAGGAGCCATGCAGGCTGATTTGGAGGTGCTGTAAATGAGCATTCCTGCCGCAACTGGACTAAGTTCGGTAACGACGCTGGCGTCGGCTGCAGCAGCGCAAAATGCGGCTGCGGCTGCCCGCAGCCGCGGTAGCACGCGCGGTCAACTCAACACTCAACCCAACGGTCAACTCAACACTCAACCCAACACTCAACCCAACGGTAAACCCAACGGTCAACCTATCAGCAAGGCTCGGCACGCCATGCAGCAACTGGAAGCACAAATTCTGGGAGACTGGTTGGAATCACTGCAAAAGGCTTTCGCGCTTCCGGGCGGTGATAGCGACCCCGCGGTCAGCGAAAACTACCGTTACCTGACCACACAAGCGCTGGCCGGCAATCTGGCTACACACGGAGGTCTGGGGATTGGCACTATGTTGTTGCATTCCTTGCACTTAGAGGATGAAAAAAATAGCAGTCCCAAGCCTAATGTTCAGTCATTACCTGCCGATGGTAATCGTTGAGGGGCACCAAGGATTCCGCGCACAGTGCGCGGAACCGCAGATGAGAGTTTTCCCATACGCAGTTGCATTGCAATTGCAGGGGGATAGTCAAGCAAGTTTGCGACCGGTGTCTGAAAGTGAGGGAACGCCATGAAGATTGATGCCAATCTCGCCGCACAGGCGGAGAGTTTACTAGGAGCCAATGCGGCAACCAGGCCATCGGGCCGTGCGGCAGGAAGTTCGGGGGGTGGACAAAGCGATTCCGTGGTGCTTTCCACCAGCGCAGACCGTGTAACCCTATTGGCCGCGCAAGCCCTGGCGGCACCCGAGGTTCGCCAGCAACGCGTGGCGGCGTTGGCTGCTGCTGTGCAGAACGGCAGCTACCGGGTCAGTGACCAGCAGATCGCTGGCTCGATTGTGGAGCAACTGCGCAGGTTCTAAGGGAGCGGGCTTGCCCGAATGGCGACGTGGCTTGAATGCAAGGAGGCATAATTCCTGTGAGCGAGATTCCTTCCCAACTCGGCGCGTTAGCACGGATTGAAGGGCAGCTTCCTCGCGAACGGAACTCGGGCGATGGAGGTTCGTCACGGCAACGTCCTGCACGCCAACGCCCGACAAAACCTGTACCAGCCTCCACGTCTGCCGCCGTCCGCCCAGCCGTGCGGAGCGAAGCCGCAGATTCTGACACAGAAGAAAATCCAGATCATAAGCTCCATCAACTCGACACACTAGCCTGACCCCCCGTACCGACTATGAATTCGCAAAATCGCCGTTCCCGAATCCGCAGTGACTGGCAGAAGCAACTGACTCCTTTGCTGGATTCGCTGATGCAGGAGTTGTGCCATAGTCAGCAGGCGATAGTAGGGCGCAATCTGGAGAGTTTGGAAACCTCCATTCGGCGGCAAATTGTGCTGGCTAATGAGATATTGGAGCAGAATCAGCGACTGGCAGCGTCCCCAGCATCCCGCTTGGGTGAAAACGACTCCGGCAGCGTCCGTGAACCCGATCTGAGCGAACTGCACGTGCCACCAGCTTGCGAATTAGGCAGTGCGGAAGCTGAGCACGTCGAGTTAAACTTCCGGGCGGCAACGGGAGCAACTCAGCATCAGGCCAAAGTGACCAGCGCTTTGCTGCGGCGCTCAGTTACGACCTTGCGGGCACTGGGCAACCTGTTTGCTCTGGGGGCAGACACCTATCAGCGACCCAACCGGCCCGCGGAGATCTTTTCCAATGGGCCAGCGCAGCCGTCTCGCGGCGTGGCGGAGGGCCAATAGGTTATGGGCTCGTTTGTAGGTGCGATCAACGTGTCTTTGGGGGCGCTGCTGGCCGATCAAGCCGCGCTTGGCGTGACTGCCAACAACATCTCTAACGTAAACACGCCGGGCTACAGCCGTCAGCGGGTGGACTTGACCGAAGCTCCGCCGACCACCTATGGCGGTGTCGTCACCGGCCACGGGGTTACGCTCGATAAAGTGGAAAGTTTGCGCGATCCGGTGCTCCAGTTGCGGATTGACGGTGAGACCCAAAACCAGAGCAGCTTAGATGCCTATGTGAGTTCGCTGCAGTCGGTGGAAGGCCAGTTCAGCGGCAATGCCGGGGAAGTGGGTGGGCAGCTTTCGCAACTCTTTAACAATCTGCAAAATCTTTCGAGTGACCCTTCCAACACCACGCAGCGTTCGATCGTACTCGGCTCGGCCCAGAGTTTGGCCACCGCATTTCACGTGTCAGTGAACCGGCTGACCAGTCAGCAATCCGCGCTCGATACCAGCGTGGGTCAGGCGGTCAGTGACATCAATCGCCTGAGTACTCAGATTGCGCGCCTGAACGTACAGGTGGCGGCGCAACAGAATCTTACGCAAGATGCTGGCGGGCTGACCGACCAGCGCGACCAATTGATTCAGCAGCTCTCTCAACTGGTGGACGTGTCGGTCATTAGCAGCGGCGACGGACTGAGCATTACCACCCGCAACGGCACGGCGCTGGTGGCAGGTGACCAAAGCTTTTCCCTTGCAACCCAAGTAGGAGCCAGTGGATTCCAAGACATCGTTGCGGGGGGCGTTGACATTACCGCGACCCTGACCGGCGGCAAAATTGGCGGGCTACTCAAAGCGCGCGATACGACAATTCCCAGCATCTTGAGCAGTCTCGACACACTGGCTAATGGCTTGGCCACCACGTTGAACGCCGCGAATCAGACGGGCTTCGATTTACATGGCAATCCGGGAGCCAACCTGTTCGTCGCTCCCACCCAAGTCAGCGGGTCGGCAGGTGGGTTTACCGTCGCGATCAGCGATCCGAATCTGATTGCGGCCAGTTCCGACGGCACGCCGGGAAGCAACGGCAATCTACAACATCTGCTGGCGGTGCGCGACCAAGCGACGATCGGGGGACAGAAACCGGTGGACTACTATTCGTCGCTGGTCTATCAAATCGGCAGCGAGGTAGCCAACAGCTCAGCCGAACTCGATTCTTCTAAGCTGGTGCTGCAGCAGCTAAACGATCAGCGCAATTCCACTTCTGGCGTGAATCTGGATGAAGAAGCGGCGCACCTCACTGAATTTCAGCGCGGTTATGATGCCGCCGCTCGGGTTGTAAGCATCATCAATCAATTGCTCGGTGACGTCATCAATCTTGGCACGCAGACAAACTTCTAACAGATCGAGCGTTGCAAGCAATCGGGCAGCGCAGGCAGAGCAGGCACGATGTTACGCATCAATCCCAACAATTTCGACGACGCGCTGGCTGCCATCGAGCGCATTCAGCAGGATCAGCAGACGGCGTTGCTGCAAATATCCACTGGGCGGCGAGTCAACAGCCCATCGGACGACCCGGCAGCCGCGGCTGCAATTGTGCAGAACCACGACCGCTCGCAGCAAGTCGATCAATTTCTGCACAGTGTTACCAGCATTCAGACGCGATTGCAGTCCGCAGACTCTACGTTAAGTTCGGTTACGACTTCTCTGCAACGAGCCATCAGCCTTGCCGTGCAGGGCGGCACCGGGACACTTTCCGCAGGAGATCGCAGTGCGATTGCACAAGAGCTGGATGGCATCCAGCAGCAGGTCGTTCAACTGGCCAACACATCGTTTCAGGGAACGTTTCTTTTTGCCGGTACCAACACAGCCTCCGCTCCCTACGCCCTCGACGGAACCACTACCTCAGGAGTCCGCTATGACGGCAATAGTGGAGTGAATCAGGTGCAGGTGGGGGAGAGCTACCAATTGCAGGTGAACCTGCCAGGCTCACAGCTATTCTCCGCCCCCGGCACCGACGTATTTCAGGCGTTGCATGACGTCAGCGCCGCCATCACCGCAGGCACCAGTGTAGATACCGCGCTCAACTCGTTACGACAGGCTTACGATTTTATCGGGACGGCGCGCTCGTTTTTTGGCAATACTATCAATCAGCTGACTGACCAGAGTAGTTTCTTGAATAGCGAGAAGATTGACCTGACCAAACAAGAGACTGATTTAACCGGTGCGGACTTGGCTAAGACGATCAGTGACCTGACTCAGAGTCAGACAGCACGGCAAGCTGCCTATCAGGCAGCCGCACGCATTTCACAAAACAGCCTGTTTGACTTCCTGCGGTAGGTCAATTATGAGATGAAGCGGCACCCTGCGGCGCCGTGAGGTAGCATACCGCAAGGCGGCAGCGCCGCCTAGCGAACCAGCGCGCAGCCACCAGCGTGCAGCACCGAACGCCTTTGGACCTAACCGCGCACGGCAACCTGACTAGAGCGTTGCACCCACGCTTCTGCTGCGCGCATGTGTCCGGCTTCGCTGCGCAATTGTTCACGATGCTGCGTAAGATCCTCGCCGAACTTTCTAAGCGAGGCTTGCAACTCTGCCAGCAGGGCGCGATATTGCCGCAGTGACTGGGTCACCGACGAATTTGCGTGTGGCGATAGGTTGGCCGAGAGATTCAGCGAGGTGCGGGCGGAAGCATTGCGGGCCCAATTGGCTGCAGCCGCAAGGGTACTGCTCAGGGCGCGCAAGCGAGGGGCAGACATTTGCAGGCGAGCGTCCGGTGCGGCCAGCATTTCGAGGTAAGACTCCAGTGACTGGCGATGCTCTGCCCACGGTGCCAACAGAGTGGCAGAAAAGGAGGTGTCGCTAGTGTTCGTCATGCTTGCCATTCCATTGGTACGGACTCGGCCCCAGTGAGAGAAGTTGCCGGAACAGAAGAGGGTTGCGATGATACCGTTGGCGTGACCGCATCGGCTGCCACGATTTGCCGTTCGACTTCCATCCACGCTTCGCGGAGCGAGAGCACAATCTGGATTGGCTCTTGCAGTGCGGCGGTGGAGGCAGCGCACTGCGCGTCCAACAACTGCCGGCGAAGAATGCTATACATACGATCGAGACTGCGGGCAACATCGCCGCCGCGTTCCAGATCCAAGGTGCCCTGCAAGACTCCAATTACGTCGTGTGCGTGGGCAAGTTCATCCGAACGTCGGGGCACGTCCCCGGCAGCGATGGCTGCCGAAGCGCGGGTAAGGTCGCGCACAAGTTGGTCATACAGCATTACTACACGCCCCACGGGGGTGGATCCCCGAGTCGCCCCTTCGCGATAAGCCTGGTCAGCATTGGTCATAGGAGTTCTTTAGTTCGGAGTTCTTCAGTTCGCACTACTTCGCTGCCAACTCGGCGGCGATTTGAGCTTGCAGGTAGGGTAGCTGCCGCAGTTGTGCATCAATTTGACTGTAGGTTTTAATCAGCAGGGTACGCTGCGTGGCCAGACGATCTTGGAATTCTTGAATCTGTTGCGCGATATCGGCTTGATTGTTGCTCACCCCTTTGAGTTCAATGCCGATGGGGCCGGCAGTCGAATCGGTCAACTGCAACAGAGTCTTGCTAAAGTTGTCCGCGAATCCAGTGTTGGTTCCGGTGGTCTGGAACAGGTTGTGAACCCCGGTGAAATTGTTATTGAGGGCAGTGGTCAGCGCGGAATTATCCACCAACAAGGTTCCGTCATTTTGCAGATTCACGCCGATGGAGGATAAATTCACGGTGCCATTGTTACCACTCACTGCAAAGTTGACATTGTTCAGCAGGCTGGATTGCAAGGTACGCAACGAAGAATTGCCGGTAAGGGTACCGCCATTGCCGCTGGAATCCACTTGAAACTGCTGGTTGATGCTGGATATGATGACGTTATACGCTGAGACGAAATCGTTGATCGCCTGCTTGACGCTACCGGTGTCGGGGGCGACGACAAGGCTTACGTCGGTGCCCGGCGCAGCGGAATTGAGGGTCAGTGTTACACCCTGTAATACCCCGGCTACCGTGTTGGTGGTGCTAGAAATCGGGACGCCATCCACCGTCAGTTGTGCGTTGAGGCCTTGCGTGGCCTGGGTAAAGTTCAGGGCGGTGGTGTTGTTGGCAATGGTAATGTTGCCCGGGGCGCCGCTGGTGGTGCTGACCAGAGCCAGCCGCGAACCATTGGCATCATTGATGACGGACGCAGTGACGCCAACTTTCAGCCCGTTGATGCTGCTGGCCAAACCGTTCAGGGTGTTGTTGGTACTATCCACTGTGATGGTGGTGGCGGGACTGGTGCCGAGCTGAAGGTCAAAAGTGCCAGTCGCGAGGGTGGTAGTCGCTGAGGTTTGCGGATCGGTGTAGTAGGCCGCCGTGCTGGCAAGGTTGGTGACCCGAATCAGATGGCTGCCGGAGGCGGCCGTGGCATCTGCGCCGGCGGAAAAAATGCCAGTATTGGAGGAAGTTGCCAGCCGGGAGTTCAGCGCGCCCAATACATCATTCAGCGAGTTGACTTTGGTTTGAAGTGTGCTGAGGCTACCGCTGATGCTATTGAGCACAGCAGTCTCGACATTGAACGTGGACTGCTGCCCTTGTAGCTGATTGAGTGACCCCGACTGGGACTGAATGATCTGGTCCACAGTGGCTTGCACGTCTATACCGCTGCCGGTATTGGCGGCTGCAGCAATCCCGCTCGATACGCTCGACATAAGAGTCCTCTAATTCCGGCAGGTGCAAAGCAACCCGCGCGGAGCTCTCGCTCCGCGCGGTGGCCGATGAGAACCTGCTTACCGCAACAGGGACAAAATGCTCTGCTGGGCTTGATTCGCCTGCGCCAGAGCCGAAATGCCGGTCTGGTTCAGGATGTTGAACTTAGTGAGGTTGGCGACTTCCGAGGCAATATCTGCCGAGCGGATGCCGTCTTCGGCTGCCGTCAGGTTCTGTGTCTGCACGTTGATAACCGTTGAGGCTGACTGGAGCCGGTTGATGGTGGCACCGAGCGAACCGCGGATAGCAGACACGTTCTGAATGGCCTGATTGATATCGGTCAGTGCGGTCTGCGCACCGCCCGACGTGGTCAGCGCGTCGCTGCTCAAATCCACACTGGACGCACCATAGTTCACCTTGGACTGCGACAAAGCGCCGATGGTGACTGAAATCGTGCTGGAACCAACGCTGCTGGAGTCGCTGAGGTAAATGTTGGTGCTGTTGGCGACCGTAGCGGTGGGGTTGGTGAACGCACCCAGAATCGGATCGGTCGAAGTGGCGGTAATGTTATTTCGGCCCGCCTGATCAGTGACCACCAGGTTGCCGCTGCCGTCCAAGTAGGCCTTGGCTCCAACCGTCTGGTCCGCGTTAATTCCGTTGACCAAATCGCCAACCGTACTGGTGGCGTTGGCCGTGAAGGTGAACGTCTTGGCCCCGGAAGTAACGGTGACGGTGTCAGTATTGGTCAAGCCGGTGGCGAGCGTCAACCCGCCGACGCCCGTATCCTGCTCATTCTTGTTGGGCGCGGTGGTGTTCTGGAACACCTGAGTCCCGTTAAAGGTGGTGGTGCTGCCGATACGGTCAATTTCCGACTTGATGGCGGAAAATTCTGCGTCCAGCGCGACTCGCTGCGAGTCGCTGACCGTGCCGGTGGCCGACTCGGTAGCCAGTGTGACACTGCGGTTAAGCAGGTTGGTGACCTGCGCCAGAGCGCCGTCAGCGACTTGCAGTTTGCCGACGCCATCATTTGCGTTACGCGCGGACTGCGTCAGAGCGGTGGTGTTGGCGTGCAAACCATCTGCAATTGCCAGACCTGCCGCGTCATCCGCGCCGGAGTTAATACGCGAACCAGACGACAACCGGAACAAGGTGCGTTGCAACCCGGCTGCGGTGTTGTTCAGTTGATTCTGTGCCACCAGCGACGGGATGTTGTTGAGAATGCTAAATGCCATGGTAGTACTCCTCTCGAACTCCCGAATTCGGATTAGGTTCCGGGACCGCAGCCTATGAGGCCCGGTTCCGTCCTG
The DNA here is from genome assembly GCA_025356095.1 of Acidobacteriaceae bacterium. Classification (GTDB taxonomy): domain Bacteria; phylum Acidobacteriota; class Terriglobia; order Terriglobales; family Acidobacteriaceae; genus JANXUR01. The sequence continues at coordinate 28,888 of JANXUR010000074.1, read as the reverse complement.
ATTCGCGGAATTCTCTGCTTACACTCTCCTCATCGGCGCAGTGGAGGCTTGCTCAAGTGACCATGGTCACGGTGCGTCCTTGGAATAAAGAAAATGAACGGTTCTCCCGATACAGTAAGAGGGCACAGCATCTATATCTGAACTTTGCCTGCGCGAAGACAAATTCCATGATTCAACTCACCCGCCTCAATCGGCAGCCGCTGGCCGTGAACTCGGACCTTATTAAATTTGTGGAGCAGGCCCATGACACGGTCATTACGCTCATTGGCGGGGAAAAGATTGTAGTGATGGAGAGTGCTTCGCAGGTTATGGAACGAATCATTGAATTCCGGCAGAAAATTTTAGCGGGTCTTTCGGGCGTTTGGGTAAGCCCGCTCGCACTTACACCTCCGGCAAAGGGCAAGCCGGAGGACGACGACAACCACTAAGCAGATAGCAGGCAGGAGCGGTGTGGACAAGGCAACCATAGGTGGAGTCGTCATCGGTTTGGGCGGCATTCTGGGCGGCATGTTGATGGAAGGCGGTAAGGTGGGGACTGTGTTGCAACCTACCGCTGCCATCATCGTGGGCCTTGGAACACTGGGCGCGGTGATGATTTCGTTTCCGCTGGAAGTGGTGCTCGCTGCTTTCAAACGCGGCATCCAGGTGGTAGTGCAGCCTCATCACGACGCCAAAGAGACGATTCAGGAACTGGTAAAGTTTGCCAACCAAGCCCGTAAAGAGGGCATCGTTTCTCTGGATGCAGAGATTAGCAAAATCAAAGAACCATTCCTGAAGAAGGCTCTGATGCTCGCGGTGGATGGTACCGAACCGGAAGAGCTACGCGCAATTATGGAAGTAGATCTCGACCAGATGGGATCGCGCGACGAGAAGATTCCGGCAGTATTCGAAGCCATTGGCGGATACGCGCCGACCATTGGGATTATCGGCGCGGTGCTGGGACTCATTCAGGTGATGCAGCACCTCGACAATATTACTGAGGTTGGTCGCGGTATCGCCGTGGCATTTGTGGCGACGATCTATGGTGTGGGACTAGCCAACATTGTCGCTCTACCCAGCGCAGGTAAGTTAAAGATACGGATTCACGAAGAACACTTGATTCATGAAATGACGCTCGATGGTGTGCTCTCGATTCTGGAAGGCATGAATCCGCGCATGATCGAAACCAAACTGTACGGGTACATTGGCGCGACCGTGCCGGAAAAGAAGTAAGGATAAAAAGCGTCTTGTGACACGCAGCTCGCAGCGACTATGGCCCGCAAGAAGAAACATCCCGAACACGTAAACCACGAGCGTTGGCTGATTTCCTATGCCGACTTCATCACCCTGCTTTTTGCATTCTTCGTGGTCTTGTTCTCCTCGTCGCAAGTGGATAACCGCAAAGTGGGCAAAATATCCAAAGCGGTGCAGGTCGCGTTTGAGGATCTAGGCATGTTCCCCGCATCGGGCACGCGGGTTCCTGTGTCGGACGATGCGCCAGTACCCTTCAACAGCATTCAGACCATACAGAGCGCCGAACACACGGGCTCACTGGGGCGGTTTGTCCCCAACGCACAAAGCCGGCTCGGGGGGGCTCCGGACGAGACCACGAAGGCGGAACTGCAAAAGCAGGTAGAAAAGACGTTGCAAAAGGAATTGGGGAAGCAAGAAGTACATCTGCGGTCTGGCCCCGACGGCCTCATCATTAGCTTGGGTGAGGTCGGCTTTTTCGATAGCGGCTCCGCTCACCTAAAAGATGCGGCCCTACCCACCGTAGCTAAGATTGCGGCAACACTGCAGAGCAACGGCTGCATGGTACAGATTGAGGGGCACTCTGACAGCATCCCCATCCACAATGCACAGTACGCTTCTAACTGGGAGCTTTCGACCGCTCGCGCCACCGAGTTGACGCGGCTGCTGATTGAGAAATATGGAATTCCGCCGGGACGGCTTTCGGCGGCGGGCTATGCGGAGTACCATCCCATTGCCGAGAATGACACGGAAGAGGGGCGCACCCTGAATCGCCGGGTGGATATTATTCTGCGCACACCGTCACCGTCACCGTCACCGTCACCGGGCCAGCCCTCAGGCCAGCCTTTAGGTGCTTCGCTGCCTCCGGCGCCAACGCCTGCTCCCCCGCATCACTAAAACTGGCTATGCTTCCACGCGACCGGGCGATGGTGATTCTAGCCGTTCGCTCCCTAGCATCGCAGCCAGCAGAATCAGATTTAGCGCAACCAGTGCCCACACTTGATAAGGCGCAACCACAAAGACCCACCACCACGAGGCAAAGACTCCGGAGGCCAGATGAGGGGTAATTCTGCTTAATAGCACCTGGCCCGGCAGCAGAAAAGGGATAAGGGCCAGCCCCGCGAACAAAGCCTCACGGCAACGAACTTCAGCAAGCCGAGTCAGCGCCCATACCAACAGCAGCAAGAAGGCCCCAGCTTCGTAAGAACGGTGGTAGAAGGGGAGCGCGCTCAGTGCCAGCAAGCTCGCAATTGCCAGCGTCTCTACCTGCTTGCGGCGGAACATCGCGTAGCCCCACACCCCAAGTCCGGTGAGGAACAAGCCCAAGGTCACCAAATTTGTGGTGTGTGCATCGCCAATAGCGGGATGCAACAGTACCTGCAAGTTGAAGAGCTGATAGTGCAGAGGATTTGCCGCCGTGAAGTCGTTTTGGCCGCCCGGTCCGAACCAGTAGGCCACATTTGCGGAGTAGTTGCTGAGCAGTTTAGCGAAGGTCAACGGGATGACACTAAGAGCGATGGCCGAAAGTGTGCCGCCGGTGAGCGCGGCAGAGCCTATGATGCGCCACCGCCAGCGAACTAGGTAGTAAATCAGGAACCAGGCTCCAAACTGAGGCTTAAGGCACATGGCGATCGCCAGCAGGATCCCGGCAGGAATGTCCCAATTGCGGCTAGCCGCCAAGACCCCCAACAGCGCAACGGCCAGTACGATGACGGCGACGTTGGCAGCATGCATTGCGGTGTGCATGGGCGCAAAGGCAAACACGGCAGCAATCGTGATCCAGAATTGATCAGACCCGACGCGAAAACCGCCCAGCGTAACCAAAACCCAGGCTACGATGCCTACGCCCGCCACCGTGAGCAGTGCCCATAGTACGTTGGCCCAAATCCACGGCAACAGAGTGAGGGGGGTAAACAAAACATAAGCCGTGGGCGGGTAGAGAGGAACCACGGGAACGTGACAATCCGCAGCCCGAATACTCAAGGCCGTGGCAAGCGTGCGGTCGTAGGGATTGAGACCTTGGCGAAATAAGGTAGCGGCAAAGTAGGGGTCGGAGAAGTCGTTGCGGCAGGCTTGCAAGGCCGCACCCACGCCGCGCACAAGCAGGTCACCGGCCATCCCCAGCGTCAGCAGCAGCAGCAGCCAGTGCCACCACTTTCTCGTCATTGTCCGCTCTGCGGCGCGGATGCCGCACTCCGCTTTTCTTCCAGCCAAGAATACTTGAGCAGACACCAAAGGGCGCGTACCCCATCACGCCAGCCAATCTTCTTACCCTCTTCGTAAGTGCGGCCCCAATAGCTGATGCCGACTTCGTAGACGCGCAAGCGGCGCTTGGCAATCTTGACCGTAATCTCGGGCTCGAACCCAAAGCGGTTCTCTTCGACAGGAATCGCCTGAATCACCTCGCGGCGAAAGGCCTTGTAGCAGGTTTCCATGTCGCTTAGGTTGAGGTCGGTGAGCATATTAGAGAGCAGGGTCAGCAGCCAATTGCCCGCAGAATGCCAGAAATAAAGCACGCGATGGGGCCCGCCACCGAGAAAGCGCGAACCATAGACCACGTCAGCCATTCCCTTTTTCAGTGGCCCCAGAACTTTGGAGTATTCACTGGGGTCGTATTCCAGGTCGGCGTCCTGAATGATGACGAAATCACCCGTGGCCTCCTGAATGCCCCGGCGCAAAGCCGCACCCTTGCCCTGATTGCTGGGTTGAATGAGAACTCGCATCTGCGGATACTGGGCGGCGAGCTCATGCAGAATGTGGGGCGATTGATCGCGAGAGCCATCATCCACACATAACAGCTCGATATCCATTCCGGTGGCAAAGACGGAGGCAACCACCTGACGCAGTGTAGCCTGCTCGTTATAGACGGGCATCACGACGGAAAGCTTCACAGAATTCAGACCTCGAAGTGGTTTTCAGCGGGTTTGCAGCAACCCTTCGAGTATAAACGGCGCGCGTTTGCGGGCGGCACCGATACCTGCGTAACAGAGCGGCAGAGACTCCCGGTAAAGCCATTCCCCTAGTCTGCCGAAGAAATCACTGTTAGCAGAACACCGCACGGCCCGCACCAGATTGTGCGCGTGCAGGGCCGGCACTGGGAGACTCCAACATGCAGGGTAGCGCGCAATCCAATGTGAAGGAACTTAACGGCCGAGCGGCCCAACGCGGAGAGCTGTTGCAACTGGTCAGCTTCCATGTGGATGGTGAAGAGTTTGGCCTCGACATTTTGCAGGTGCAGGAGATCATTCGCGTACAACAACTCACGCGGGTGCCGAACTCGCCGGACTTTGTGGACGGAGTGATTAATCTGCGGGGCAAGGTGATTCCGGTGGTTTCGCTGCGGAAGCGCTTTGGTTTGCAGCAGGCGGCACAGGACAAGCAGTCGCGGATCGTCGTGGTGGAGGTGAATGCCAACGTACTCGGCTTCATGGTGGATTCGGTTTCCGAAGTGCTGCGCATTCCGGTAGAAACCGTGGAACCGCCGCCGCGCCTCACCAAAGTGGATCGCGAGTATGTTTCCGGCGTCGGCAAACTGGATAACAGGCTGCTCATCATGCTGGATCTGGATCGGCTGATGACGATGGCGGAGGAGAGCTCAGTCATGAAGGCAGCCGCCGCTTCGGCGTCCTAAAGTGGTCAGCACGGATGAGACGTTTGCCGGACAAGCCCAGGGGGCCTGATTGTGACAGATGACTATTTGCAAGACCCAGCCCTCATGCAGGAATTCCTCATTGAATCCGAGGAGTTGCTGCAAGGAATGGATCAGGACATGGTGGCGCTGGAGTCAACGCCTTCGGACGCCGACCGGCTGAATCGCGTGTTTCGCGCACTCCACACCATCAAGGGAACCTCGGGATTTCTCGGCTTCGAGCCGGTTGTACAAGTAAGCCATCGTGCGGAAGACGTGCTGAACCTGCTGCGCAAGAATGAATTGCAGCTCACCCCGCGCATTATGGATGCGCTGTTGCGCGCCCGCGACCAACTGGGTGTGATGCTAGGAGATATCCGGGACAGCAACACCACGACCTACGACCTCTCTGAGCTATTGGCGGAACTGGTAACAGTGCAGAGCGCAGCGGTGGTGACAACAGTGGAAACGCCCAAGGCAATGGCGATGGCTGCGGCTGCGGGTGCGACAAATTTGCCCACGTTACCGCAGCCAGCGCCACTGGCTATCAATCAAATTCCTGCTAGCCCGCCCGCCTTGCCGCCGCTTCCGTTGGAAGCTCCGGCGCGGGAGCCGGTCGCAAGTCAGACGCCAACCGCGGCCAGCCCGGCCCGAGCGTCGTCGGTGGCTGCTGTAGCAGAAGTTCCGGGCAAGCCGGCTGCTGATACGTCCATGCACACCTTGCGTGTGGATGCGCGCAAGCTGGACGACCTGATCAACCTGATTGGCGAACTGGTTCTGGAGCGCAACCGCTTGATGCAACTGAGCCGCTCCTTTAGCGGCAACAAGTTTGACGGGCAGAAGATGGCGGAAGACTTGAGTCTTTCTACCACCCGGTTGAGCTTCATCACCGAAGAGCTTCAGACCGCCGGCCTCAAGACGCGCATGGTGCCGATTGAAACCGTCTTCCGCAAGTTTCCGCGCATGGTGCGCGATGTATCGCAAGCCTTGGGCAAGGAAGTGGATCTGGAAGTGAACGGCCAAGACACCGAGCTCGACAAGAGCATGGTGGAGATGATTGGCGATCCCCTGGTGCATCTGGTACGCAACTCGCTCGATCATGGCGTGGAACGGACGGATGTCCGCGAAGCAGCGGGCAAATCACGGCGGGGCAAGATTTCGCTCAACGCCAATCAGCAAGGCGACCAGATCATCATCACCATTGCCGACAACGGTGCGGGCATTGACCCTGACCGGATTGGCAGGAAGGCAGTCGAAAAAGGGCTGGTTACGCCCGAACATCTCAGGACGCTCAGCAAGCGCGAGATTCTTGACTTCATTTTTCTGCCCGGCTTCAGCACCGCCGCAACGGTCACGGATATCTCCGGTCGCGGGGTTGGAATGGATGTAGTGCGCACCAACATCTCGCGGCTGAACGGCGTGGTGGAGATTGACAGCAATCTTGGCGAAGGCACCACCTTGCGGCTGCGGTTGCCGCTCACGGTCGCCATTCTGCCAGTGCTGCTGGTGGAAGTGCGCAATGAGGCGTATGCCCTGCCGCTGCGCTCGGTGCAGGAGACCCGTCAGGTTGTACGGAAAGAGATTCACCGGATTGAATCCATGGAAGTGTTGCAGTTGCGGGACGGTACGCTGCCGTTACTGCGGCTGTCGCGATTGCTGGGCTTGCCGGATTCGGAAGAGAGCGAAGGCGGAGGACAGCGCGCAGTGATTTTGCATGTTGGCGAAAAACGGCTGGCCCTGTTGGTGGATCGTCTGTTGGGTCAGGAATCTACGGTAGTGAAGCCCTTGAGTGCGTATCTATTGCGGTGCCCGGGGTTAGCCGGAGCCACCATCAGCGGAGACGGGCACGTAAGGCTGGTACTGGATCCAACGGGCCTGTTGAAGACGGCGTCCATGTCATCGGCGGCAATGAAGGCCGCTGTGGGAAGTACACGATGAGTAGTGGAACCCGTCTGACGTTCTCCGCTGCAGGTGCGGATGCCATGGAAACACCGGATCCCTGGCTGGTAAAACTGCGCGACTTTATCTATCAGACTGCAGGCATCTTTCAGCCGGACCACAAGTTCCGCTTTTTGCATGAGCGCTGTGGCCGCCGCATGATCGCGCTGAAGCACCAGAGCTTCCGGCAATACTACGAGTATGTAAGCGGCTCGGCACGCATGGTAGAGGTGCCGCTGCTGTTGAATGAGATTACCGTTGGCGAAACCTGCTTCTTCCGCAACCCGTCGCAACTGGATGCGATGCGCAAGATTGCTTTGCCCAAGATTTTGCAGGCACGGGAAAAGCTCTCGGTAAAAAAACTGCGCATCTGGAGCGCGGGTTGTTCCACTGGCGAAGAGCCCTATACCCTGGCCATGATGTTGCTTTCTGAGCCCCTGATGCAAAACAAGGGCTATGACTTTGAAGTGATGGCGACGGACTTGAACGAGCGCTCGATTGCGTCGTGTCAGCAAGGTATTTACGACAACTACGCAGTGCGCAATACGCCGCCCGATGTCTTGAAGAAATACTTTAAGCCCAACGACGGTCGCCACGAGCTTTCCGCCGAGGTGAAGGCCAAGGTCAAGTTCCAGCGGGTGAACCTGCTGGAAGATGCCCGGATGTTGTTCTTGAAGAGCATGGACATTGTATTTTGCTGCAATGTACTGATCTATTTCGACAACGCGTCCAAGCAGCGGGTAATCTCGCACTTCTTCAACAATCTGCTGGAGCACGGCTACTTGCTTCTGGGTCACGCCGAGTCTCTGTATGGCATCAGTGATGCCTTTCAACTGGTTCACTTTCCGTCCGCCACCGGCTACATCAAAGCCAGCCGGAGCGAGCTGCTAAAACAGGCAGGTAAGTCATGATTGAAAATGCTCGCCATGAAATCGGGAGTCGGCTGGAAAGCATGGATCGCATGCCGACTCTGCCCACTGTTCTCTTTCCGCTGCTGCGCCATCTGGATCAGCCGGTGGAAAAGATGGACGTCAACCGCGTGGTGGATTGGATTGGCAAGGACAAGTCGCTGACGGTGCAATGTCTACATTTGGCGAACTCTCCATTGTTCAGCCACTCGCACTCCATTGATACGGTACGCACCGCAGTCGTAAGTCTGGGGATGAGGCGGGTGCGCGAGATCGCACTTTCCTGCTGCATCCTGCGGCTAGTGCCCGATAAACCGCTGGTACTCAACCCAGTCGTCTTCTGGGAGCACGCGCTGGGCTGTGCGCTGGTGAGCCGGCAATTTGCCCAACAGATTCGCTTCCCCGACCCTGAACGTGCGTACCTCGGTGGCCTGCTGCATGACTTGGGGCTGGTGGTGAATTTGTGGATTGTGCCTGACCACTTCCGCGAAGCGTTGGAGAAGGCGACCAAGGAGCGGATTCCGCTGCACGAAGCCGAAGAGCAAGTGCTGGGATTCACGCACGAGGAAAGCGGCGCCTTGCTGGCAGCGCACTGGGGACTGGGGCCTGAACTGCAAGAAGTGATTGGATTCCACCATTCTGTGGGCGAGGCAAAGAATCATCAGGCGCTGGTCGCGATTGTCAGTCTGAGCGACTTGCTGTGCCGGATGAGCACACTCGGCCACGGCTACGCCGAGGAGCGCGAAGTACACCTCACCGAACTGCCGGGGTTTGAAACCCTACTGAAAGCGTGTCCGCACTTAGAGCGTTTCGACTGGGCGCGGTTCACTTTGGAGATGGAAGCCTACCTGCCAGAAGTCCGCAGGCTGGTCACACTATTATTCCGCAGCCGCTGAGATAAACCCGATGCTAGTCAACAGCCCCATTCGAGTGCTGATTACGGACGATAGCGCCTTCATGCGAGTGGCGCTCACACGCATGATTGAGTCCGACCCTGAGATTGAGGTATGCGGCACCGCGACCAACGGCCGCGATGCCTTGCAGAAACTCGCCGCTCTTGATCCTGATGTGGTGACACTGGATGTGGAGATGCCAGAACTCAATGGCATTGACACGTTGCGGCAGATCATGGCGCGCGCTCCGCGACCGGTGATTATGGTAAGTTCGCTCACTCGCGAAGGTGCGGAAACCAGCTTGGACGCGCTCGACCATGGTGCCTTTGATTGCGTCGCCAAGCCCGCTTCGTATGCTTCGATGGACGTGGTGCGGATTCGCGAAGAGTTGCTGTCTAAGCTGAAGGCTGCGGGAATTTCGCGGCGGCGGCGGATGCCCAGTCTGGGAAGTTCGGGAGGTTCCGGAAGTTCGGGAAGTCCAGCGACAACTGCCCCGGCCGTCAAGCCAGCCTCCCCGTTGCGGGCCATGCCTGCGCTCGCCTCCCACCCCACCACCGCGCCCGCACTGGTTTGCATCGGTACTTCCACCGGAGGGCCGAAGGCGCTTCAGGACGTGATTGGCAATCTGCCGCAGGATCTTTCTGTAGGCGTGGTCGTGGTGCAGCATATGCCTGTGGGCTTCACCGCGTCGCTGGCCGTGCGGCTCAACTCCATTAGCACCATCAGTGTGCGCGAAGCCAAACATGGCGACCGAGTGGAGCCGGGGCTGGTGCTGATTGCACCCGCCGGACAGCACCTGACGTTTCTTCGCCTGGCCGGGGGACGACTGACCGTCCAACTCAGCCATGAGCCAGCTCACTCGTTGCACATCCCCTCAGTGGATAACATGATGCTCTCCGCCGCCGCCGTTTGTGGCCCAACTGCAATGGGAGTCATCATGACAGGTATGGGCGCGGATGGAGCGCAAGGCATGAAAGCAATTCATGCTGCGGGTGGATTCAACATTGGTCAAGACGAAGCCACTTCTGTGGTTTACGGCATGCCGCGTGCCTGTGCGGAGATGGGCACGCTGAACCGGGTGGTGCCACTGGGCCAGATCGCCAAAGAAATCGTGACCGCCTTGGCCAGCCGCGGACCGAGTTGTCTGGCGGCAGCAACCGCAAATAGCTCCACCGCACGACTGGCGGCGAAACGATAAGCCCGAAAAGTGTAACCCCACGCGATGCCTAAGGAAACTGCTTCCAGCACTCACGGTGATGCAGTCCTGCAGGGCGAATGCCGATGACTTCCATAGCAGGAAGTTTGTCAGCGAAAGAAAGTGTAGCGGCCATGGCTCTCCGTCCCGACATTGTTTGGCGCAATCCTTTTCCACCCGCTCCCCGCGTTCCACAAACATTTTCCAATCTCGGAGCCGACCTCTGGCTGGTCTCCTACAATGGCGGGCAACGGGTGTGGTTTGAGTGTGTGAAGGGTGGCGGCACACTCTCGCTGCAAACGGCCTCAGAGCTGTCCGGCCAAGAGATGAATCCGACGGTTAAGTCAACGCTGTCGCACTAAAATTTAGTGTGACCACTCGTAGCCTCTCGTAGCCTAGTGAAGCTCTGTCAGCATGTTGTCTTCGGGGTCGAGCAGCAGGCGCCGGGTACCTGCGGGGGCGTTCAGGCGGAAGCTGGTCTGATCGCCATCGGCAAGCACCAGACCCACCAACTTCAGCGACCTATCTGGCATTTCGGCAAAGACGCTTACCGGTGTCACCAAGTCAGGCGGCGCATTTAGCTGTTGGATGGTGCCGCTGGCCTGCACGGAGCCGTTGCGCGGCAGCAGCTTTTCGCCGGTTAGTCGCAGACGCGGAATCGCGGTGCCATTCACCCAACCCTCAAAAAACCACTCCAGCGAGGGCTTTCCCTCAAACCATAGTGCGGGAGGTAAATCCTGCTCAAAGACCGCTTGCAGGTCCTTGGTGGTAACAGTGCGGCCTGCATACTGCTCACGCAACCGGCGCAGGTCGCGGAGAAAAAGCGCGTCACTGGTTGCGTCACTGGCCGCGTCACTGGTTGCGCCATTTGTTGCGACACCGGTCACTGTCCCCGGCTCCACGACCGTCACGGCCTGTGGGTTTTCTCCGGTCGCACCGTGTGCGGCCAGTTCGCTGCCATCCCTCAACATCGAGCGCAGCATATGGAAAAGCCAGGTACCGCGACCGTAGCTGATGGCTGCATAACCGTCGGGGAACTTCGAGGAAGTCAGCCGCACCCCAAGTGTCACCGCACCCGCATCCTTCGCTGGCAGGCCATTGGATCCCTTCTTTAGCAGCTCGGCGCGATAGTTATCCAGAATCGCGCGCACGTCGGCAGGCCTTGAATTTTCTGCCAGCAACAACGCGGAGTAGTTGGCTAGCGCCTCCACAATCCACTGGTCGCGATAGCTGCCCCAGAGCACAAGATCGCCCCACCACTGGTGAGCAGTCTCATGCGCCACCACAATGCTATCCAGCAGGCTTTGCGGTGCAGCCATGCCAATATTGGTGCGCTCTTGTGGGGTAAGAAACGCGTAGGTGGAAAGAAACACCAGTCCCGGCCAGCCTTGGCTGAGCGAACCCGGAATCTGCGTCAGTAACAACGAGCGATAGGGATAGGGGCCGAACTGCTGCCCGAAGTACTGCACAGCTTGCGCGGCCTGGTCGGCGACCATCTGGGCATTGCGGGCTGGGGAGGGCGCAGAAGGCGCGCTTAAAACTGTAAGGGTGTCATGGCTTCGCCCGTCCGGCAATACATCTTTCGGCACCATCAGGGGGAATGAATCTTCTACCTTTTGCGTGGCGTATGCCGTAATCTTGACCGGGCCCGCCTGCGCGGATCTGCTTTCGTACTTCCCCAAATTAAAGCCGGCGACTGGAATCGGCAACTCGGTGACCCAGCGCGATACTTGTTCGGTTGCCAGCGCAGGACGATTCTCTTCCAGCGTTGTCGTCGGGACGCGCTGGCCGGTGGCGACCAGCTTCCATTCCGGCGGGTAGCGGAACTCCATGTCGAAGTTCGCCATCGCCAACCCCCGATTGGGATACCAGGTGCCACGCTCGCCGACGTAGAGCAGGCCGGTGGCGGCCTCAGAAAGCACTTCTCCCTGATACACGAAGTGTAGCCGCAAGACCTCTCCGGCCTTCAGCTCACGAGGAAAGACGACCGCGACCACATCGTTGCCGCGACGGGCAAGCTGAGTGCCTTCCATGGCAGGATTGTGCAAAAAGCCCACAGCAGCGCCGTTCCATTCGACCTTTTCCACCTGCAGGAAGCGAGACAGTTCGAAGAGTAAAGTTCGCTGACCACCTTGTGAGACCGTGGCATCAAGCGTGGCATCGGCATTGAGCTGGCGGGGAGGCAACACCTGCAACAGCAGGTGGAACTGGCTGACCCGCACCGGGTCTTCGGGATCCTTCGCTGCGGGTGCACCGCGGACGGCGGGGCTGAACGACGTCCAAAGATCATAGAAGCTCGCGCCTTGAGTCGCGGCCAGTTGGGCTACGCTGATGCGCTCCCGCGCCGATTGATCGTAGATGACGTCGAAGGTGCCGAGGCGCGACCCGGTGATTCGCATATGCAGCAAGCGGGGGGTTGCAACCGGCAAGAAATGTGGTGCAGGTGGTACCCCGGCGTCAGCGGTGCCGGAGGCTGGCAGCCCGAGGCTAAAATCCACGAACAACCGCAGCGCTTCAGTACCGGCCAAGTTGCGAACCGCATCCTTCCAACTATCGTAGAACTCTTCACCATCCACAGGAGTGCGAAGGTAGGGGCGCAGTTGGTCGAAGGTGTCGTCGTTAAAGCGCAGATAGGCTGCGCTAAAGCGCTCCTCCAGCACTTTGGCTCCGGCAAACAGCCCCATGGAAAGCTGCTCGGCGTGGCCAGAGGGCACGAGCAGGATTTCACCATCGCCCACAAAAAAAGCACCCGTTGGCCGCCCCAGCACATCCTCAGTAAAGGCGATGGTGCCATCTTCGAGCGTCACGTGCAGCGATTCCCGGTCGAGCGAAGCTTCTCGAATGTGGAAGACTCGATGAGGATCGAGGCCAACCTGGCTCAGTTGCCGGTAGAGTGCTGCGGCATTGGCAGGAACGGGGTCGGTATGGACAGACGAGGATTGCGCCTCGGCTAGAGGAGAGAATGACCCTGCAGAGAGCGCGTTGGGGGGGCCGGGAAATGCAGCGGATGGCAACTCCCGGGGGCCGGGTGATTGGGCCAGTCCACTGCCACACCACGCGGCGGGAATGATGACCAGACAAACCACCCACCGCAGTTGCATCTGTAATTTTGTCGCCAACCGGCTTGCTACTGGCATAGGCACCATCCGCGCTGAATTCATGCTAACCGGAAGCGCCGCAGCGTGCATCTGCTTTGCAGTGCGTTTTTCAGTTGGCTTGCGGATGAAGGGCTAGCGCCCGCCATGCTAGCCTGACAATAGCGCCATTCCACAGAGTGCCAGAGAGGCCCATGTCTTTTCTTTTTCGCCAGCCCGCTGTGCCTTCCCCGCCGCCGCCGGGCCTTGAGCCTGCTAACATCCCCGCAATGAAAGGGCTGGATGCGGCTGCCACCTATCATGGTAGCCGCGTGGGCGGCGATTTCTATGACTTTGCGCAGGTGGGCGACCGATTGCTTTTCGGTTTGCTCGATGTCGCCGGCAAATATACGGATGCGTTAGCCATTGCCGCTTCGGTGCAGCAGGTGTTTCGGGAAAGCGTCCCCAAGTTGTTTGCCGATGCCACTTGCACCAATGAGGCGGAAGCCATGATGGAGCTAACGGTGCGCATCAATCGTCGGGTGATCGAAGCGGCTGGCGGCGTGCACCATTGCGCAGCGTTTGCCGGATGCTGCAATGCTAGTCTGGGCACCCTTTGCTATGTGAATGCGGGGCACAACCCCGGGTTGCTACGCTTCGGCTCGACGATTCTGAGGCTTCCGGCAACGGGTCTGCCACTGGGATTGTTCTCTCACGCGACCCATGATGCGCCCACTTCGGTTCTACCCATGGGGGGTGCGCTGATGCTGGTTTCCCGCGGTCTGGTGGAGGCCGCCAACCGCAAAGAGGAATTTGGCATGGAACGGGTGGAGCAGGCAGTCTTGGAGTCGCCTTGCGCCGGCGCGCACGCACTCTGCCAAGACGTGCTGCAAAGGATGGTGCAGTTTTTGGGTCGGAACACGCCCAAGAATGATATTTCGGCGTTGGCGCTGGTCCGCAGGTAATGCCGGAAGTCGGGTAGGCCGTGTGGAAGGCCCCCGCTTTGGCGGCGTACAATAAAGATTCTGTTTCGGAAAACTTCGTGCCACCGGCCCTGCATCCAACTGGGGGCACTGGTATTCCCTGTAGGCTTATGAAAAAACTGATTCTGGCAGCCGTTTTTAGCATTCTTCCCGCATCGCTTTGCGCCGACAGCGTGATCGAAGAGATCATTGCGCGCGTCAACAATTCGGTCATTACGCGTTCTGAATTTGTACGCAGCAAAGACCAACTGAAGCAGGAAATTCAGGCCACCGGTGTCGCCGACCCTGAGAAAGAGTACGCGCAGAAGGAGCGTGACTCACTGCGTGACTTGATTGACCAGCAACTGCTGCTGGAAAAGGCCAAAGACCTGGAAATCACCGGCGACGCCGAAATCGTCAAGCGCCTTGACGAGATGCGGAAGCAAATGGGCTTGGCCTCCCTGGAAGATCTGGAAAAAGCAGCACAAGCGCAAGGCGTCTCGTTTGAAGAGTTCAAGCAAAATATGAAGAACAGCATCGTGACCGAAGAAGTGATCGGTCGCGAAGTGGGCCAGCATTTGCAGCCTACCCACGAAGAGATCGAGAAGTTTTACAACGAGCACAAATCGGAACTCGACCGCCCGGAGCAGATCCGGCTCAGCGAGATTCTGCTTGCGGTGAAGAAGCCGACGGGGACTGATGCGGCCGATCCGGCCGCAGACGAAAAGGCCGCTGCGGATGCGGAAGCCAAAGCCAAAGATTTACTCGCCAAGATCAACGGCGGGCTGGCTTTCGACGAGGCTGCCAAGAAATTCTCAGAAGGGCCGACGGCACAGCAAGGCGGCGATCTGGGCTACTTCAAGCGGGGCACGTTGGCCAAGGGGTTAGATGATCTGGTATTCGGGATGAAAGCCAACGCCGTCACCGACACTGTCCGCACCAAGCAGGGGTTCGTAATCATGAAGGTCACGGAACACACGCCGGGCGGCATTCCGGCGATGAAGGACGTGACCCAGCAGATTCAAGGCGCGATCTACCGCCAGAAACTGCAACCGGCCTTGCGGGTTTACCTAACCAAGTTGCGCGAGGATGCCTTCATAGACATTAAGCAGGGCTACGTGGATAGCGGTGCCAGCCCCAACCAGACCAAGCCCCAGATCACTACCACGCAGGCGGCGGGGGCCAAAGAGCTCAAGAAGAAAAAGAAGCTGGGCATCCTCTAGCGTCAGGTTGGAAATAGCATGAAGGAATTTTATGTAGGCGATGCAGCGAAGCATGAGAATGACATCATCACCTCCAGCTTCGTGGTCGCTGCCAAGCAGATCAAGCCGAAGAAGAGTGGTGAGCCTTACCTGGCACTAACGCTGGCTGATCGCACCGGCCAGCTCGACGCCAAGATGTGGGACAACGTCGAAGAGGCCATGAGCAGCTTCGAACAAGACGACTTCGTCAAGATCAAAGGCCTGATCAACAAGTACAACCAGCGGTTCCAGTTGACCATCCACAAGCTGCGCAAGATGGGCGACAGCGAAGTAGACTTCGGCGACTACCTGCCGAAAACCACCAAGAATATTGATGAACTGTGGGCGACCCTGGGCGAGTTCGTGGAAAGCTTCCAGAACCCGCAACTTAAGGCACTGGTAAAAACTTTTATGAACGACCCGGTGATTGCGCTGGCCTACCAGCGCGCGCCTGCGGCGAAGACGTTGCACCACGCCTACATTGGCGGACTGCTTGACCACGTGGTTTCACTGTTCCGTTCCTGTGACCTGATGGCACGGAACTATCCCACTATTGATCGCGACCTCCTGCTGACGGGTGCGTTTTTGCACGATATTGGCAAGGTGCATGAACTCACCTACGCCCGGTCGTTCTCCTATTCCACGAGCGGCCAACTGCTGGGCCACATCATCATCGAGCTGGAGATGTTGCAGGCCAAGCTGGCGGACCTGCCAAACTTCCCCAGCGAGCTTAAGATCTTGATCGAGCATATGATCATTAGCCACCACGGACAATACGAGTTTGGCTCGCCCAAGTTGCCCATGTTTCCCGAAGCGCTGATGCTGCACTATCTGGATGATCTGGACTCTAAAATGGAGAGCATGAGGGCGCAGTTCGAGCGCGGGCCAGAAAGTGCGGAAGGCTGGACGGGCTACAACCCGTCGTTGGGAAGGCCGCTGCTGAACAGCCGCAAGTTTGTGCAGCCGCGCGCCGCCCCAGCCACCGATGACCCGAGTGCCAGCAAAGACGACGATGGCACGGATTAGGCTAAACCTAGGCCGAAACGAGGCCCAAACTAGGCCCAAAAATGCGGAGGGCACCTTCCCGATTGCCCAACCCGCCGCTTTCTGATACAAAAATCCTGCACCTTGGAGGAGCTTTATGAAATCGCGCATGGTAATGATGCTGGCGCTCGCGCTGGCCATGAGTTTCACTTTCGCCTGTACGCAACAGTCTTCTACCAATCAGCCTCCAGCGGCTGCGCCCACGGACTCGAATCAAACCGCTGCCAACCAGCCGCCCGCACAAGCCGAGCCGCAGCCAGCGGAACAACCCCGCACCTCTGCATCCAAACCTGCGGCGGCTAAACCTATGTCCAAGAATGAAGGTAAGCCAGTTGCGGACGCCAAACCAGCCGCTCCGGCACCGCTTGTCGTTCCTTCTGGCACGGTTATCACCATCCGCATGGGCAGCGCGGTCGGCTCCAAAATCTCCAGCGCGGGTGACGTTTTCAACGGCACGGTAGCTGAGGACATTTCTGAGGGCGGCGAAGTGGCTATCCCCGCCGGTTCCGCAGTCTCCGGCACCGTCACCGACGCCAAACCGCTGGGCCGTTTTGCGGGCGGTGCGAGCATTGCCCTGACACTGCATTCCGTGAACGTCAACGGGCGCAGCTACAACATCACCACCTCTAGCTTTGCCGAAGCAGCGAAAGGCAAGGGCAAGCGCACAGGAGTGATGGCAGGCGGCGGCGCGGCTTTGGGTGCCATCATCGGCGGCATCGCGGGCGGCGGCAAGGGTGCTGCCATCGGTGCGCTGGCGGGTGGCGGCGCGGGCACGGCGGGCGCAGCCTTTACCGGCAATAAAGACATCGTGGTTCCTGCCGAGAAGGCGCTCGCCTTCAAGCTCGGCTCGGATCTGACCATCAAGCGCTAGCTGCATTTGTTTGAACCAGCAGTGGCAGCTTCACAACTTTATAATCAGCCGTCGGTGTCCCGTGGGTTCGGACATGGCGGCTGATTCCCTTTAGGGGCTGAATGTGTTGAACTTTGCAGAATTTCGCTTTTTGACCTTTGACTGCTATGGCACGCTGATTGACTGGGAGGCTGGCATCCTTGCAGCTCTACGGCCGCTGCTGATGCGCCATGGCAAGTCGCTCGGGGATAGCGAGCTGCTATCCCTCTATGGCAAGATCGAAGCCGAAGTGGAGCGCGAAAGCTTCCTGCCTTACCGCCAAGTCTTGGCAGAAGTAGTGCGGCGGCTAGGGCGGTTGCTGGAGTTTGAGGCTACCGAAGCGGAGGCGTGGTCTCTGCCGGAGTCGCTGGCGTCGTGGCCTGCTTTTCCGGATAGCGTAGCAGCCTTGAAGCAGTTGGGTTCGCACTTTAGGCTGGCCGTGCTTTCTAATGTGGACGACGATTTATTTGTGGCCTCGGCGGCAAAACTCGGTAACCCGTTTGAACTGGCGGTAACGGCACAGCAGGTGGGCAGTTACAAGCCCTCGTTGAACAACTTTCACGCGCTGCTGAGCAAACTGGCCGAGCTAGGCATCAATCCCAGTCAAGTCTTGCACGTCGCCCAAAGCCGCTTTCACGACATCCTGCCAGCGAAGCAATTGGGACTAGCGACAGTGTGGGTGAATCGCTACCGCAAACAACCCGGAGCCACACCCGTAGTCAATGGAAGCAGCGGCGGAAACGCCGAGGGAGATAGCGCCGAGGGAGGTAACGCCGAGCCCGACGTGGAAGTGCCCAGCCTCGCTGCATTGGTTGCGCTGATTTGGGGTGGCGAGTAGATGGCCAGTAGGTGGCGAGTAGGCCCCAGCGCGAGCCCGGACTGCTGATTCATTTACAATCAGATACTTCCAATGCTGCGTTTTAATACATCGGGTGAGTCGCACGGCGAGACTTTGGTCGCCACCATCTCTGGCCTGCCAGCC
The DNA here is from genome assembly GCA_025356095.1 of Acidobacteriaceae bacterium. Classification (GTDB taxonomy): domain Bacteria; phylum Acidobacteriota; class Terriglobia; order Terriglobales; family Acidobacteriaceae; genus JANXUR01. The sequence continues at coordinate 10,904 of JANXUR010000074.1, read as the reverse complement.
GGGTTGAGTGTGGATTTGGTGTTTGTGGATCGCGAACTTTGGCGGCGCCAGCAGGGCTTTGGCCGCGGCGGTCGCATGAAGATTGAGACTGACCGCGCCCATATCGTTTCTGGCGTACGTCACGGCATTACCATTGGCTCGCCAATTTCGATCTTGATTGCCAATCGCGACTGGAAGAATTGGGAAGAGTCGCTGCCGGTGGAAGCAGGCGATCCAGAGAAACATCGCGCGGTAAAGTCGCCGAGACCCGGGCACGCCGACCTCGCGGGAGCACTCAAGTATAACTTTCCCGAAGCGCGCTACATTTTGGAGCGGGCGTCCGCGCGGGAATCCACTTCGCGGGTGGCGCTGGGTGCGCTGGCCAAGCTGATGTTGCGCGAACTTGGTATTGAAGTGCTCAGCCATGTGATTGCCGTGGGCTCAGCCTCCATCGGCGAAGGGGAAGTGCCGTGGGCCGCCATTGAGCAGTTGGCCGCGAACGATGAAGTGCTGCTGAATTGCACCGACCCGGACGCCGAGCAACGCATGAAAGCGGCGGTGGACGAAATCTATCGCACCGGCGACACGCTGGGCGGAGTATTTGAGGTGGTAGCGCACGGCGTTCCGCCGGGATTGGGAACTTGCGCGAACTGGGACGAGCGGCTCGATGGCCGGCTTGCTGGCGCGGTCATGTCGCTGCAAGCCGTGAAGGGCGTTGAGATTGGCGTGGGCGTAAGCGCGGCCTACGCCCTGGGATCCAAGGTGCACGATGAAATTGGCTATGACGCTGCGCGCAGCAAAGAGGCAGGCAGCTTCACCGGATTCACCCGCCCGCGCAATCACGCAGGTGGCATCGAGGGAGGTATTTCGAACGGTGAAGAGATTCGAGTGCGTGGCTACTTAAAGCCGATCTCGACCTTGCGGCGCCCGCTGGGTTCGGTGGATTTTGCCACTCGTGAGCCGGTAAAGGCAGCCTACGAGCGCTCTGACGTGTGCGTGGTGCCGGCGGCGGGTGTGGCTTCCGAAGCAATGGTTGCGCTGACGCTGGCCGGCGCGGCGCTGGAGAAGTTTGGCGGTGACTCTATGACGGAAACCTTGCGCAACTATCGCGGGTATTGTGAGCAGTTGAAGCAGTACTAAATTTCAAACGGCTGAAGAAACGCGACGACTGATGATCTATCCCATTGTGAAGCTGCTCGACCCCGTGCTGGAGACTCCAGCGCAAACCGTGACCGTATTCAACGCCGAGTTGAAGCAGTTGATTGCGGATATGTTTGAGTCCATGTATGCGGCGCAGGGCGTCGGCCTGGCGGCGCCGCAAATCGGCATCTCCAAGCGCATTGCCGTGGTGGACGTCACCTTTAAAGAAGATCCCAAAGCCAAGATCGTGTTGATCAATCCAGAGATTATTCATCAGGAAGGCAAGCAGCGCAGCAATGAAGGCTGCTTGAGCATTCCGGAATTTCGCGAGCAAGTAACCCGCGCCAACCGCGTCACCGTGCGGGCGCAAGATGAGCATGGTGTGTGGCACGAACATACAGGCGAAGAATTGCTGGCCCGAGCCTTTCTACATGAGACGGACCATTTGAATGGCAAGCTGTACATTAGCCATGTGAGCGCATTGAAACGCGACTTGATCAAGCGCAAAATCAAGAAGCTGGCCAAAGCCGGACAGTGGTAGAAGCAAGCGGCGGGGAGCACGCGTGAAAATCGAACGCCTCGTGTACTGTGGCACTCCGCGCTTTGCAGTCCCTGTTCTGGAAAAACTGGTGGAGGCGGGCTATCCCATTCCGCTGGTCGTCACCCAGCCCGATAAGCCTAAGGGCCGTGGCATGGAGATGACGGCATCTCCGGTAAAGCAATGCGCTCTGCATCTCAGGCTGCCCATCGCGCAGCCGGATAAGATCAAGAACAATCTGGAGTTTCGTGCGCAACTCGAAGCCATCGCGCCACAGGCCATCATCGTAGTCGGCTATGGTCGCATCATCCCCCAGTGGATGATTGAGCTGCCGCCCTTGGGAAATCTGAATCTTCACGCATCGCTGTTGCCGAAGTATCGCGGCGCCGCACCCATTCAGTGGGCGATCGCTCGCGGCGAAACCGTCACCGGCAATACCACCATGCGGATTGACGCGGGACTCGATACCGGCGACATGCTGTTGCAACGCGAGATGGCAATTGCTGCCGAGGACACCAGCGAAACCCTGGCACCGCGCTTAGCCGCAATGGGTGCGGAACTGATGGTAGAAACCTTGCGCGGACTGGAGAAAGGTTCAGTGAGCGCAACCCCGCAAGATCCTGCTCACGCGACCCTTGCGCCGATCCTGACCAAGGAAGAGGGCCGCATTGACTTTCACCGGAGCGCGGAGGAGATCGCGCACCGCCTGCGCGGATTCACGCCGTGGCCGGGTGCCTACACAACCTTCCGCGGAAAGGGTTTGGCCATCGCCGCATTGCGTCCGGTCGCGATTCAACTGCCGTGCGCTCAAATCGCATTAGTAGAAAGTCGTTTGCTGGTTGGCTGTGCCACTGGCACCGCTATCGAGTTGCTGGAAGTGCAGCCGGAAGGCAAGAAGCGCATGACGGTGCGCGACTTTGTAAATGGCTACCGTCCCCACGCCAGCGAACGGTTGGGATCATGAAGCAGTCAGCCGGCGCCGTTTCGCCCGCACGTGCAGTCGCGTTCGACGTGCTGTTGCGAGTGCGGACGCAGCAGTCCTTCGCTGGCGAATTACTGCACTCCGATTTCGCAGAGCATCTTTCGCGCGCCGACCACGGCCTCGCCACGGAACTGGTGATGGGCACGCTGCGCTGGCGGTCGCGACTCGACGCAGAGATTGAGCCTCATCTCAGCCAGCCGATTGCCAAGCTCGACTCCGAAGTGCTCACTGCTCTTGAAGTCGCCACCTATCAACTGATGTTTCTAGACCGCATTCCGGCGCGGGCTGCGATCAACGAGAGCGTGGAATTGATAAAGCGGGCACGCAAACGCTCGGCCACCGGATTTGTCAATGCCGTGCTGCGAAAGGTCGCAACACAAGTTGCACAATCGCTGGAATCGTCTGCGGGCATAAATCAGACCGACGCGCAAATCCAGAAAATCGCCGAGGCGGCCGACGCGGCAGCGCTGGCACACGCTTCCGCGCATCCGGCGTGGTTAATGCGGCGATGGGTCGAGCACTATGGAAGGGAAGACGCGCGAGCCATCGCCGCCGCTGGCCAGCAAACGCCGGAGACTATCTTCTTTACGCGCAACTTGCAGGGTGCGGCAACCGCCCGGCTAGATGACGAACTCGCCGCAGCGGGAATCGTGTGGGAGGACGGCATGATGCTGGGTTCAGCCCGCCGCTTGCATGCTGGGGAACTCACCCGCACCAACGCGTTCCGCGAAGGCCGCATCGCCACGCAAGATGAAGGCTCTCACTTGGTCGCGCTCTTGCTCGGCGCAGGCCTCAGCAAGGGCGAGCGTATTCTCGACTGCTGCGCGGCTCCGGGCGGCAAAACGGCGGTCATCGCTGAGCGCAACCCTGATGCGAGCATTTTTGCGTGTGAGTTGCATCCGCACCGCGCAGCGACTCTGCGGCGGCTGGTGCCCGCCTCCCATCTCCGCGTAATTGCCGCAGACGCGACCTACCTTCCCTTGCGCGGTGAGTTTGCCCGCATTCTGGTGGACGCCCCGTGCTCAGGAACAGGCACACTGAGCCGCCACCCCGAGATCAAGTGGTCGTTGACGGCTGCGGATCTCGCCAACTTGCACACACGCCAGGTAAGAATATTGGCCGCAGCATTGCGCGTTCTGGCACCCGGCGGACGTCTGTTGTATTCCACCTGCTCGCTGGAGCCGGAAGAAAACGAACGCGTGTTGGAAGAAGTGCTGGGGGAACGAAATGCATCTGCGGGAGAGATGCAAGTTCTCCCCCTGAGGAGCGAGTTGCTAATGCTGGAAGCCGAAGGAGGATTGCGGCCCGGCGTCGCCGCAACGCTAACTCGCGGCCCGTATCTTGTAACGTTGCCGGGGATTCACGCGTGCGATGGCTTTTTTGCGGCGTTGTTGCAACGAGCCGTGTAGAAATCTGCTCTCTGCGGGCTCACCGCCCGGCTACTCCTGCACCTGCAGAGTGATGGTTTGCCCTTCTTGCACGCGCTCACCCGCAGCCGGTACCTGCCCCACCACAATGGCCGCCATGGATGGCACTTCGAGCGCAGTGGGTGCAGAAAATGGCACTCCCGCCTGAAGCGGTGCGTGTGCGGCAACATTGCCCAGCTTCATGCCTGCATTCTTGATTGCCTCAGCGGCGGAGGCCAGCGTTTCTCCCGCAAAAGAAGGCATCACAAAACTCACCGGCTCGGCCGCCGATGCCACCAGCAGCGACACCCGTGGCGCAGTCGCATTGTTGGCATTCGCGCCGGGTTGCTGTGCGGCCACTTGACCTGCTTCCACCCCCGGAAACGAGACTTCCGCCACCGAGCCCAGTTCCAGCCCGCGACGGCGCACGTTAAGTTCCGCCGCTCGCTCGCTCTGGCCCATCACATCCGGAATCGCAATTTTCTGCGGGCCTAGGCTCAGCGCGGTACGCACCCGCCATCCGCGCCGCACTTTACTGCCCGGTGCCGGAATCTGCGACACCACTCGTCCGGCCGCCACGTCCGGACTATAAAAGTTGCTTTCCACATCTACCGCCAATCCGGAATTTTCAGCCATGCGCGCCGCATCGGCGCTGCTAAGGCCGACCAGTTTCGGCACGTCCACTTCGTCCCGGTGAATGGCAAACCGCATCGCAGTAAGCGCAGAGAGCAGCGCCAGCACCACCAGCGTCAGCCCCAGCAAAACAATTCGTACGAATCCGCGCATTAGTGCGCCTCCCCGTCGCCGGGCTTTATGTCGGGCGTATCCACTACCGGAGCTGGCTTCGGCGCAAGTTTAGGCGCGGCAGTCGCGTCAACAGCGTCGGTTGGAAATTGCCCGGCATCCTTGCCCGCCAGCGCAATCTTCATGAAGTTGATCCAAATGGGTAGGGCGGCGACTGCGCCGGTCTCTTTGTTGCCCAGCGTCTTCTTCTCATCAAAGCCAACCCATACCCCGCAGGTAATTTGTGGCGAAAAACCAATGAACCAGGCGTCGGTGTAGTCGTTCGTGGTGCCCGTTTTTCCCGCCAAAGGATACGGCATCTTTGCCGCCGATGCTGCGGTGCCGTGCAATACCACTTCGCGCAGCATTGCAGTCATCGTCCGTGCGGTCTTGGCAGAAATCACATCCTTCACCTCAGGAAAGTCTTCTTCCAGCACCCGGCCGTCATAGTCGGTCACTTTGCGGATGTACCGGGGACTCACGCGTACTCCATCATTGGGAAAGGTCGAGAAGGCCGCCACCTGCTCCATCAGCGTAATATCCGCAGCCCCCAGCGCAATTGGCAAGTAAGGCGGAATGTTCGAGGTGATGCCAAAGCGGTGAGCGTAGTCAATCACCGTGTTGATGCCAACCCGTTCGGCCAGCTTGAGTGCAGGGATGTTGCGCGACTGCGCCAGTGCCCGCCGCAGAGTAATCATACCCTCAAACTTGCCATCGAAATTGTGCGGCGTATAGGGGCCAGAGGTGGTGTCAAAGGTAGTGGGAGCATCCAGAATCGTGTCGTCGGGTGTCGCCCCGGCATCAATCGCAGCGGTATAGACGTAAGGCTTGAACGACGACCCCACCTGGCGCTTGGCTTGGGTGGCACGGTCAAATTTCGACTCTGCAAAATCGCGCCCACCGATCATGGCTTTGATGTCGCCCGTGGCATTGTCAACCGCCAGCAGTGCGGATTGCGCTTTGCCTTTCGGTACCCCGGGATGCCGCTTCTCATACGCCGCCATGCCGTCTTGCATGGCTTGATTGGCGGCGCGCTGCCAATCCATATTGAGCGTGGTGTAAACCTTAAGCCCGCCTTGATGCACCTGATCGCTGCCATATTTTTTCTCCAGATAGCGGCGAATTTCTTCCACAAAATTCGGCGCCAGCGAATTGGGGTCTGCTTCCAAATGCAGCACCACTGGCGACTGCCGCGCCTCCGTCGCCTGCTCCGCAGTGACCTTGCCGTCTTCCAGCATGGCGTTAATTACCAGATTGCGGCGGCGCAATGCGAGCGCCGGATTGTTCACCGGTGAGTAATCATTCGGGGACTTGGGCAGGCCCGCCAGCAATGCTGCCTCCGGCAACGTCAACTCCTTTGCCGGTTTGCCAAAGTAGTAGCGCGAGCCTGCTTCGAATCCGTAGGCTCCATGACCTAGAAAGATCTGGTTGGCGTAAAGCGTGAAGATCTGCTCCTTGGTAAATCGCCGCTCGATTTGAATGGCAATCAGTGTCTCTTGAATCTTGCGCTTGTAGTTGCGGTCTGGACTCAGAAACAGATTGCGCGCCAGTTGCATGGTGAGGGTGGAGGCACCCTGCGCCCGACCTCGCGAAGTGATGTCGCGATAGGCGGCACCAAAAACACGCCACGTATTCACACCCCAGTGATTCTCAAATTCCTTGTCTTCGGTGGAAATGAGCGCATCGCGCAACACTTTTGGGAAGTCGTCGTAATTGTCAATCACGCGCCGTTGCAGCGCAAAGCTGCCAATCACGCGGCCCTGATCATCGTAGAGTTCGGTAATGGCGGCGGGCCGATAGTGCTCAAGGTCATCTACCTGTGGCAGATTGGTGGAATACACCAACAGCAGTCCTGCGGCTGCTCCCGCCCCAATCGCCAGCAATGCAAACACGCTGTAGAGCGTCCACCCTGCCAAACGCAAGCCCCGCCGGGGGCGAGGTGAAGGTTCGAGTATCTCGGGATTAGAGCGGAGAAAATCGCTGGGCATCAATAGGCACTGTATGCTGCAAGGCCGAGCTGCTAAAACCAACCGGCTCAGCCGACGACAGAACTGCTAGATTTTCCGCAGAATAGCATCCCGCAAAACACACATCTGGCTCGGAACACATCTGGCTTGGAACACAAACGGCGCGCCCGCAAGGACGCGCCGCCATCACGACCGTGCTGGTTACGCCTTCGCGGCACGCTTCTTCACTACTTCAATCGCTTTCTCCAACTGTTCATCATCCTTTTCAGCAGCCTTGGCTTCGGCCTTTGGCTTGCCTGCGGAAATTACTTGGTCTTCGGTCGGGTCGGCACCGTCCTCCTCCTTCGCACCTACCAGCACGCTGGGAGTTACGGCGTTATCTTGGATGGCCTTGCCGCTCGGGGAATAGTACTTGGCGATAGAAAGGATGAGCGCCGATCCATCAGGAATCTCGATCAGCTTTTGCACCGACGCGACGCCAAAGGTTTTGTCTCCCACCACGTCCCCGCGATTATTTTCCAGCACCGCCGAGGCCACTAACTCAGCCGCACCCGCTGTGCCGCGGTTCACCATCACTACCAGCGGCAGGTCGGTGACTGCCTTCGCCGGATCCGCGTTGAAAATCTGTTTGGTGTAATGCTGGCCTTCGAGCGAAGCAATCACGCCATGATTCAGGAACAAGTTCGCCGCAGCGATGCCTTCCGACTCATCTCCGTCAGCGCAATCCCGCAAGTCAAGAATTAAGCGCTTGGTGTTCGACTTGGCCAGCAGGCGCAGGTCATTGGCGATCTCCGCCGACTTGCCGGGTGCCATCGAAGAGACCTTCAGGTAGCCGGTACCCTCTTCCACCATCTTCTCTGCAACGGGCGGAAACGAAACTACGTCACGCGTAATGACGATCTTCAGTGGCTCCGCCTTGCGGGCGCGGACTACCGAAACCGTCACATTGGAGCCGACCTGCCCAAGCAGCTTGGTTTCCACCTCTGCCAAGGACATCTCATGAGTTGCCTTGCCATCCACCGTCTCCAGAATGTCGCCACTCTCAATGCCTGCCTTTGCCGCAGGGCCGCCCGGCAGCACCGAAACTACATTGGCATAGCCAAAACGCTTGGTCATAACCGCGCCGATGCTCGCGTTGCCGCGGCTGGTGCGCACTTTGTATTCCTTGTAATCGGCAGGCGAAAGAAAGCTCGCCCGCGGGTCAAGAGACTCCACCAGACCGAGCATGGCACCATCGGTCACCAGAGTCATGTTGGGCTCTTCCACATACTCGCTGCGGATGTGGGCTAGCACTTCGCCATACACCCCCAATTGGCGGTATGCGCCATCCCCCGCGCCATTGCCTGCGGCACGTACATGGAGTTCGCCCGCTGCTACAAACAGCACCAAGGCAAACGAAAGCCCCAAGACCAACATCTTGATCGAATTCGACATGAAATCGTTTCCCATTCCGACGGAGTGAATCCCGCCAATCCCGTCAGGCCACTAAGACTCCATTATATGCCCGCCCGCCGAGGCCGAGCCGCTTCACCACACTTCACTGGTTAGACCGTCTGGCTCGGCAAAGGTTACCGGCGGAACCACGGGGTAAAGCTTGATTGCATAAAGAAATCCATCAGTTCGCCCGCCGCCTTATGCATCCCCAGATTGCTTGGATGCGTTCCATCGGCCTCGGTAACGTCTTCCAGATTAGAAACTAAGCCATCTGACCGGCCGAGCGACCCGTTCGTCCACAAATAGGGCCCCCACGCGACCCACGGGGCAACACCGCCGCGGATGCTCAGGTCGCCTGCCACAGGGTCAACCTTGCCAGTGCGAACTTGCTGAATCTGCGCTTCAATCAGCCATTTCACGGCGAATCCGTATTCATAGGCAAAAGGCTCCGGATTGCTGGGACGCTTGGCATAGCCCGCATAGGTGCGCGAAGAGACGAATATTTGCTTCAGGTTTGGGTAGCGTTGCCTCGCAGCCCGAATCGTTTGTCCGAGTTGCCTCTCAAATCGGATCGCCTCGGTGTGGTCATCATTCACGCAATCAGGCTTAGAAGCGTCGCACAAGGGGCGATAGCCCTGCGCACCCGGCCCCGGGTTTGCGCTCTTGATCCATAGCGCCTGTACCTGCTTCTCCGTCAAGCAGGGCCGCCCCGCCCCGCCGCAATCGCTGGGGCGGGGCCCGGTGCCAAAGGCATCGGCTAGCACTTCATCCCGCACCCGGTCATACTGGTTTGCCGCCATGCGCCGCTGCATCGGTTCTGGCGCGCCAATCATCCCGCTGCAATCTCCGGCCCCCTCGGCAGCCGTCCACATACAGGCCGGAATTCCGCCTTTGGCTCCCTGTAGCAGGAACATGCTCTTGCGGTTGATCCGCGAATCGCTGCCATACTCATTCTGGAACATGTGGAAGTCCAGCATGGTATTCGAAAGCCCGAGCGACATAAATACGATGGCGCCATTCGGGCTGGGCTTACCGTCGCGATCCAGCGGCTGAATCGCCGCTGCGGCTTCCATTCCAGCTTTGCGATGATCTTCCGGAGCCGTATTGCCGGCCTCATATAATCCCCCGGCAAAACCGAGGTAGTGGTCGCCGGGCTTCATATCGGGCAGCGGCGTGGCGTGGAAGTTAGGAATACTCAGCGGCCCAGGGCCAGTCGCCGGGCCGCGATCTTGACCACGACCCTGACCCTGACCCTGACCCTGACCACGACCACTTTGGCTCGGTTGGCCCGGAAAGCCACCCGGGTATTGCGCAAAGGTCGGGGTGGCGCTTATGGCAAACGCAAGCAACACAGCCGAAACAGCAAGCAGCGGCAAAACTCGCCGGGAAAATGAACCACGCAAGGGGAACTCCTTAGGATTCGATGCGCCCGTTAAATCTGGTTGATCTGGTTGATAGAATCTTGTTGCTGGCGATAGCCTATCAATTGGCCCACGGCCGGGATATTGCAGGAATCCTACTAGTCCAAACCCTGAGAATTTGAGAATGTTGCGACTTCGTGGGTGGGCACCGGGCAACGCCCTAGAAAGCAAGCGCCGTCGAAAGCAAGCGCCAAGTTGCCGCCAAGGCCGCATCACGCCGCCGCGTCCTAGGCCCATACCATCCCATTGATACCAAACTCGATACCAAACTCGACGCCGAACTCGACGCCCGAACTTGACGCCCGAACTCGACGCCCGACTTGACGCCGAACTCTTTCGCCAAAACTCGCCAGAATCCGATGGTACAATGGAAAGGTTGCCCCTACCGCGCATCTTCCTGCGCCAGTGTTTGGTGGCCTCGGCGGCGTAGCTCAGGTGGCTAGAGCGAGGGTCTCATAATCCCTAGGTCGTTGGTTCGAGTCCAACCGCCGCCACCAATTGAATCAATTACTTAGAGGGTATTCCAGCCGCCTCCAAACTGTGGGGACTGTGGGGGAGTGCCCATTATTGGTCAAGATATTCGTCAAAAATTCAGCGAGAAGCTAGAAATGCCACGAATGATTTCTCGCCGTCGTGCGTGTCGAAACACACTCATCGGCGTTTTTCATTTGCCACGAGAATGGTTTTATGGCGAGGTCTGGTGAGCTCAGTCTTAGGTGCGCCGTGAAGGTCTCACGGAAGTGAGATGAATGACGACACAAAGAGGGTGTCAAAGCATCTAGAAAGCGACTAGCTTGAGGTGCTAGCGCCGCAAGGCATAGGGGTTCAAGTCCCCTCCTCCGCACCAATCCAAAGAATCAAGCACTTACGAGAAGGCCAGCCCGAAACGGCTGGCCTTCTTTTTTGTCACTGTAGTGGTTTTTGTAGTGGTTGTAGAAGAACTGTGTTTCAGTAAGGCACCAATGCCGACCAATCCTCTTCCCTGCCAATGAAGGTTTGAAAAGCCTCCTCCCTGCATAGCTGTATGCCCGGAGATGAACTTCCGGTGCCCCTTCCTGGGTGGGAAGTGAAGCCAACCTTGCGGGCTGGCTTCAGTGTTGGAAGAGCCTACGCTGCCAATGCTTCCGTTGCGATACCCCGTGCAACCGGACGAACCGGTCGCACGAAGGTTGCGGTAAGGAGTGGGATGCTGGCGATGTTGTCCGGCTGAGATTGCGCCTGGACGACTAGCTTGATGCGGGTGCCGGTCTGGAG
>JANXUR010000071.1 GCA_025356095.1 Acidobacteriaceae bacterium | reverse complement strand
CGAAGACCACCTCTACAGCATACAAGTATGCCCCGACCACCGGACTGGTCACGATTTATCAGTTCGACCAAGCCCACGGAACCTCCGTTGCCGCACCGGTATTGCAGGCCACGGACGGTACGCTCTACGGCTCTGCGCTCTTCGGCGGAGTAAACGACTGCGGCGCTTTGTTTCAATTGAATACGTCGGGCAAGTTGCTTTGGAGCTACTCGTTCGCCTGCGGATCATTCGGCGCACTGAATCCAGACTATCTTGTTCAAGCCACCGACGGTAACCTCTACGGAACAACTCAATCAGGGGGGACGGTGTTCGGTACAGTCTTCAAGGTAGATCCAAGGCATGCGGTTACCACCCTGCATACGTTCGAAGGCAACGCGGCTGGCCAGGATCCGATTGGAGGCCTGGTGCAAGCGAGTGATGGCAACCTATACGGCAGCACTGAAGGTGGGGGTGTCGACGGTCAAGGCGTCTTGTATCGACTCAGCCCAGATGGCAGCTTTGCCGTGCTGTACAGCTTCGGCTCGCTCACTGGCCGCAACCCTTTTGCTCCGCCCATCCAGCATACCAACGGAAAGTTCTACGGGACTGCCGAAGCCGGCGGTAAGAATGGCTTCGGGGCGCTCTTCAGTTTTGACATGGGGCTGGCGCCCTTCTGCACCTTCGTGCGGCAAATTGGTAAGGTGGGCAGCATCGCGCAGATTCTGGGGCAAGGCTTCAAGGGGGCAACGGGCGTTACGTTCAACGGCGTCCCGGCGGTCACCTTGCAAGTTGTTTCTGACACCTACATCACTGCGATGGTTCCAGTGGGTGCCACAACCGGGCCAGTGGTCATAAGCACAGTGGCAGGGCCGCTCGCCAGCAACAAGAACTTCACTGTGCGCTAGAGTTGCTGCACACACACGCTAAGAAAGCGGAGGCCGGTGGCCTCCGCTTTTTCTTTCGTTCCACGCCGTCAGGCCTTACTTGCCCAGACTGGCTTTGATCCTGCCTACAATTTCATCGGCGGTGGGAATATCAGGCACTGTAGCGCTCACTCGCCGCCAGAGTTCCTTGCCGTTGGCGTCAATCAGGACTGTGGCGCGGATGGCAATGTCGTGTCCGGCGGCGCCATTTTCATGACGCAGACCATAGGCGCGAATCACCTTGGCTCCGGGGTCGCTGAGGATGGTGAATTGCTTGTTGCCAGACATTTCCCAAACCGTCTTGGCATCTTCCTGCGGATCTACGCTGATGGCCACCACCCGTACGTTGAGCTTGTCAAAATCCGCTTTGCGCCGCGCGAACTCGCGCAGTTGGCTCATGCAGTAAGGTCACCAATAGCCGCGATAAAAGTAGAGCAACACGGGTTGGCCCTTGAGAGCCGCGAGGTGAAAGGGCTTGCCGTCTTGATCTTTGAGGGTAAAAGCTGGCGCGGGCTGGCCCACTGCAGAAGCAATTTGGGGTTTGGGATAGGAATGCTGTGCGAATGCGCTGCCCACCAGCAGGGGGAACAGCAGCAGGGCCAGCAACGTGAGTGGCGGCAAGGTAAGTATCCGGCGAAATGGCGTGGAACGCATAGGAGCCTCCGCAGCAGGGTGTGCTGTGCACACCAGTCTAGCGCGAAGATAGCAACTGATGCGGCACTCGGCGGTTACCGGGCGTGGCGAGCTGCAAAGTTATTTATCTTGTCCATTACAGATCTACAAAGTTTCTGCAAAATTCCCTGCAAACCTTGCAAAAAACGAAGAGGCTGGCGCCAAGGCCAGCCTCTTTTGCTGAGACACCGAGATAGAGTGCAACGCGAACCGCAACTACTTCTTCGGAGGCGCGATCGAATCCTTCACCGACTTGGCCAGATAGAACTTGGCGACGGTCTTGGCGGGGATCTTGATGGCGGCGCCGGTCTGCGGGTTGCGGCCCGTGCGAGCCTTGCGGTGAGCCTTCTTCAAACGGCCCAAACCCGGCAACACAAAGACGCCATTCTTTTTTGCTTCCTTCACGGCGAGTTCCGCGAGGCTATCGAGGAACGCCGCGACTGCCTTGTTGCTCATTTCGTGCTGCTCGGCCAAGTGGCGAACCAGTTGGGTCTTAGTCAATCCTGCCATGGTGAAATCCTCCTAAATCAAGCCTGAAACTCACTACCTGAACCGGATAATACATCCGTTTACTGTGGAAAAGAGTGATTTTCAGCCTTATTTTATGCGGGTTTTACCAACTTGGTACCAAGAAAAGCCTTGAAAATCGCGGGGTTGGGCGAGGTTGAGGCTTCACTAGATGGATATTTGTGCTGAAAATAGCGCAGCGCGCAGCGGCGAACGCATTGCGCGGGGTGGGTGTAAGTGGGTTTGGGCCAGTTGGGGTGTGAACCCAAAGCCGTTCTTTTCGGCGCGTGCTACGGCAGAAATTTCTGCCAGCCTTCATCGTCCAGCCGCACAACTTCGGGCGGCACGAGGTCCGCGTGCTGCGTCAGTTGCGTCAGCAGCTCGCGCGCCGTGCGCCTCAGCAGCGGATGCACCACCTCCGGCGCAATCTCCGCCAGCGGCTCCAGCACAAAGCGGCGTTCTGCCATTGCCGGATGCGGCAGCACCAATGCCGCATCATGAATCACCTGCGCATCAAACAGCAGAATATCTATATCAATCGTCCGCGGGCCTTTCGGAATCTCTGTGATGGCAGAAAGTGCGGAAGCCGCGGGTGAAGGCACGCCATTCGCGTTCGCCCGGTTTAGACGTCCCAGCGCATGCTCAATTGCACGCAGACCCGCAAGCAGCGCATGTGGTTCAAGCTCCGTGGCCAGCACCACGGCGCAATTCAAAAAGTATGGCTGATCCAGAAACTCCACCGGCGCAGTTTTGTAAAGATGTGAAACCGCCGCGACCTGCCCTAGAGTGGCCAGATGCAACACCGCATCAGCCAGATACTGCTCGCGCTTTCCGAGATTGGAGCCGAGCGATAGATAAGCGTGGAAAGGCACAAGCTTCAGGCGAGCCGCAAGGCTGGGGCAGCGGATATCATCGGTGGGGCATCTTCCATCTCTTCGCGGGTCACCGCTTCAAATAGTGTGCGGTCTTTCAGGATGCGGCTGACGAGCGCTGTGTGCATGGCGTGGCCTGCGCGGTCGGCGACTACGCGGCCCAGAATCTGGTGTCCCAGAAGCGCCAGGTCGCCAATCAGGTCCAGCACCTTATGGCGGACAAATTCATCCGCAAAGCGTAACGGCCCGTTCATCACGCCGTCAAGCGTCAGCACAATCGCGTTATCTGCCGAGGCACCGCGGATTAGCCCTTGTTTGCGCATGGCATCGGCCTCATGCAGAAAGCCGAAGGTGCGTGCCGAGGCAATCTGCTTCATGTAAGCGCCGTTGCTTAGATTCACTTCAAAGGTCTGGCTGCCAATCAGGGGATGCGGAAAATTGATCTGGTAAGAAACCGAATAGCGCTCCGCCGGATATACGGCGATAAATTTATCGCGATCCCGTACTTCAATGGGCCGTAAAATGCGCAGGTAGGTACGCGGACGCCGCTGCCGCTTGATGCCAGCCTTTACAATCATCTCGACAAACGGCAGCGCACTGCCATCCAGAATGGGCAATTCCAAATTGTCCAGTTCCACAATGGCGTTATCCACGCCCATGCCGACGAAGGCGGAGAGCAGATGCTCGGTGGTAGAGATGAGAACACCCTGCTTCATCAAACTGGTGGCATAGCTGACTTTGGCCACGTTGCGACTGCTGGCTTCAATGGGAAAACCGTTGAGGTCGCTGCGGCGGAAGACGATGCCGCTGCCCGCAGGTGCGGGCAAAATGCGCATGGCGACCGGTGCCCCGGAATGGAGGCCCACCCCACTGCACTCAACCATCTGCCGAATTGTTTGTTCGACTAGCAACCGGGGAATCGTGACGTCCAGAAATCGAAGAAGCTGATAGTTCGATGCGCGAATGGGCAGATTACAAGTAAAACGGTCGAATCCGTCTGTGGCAAATCAGACACAGTGCCACCTCTGCAATGGCACTGTTCGCCCAATCGCGTGAGCAAAGTCACTGTAAACCATGCTTTATGAATAGCTTACGAAACGTGGGGTCGAGCGTCAGCGCGCAATCCACTCGCGAAGCACGTCGGTGCTGGTGTCACAAAGTATTAGGCCGCTTGCGCAAGCCAAAGGCCACGCTCTACTTGCGCGGTGCCATCGGGTCGTAGGTCGTGTGGGCGTCAAACATCGAATCCGGTAGCGACTGGTTGTACCTCACGACGGTCAAAAAGCGCTGTGCGGCCATATCGCCGTTGTAGAGGCGGGTGATATTGTGGGGCGTCATGATGCCGCTGACCAGCTTGTAGGCGTCGTAGACTTCGTCTTCGGTGTTCTTCAGGTTGTCCGAGGGGTCGCGCCAACTGTAAGTCTTCTTGATGGGCAGGTGGGTGTGCGGATCAAAGTACAGCGTGACCGACTCGGTGCCCGCACCCAGCACGGTGACTACATCCGCTGGCTTTTGCTCGGCGATGGCAGTGCCCGTATAGAGCAGCATGGTGCCGGGTTGCTGCACCCACGAGCGCAACACCGCGTCCAGTGAGTGGTCGCGGCGGCGCAGAAAGTCCGCCAGCAGCTTAGGCTCTTCCGGTGCCGTGCCTTTGTAGCTGATCTCGTAGCCTTTGTTGCCGTTGTGGACGGTAACAACATCGCGCTCTTTGGTGAACTCGACGCGATCCTTATCCGGAAAGCGGGTAAAGCGCCAGTAAACCGCACCAGCACCCTCGGAACGCCCGTGGTAGAAGCCATAGGTGCGGCCCTCCTGAGACATATCAGAAACGTGGAGGTAGGCATCGCCACCCAGCGCGGCAATGGCCTGCACGAGGATGGCCTTGGCTTTGGCATCGCCCCCAGCGGCGATGGTGGGCGCGCTTTGTGACCAAGCCGCGGCGCAGAGTGTAAGCGCCGTGGCCAGAAGGGCCGCATGTTTTATGGCGCAGTAGGCTCGCGAGCGGGTGTGCTGGTGGCGTGAAGGCATACAGTTATTTTAGATGCGCGACGCGGGCGATTGTGTTTCTAGCGTAATTCCATGGAAATTCGCGGCCCGATTTGCCGCGCGACTCCTGCTCAATGTGAGCAAATAGCGCAACTGACTACCCCACCAGCACCGCGCCACCGTTGACGTTGAAAATTTCTCCGCTGACGAATCCCGCCCACTCGGTGCAGAGAAACAAGATCGGCCCAGCGATTTCATTGGTAGTGCCGGCGCGGCCCAGCGGAATCTTGGCCTTAATGGCGGCGCCTGCCACAGGATCTTGCAGCGTGGCGTGCGACATATCGGTTTCGACCCAGCCTGGGGCCACACAATTTACGTAGATGCCGTGCCCGACAAGCTCGCTGGAAAGCGACTTGGTCATGCTGATGAGCGCGCCTTTGGTGGCGGAATAATCCACGTGGAAGGCTTCGCCGCGCTGGCCGGAGGTGGAACTGATCAGCACGATGTGTCCGCGTGAATGGGCGGAATCACACAAAGGTTGCGCCTTCATCTGCGCCACGCTGTGCTTGGCCAAGGCGAATACTGAATCAAGATTCACCGCCAAAGTATTGCGCCATTGTGCGTCGGCCATCTCATCCACCGAATAGTCTTCGGCGGGCCACACGCCATGGTTCGCAATCAGGATGTCGAGCCGCCCGAAGCGGGCGACGGAGGCGCGGACGAGTGCCGAGGCATTTTCGGTTCCGGTGAGGTCGCAGGCTACGGCGTAGCAGCACTCCGATCCAGCAGCCGCATTACACTCGCTGACGAGCCGTTCGGCTTGCGGCTGCGCGCTGCGATAGCTGAAGATGACCTGCGCACCAGCCTGCACGAACAGGCGCACTGTGGCAGCACCGATGCCGCGCGAGCCACCGGTAATCAGGGCAACCCGACCGTGAAGAGAAAGAGGAACACTCATCGCAATAGTGTGAGGGGAAAGGCAGAAACTTTCAAGCGACGTGGAAGGGTGTGCTGATTACAACTTCAGTTTCCACCCGCCGGACTAGGATTGCCGCCAGTTGCGGGTCAAAGCGGGTTCCGCTCATGCGTGCGATCTCGGCAATAGCTTGCGCGGTGTTTTTGGCTGCCGCAAATGGGCGATCCGAAACCATATTGGCAAAAGCATCGGCCACGCACAGGATGCGCCCCAGCAGAGGAATTTCTGTTCCGCTCAGGGCGTCGGGATAGCCGCTGCCGTCGTAGGCTTCGTGGTGATGCCGCACCGCAAGGCACACCAGTTCGCGTCCCGGCAGCAACTCCAGAATCTCCGCGCCTACTTGCGAATGCAGTTTGACTACGGAAAATTCTTCCTCCGTCAACATGCTGGGTTTGTTGAGAATCGCCTCTGGAATCACAATCTTGCCGATGTCATGCATACGGGCAGCATAGGCAAGCTCCGCCATGGCGGAGGCAGCGAAGCCCATTTCGTGCCCCAAGATGGCGGCGTAGCGTTCCACCTCGCGGGCATGTTCAGCACCGTGGGCTTCGCGCGCTTCAGAGGCGCGATTCAACAGGTCAATCGCGTCTTTCAAAAAGCTCTCAGCGTCGCTCTGAGTGGTGCCCGCCATCATACGGAGGCGGTCCACTAACTCGTCAACATCCTCTAACGTGGCGCGTTCGCGTTGTAAAAAGCCATCCACTTGGCTAGAGACGATTTGCCGGCGCACCGCCAGGGGCTCGTCCTCATTGAGATCTGCGGCCTTTACCACGCGGTTGCCACCGGAGCTCTTGGCGGCATACATGGCCAAATCGGCTGCGCGCAACACTTCTTCCGAAGTAAAGCCGTGCAGCGGGAAGCTGGCAACCCCCATGCTGGCTGTGACTTTCTGTTCTGCCAGCACCGGGTCGGCCGTCAGTACCCGGCGCAGGCGATCTGCCAGCACTTCGGCTTGATCAATGCTGGTTTCAGGCATAAGCACCACAAACTCATCGCCGCCGTAGCGGGCCACTACGTTCGAGTGGCGGCTGCGCTCTTCAATCTGCCGACCTACTCGCGCCAACAGCAAGTCGCCTTCCATGTGTCCGCAGGAGTCATTCACCTGCTTGAAATTGTCCAAATCCACCATCACCAGCGAGAACGGCCGACCGGAGCGCGAGGAACGCTTCCACTCCTGATGCAGCGCTTCCAAGAAGAAGCGGCGGGTTTTGACGCCCGTCAAGCTGTCTGTAATGGATTGGTGCTGCATATTCTGGAAGATAATGACGTTGTGCAGTGCCGCACCTAGCAGGTCACCCAGAGTCTTCATTACTTGGAAGTCTTGCGGCGTGAAGGCTGATTCGGCGTACGACTCGGCGCACAGCACTCCTAGTATTCGTTCCGCATACAGCGGCACACAGATGGCGGAGCGGGCACCGGGCAACATCCCGTGAATCGAATCTGCGGCCGCGCCTAGCACCAGCGCAGGCTCGGAAGTGCGGGCGACTCTGCCCAAAATGCCCAGGCCTAAAGCGCTGCGCGTCGTGTCCAAACGGGGTACCGCGCCAGCCATCCCGCGAATCTCCATTTCTTTGGTGGTGTAATCGAGCATACCCACCGTCACCAGATCAAAGCCAAAGTGGCGCTGCACTTCTTCCACCACGCTGCGGAGCATGTCGTCGGCAGTGGCGCTGGCGATGGCCAGCTCCGAGATGCGATTGAGCAAGGCAAAGTGGCGAGAGCGGCGCTGCTCTTCCGCAAACAAGCGGGCGTTCTCAATGGCCACGCTCACTTGTCCCGCCACTGTCTGCATAATTTCGAGGTCGCGCTCTTGAAAGGCGAACTCGTGCTCTGGATTGACTGCGGCGATGACGCCAACCGTCTCACCGGCCAAGGAGATCGGCACGGCGCAAAGCGACTTGGCGGGTCGTGGCGGCCGGATCGTGGGGGCCAAGCGGCGCACTTCCTCGCGCAGGTTGGAACGAACCAACATTGGCTTGCCGCTGGTCAGCATGAACTCCACAAGGGCGGTGGCGCGGGCACGCGTCCGGGGCCGGAAGAAGATGCTGTCGCCCGATTCAGCACGGAACTGAATCTGGCCATCCTCCCGTCGGAAGGCAATGTACAGGTGCCGGCTATCGAGTAACTGACCCAGTTCGCGGTGAATGGTTCCAAGTAGCGCGTCTTCGTCGAGATGAGCGGCAATGGCTTGGCCAATCTGTGCCAGCAGCGCATACTCGCGGGTGCGGCGATGCGCGTCTTGCACCGCCACGTGGTGCTCCAGAGAAAGCGCGATCTGAATGGCGAGTCCGACGAGTGGGGCCTGACCTAGCCCCCCGGTGCGCGTAATCGCGGCATCCGCCAGCACGATGGCACCGAAGTCATGCTCGCGAGTTCGCAGACTGAGCACGGTAAAGCGCCGCACCCCGGCACTGGCGAGCAGTTTCTGTAAGGCGGCATCTTGTGCGAGGTTGGTTGCTCCATCAACGGGCCAGCGCCCGCGCAATGCGATTGCCCCCGAGTGCGCGTTCGCCAGTTCGGCGAGCCGGGCTGGCGCGTCATGGCTGCTAAAGCGGGTCAGGAAGTCGGCATCAAACCGCACCTGCACACTAGAAAAGTGGCCTTGCCATTCGGGCCGAATCCACAGGATGCCACGTTTGCCCGGCGTCATGCCTACCAGGTTGGCGAGAAAGCCTTCTAAACTCGCGGCTAGTTCTTGCGGTGCAACCGGCCCGGAGCGACCCACATGTAGCGAAGAAAAGGCCTGAGCGTTCTCCAGAATTTCGCGCCGATGGTCTTCAAACAGTACTACGACCTGAGCCAACCCCACCAAAACCTGCGGCAGCGTACCTAGCGGATGACCCATGCGGCGAATCAAGTCGCCATAGAAGAAGCCCGTCGCGGCGGGCGCGAAAATCAGCAGCAGCCCCCAAATACTAAGTGACGAGGCGAGTCCCACCAATCCGAGAGAGCTTTCCCTGCGAGCATACCAAATCAGATATCCCGCAGCCAGAAATAGAAGGACTCCAACATAGGCACCCAGCCAAACCGAGGGCGTATTTTCGCCCATCAGGTCAAACCTGCCGGCGAGGAAATGACTGCGAACGTCGTTGCCCAGCACCAGCAGTCCTAGTCCAAGGGCTGGGCCCAGAACCGACCACTGCGGCTTACGCCCAAGGATTTCCTGAGCTGCCCGCAGGGTACAAACCGCCATCACCAACTGCAGTCCCTGCGACAGGATGAAGGTTGGCAGCATGGACTGGCCGCTGTAATCAATAGAGAACTGCCACGCCCGCAGCGAGGTATGCAGGGTGTAGGCGCCCCACGCCACCAGCCAGCAGCGCAGATAGGGTTTTAGAATCTGACGGTCAAGGTAGAAAAGCAGCGCAAAAAAAACACACGAAACCACAATGGGTACATAGACGATACCAATGAGGCCATCCTGCATACGTGTGCTTCCTACAGAAAATCGGACGTACGGGGTCGAAACGCACCCCCATGTTTCCACACTTAGCAGCGAGTAGCAATAGCTCTAACGTGCCAAGTTACTTTCGTAAGAAAGTTGGGGGATTCGTCAACCTCATAAGGGGAGGAAGGCCGCGATCGGAGAAAATACCCGCTTAGCGGATGCCGACATTGGTGGGTACCACGCTTACCATCATTTCAATGGGGGTGTTTTTCGGAGGATAGCAGGCGCGATTGTCGCAGGCCTGAAAGCGCAGCACGCCCTTGAGGGCATAGGTGCCCGGCGTCGTTTTTGGCAGCGCGTGCACTTGTACCGTGACGTTGAAGTCTCCGGTGTAGACACTTAGCTTTTCGTCGGGAGCGAACGGGAACGTTGTATCTTTGCCGTCTGGGTAATCTACTTTGCTGACCATTACGCCAGAGGGCGGCTCTAGTTTGAGCTCGGTGGGAATCAAGTAGTCTTCGTGCGGCTTATGGGAGTTGACATGAAAGCCGTTGCCGACCCGGAAGGGCAATGTCAGACTGCCATTCTTGCCAGCCTGAACTGTAACGACGGCCGGTGCGGTGAAGGATACGGATGGTCCCTGCGCCTGCGCGGCTGCGGCCAAGGCCAACAAACCCAGAAGAGCGACGACGGAATAAAAACACTGCTTCATAATTGTGTTGGATGCACAGCTCAACCATTCGGCTGCGCGGACTTGCGCTTTTCGTAACGCCTTAATGCGCTGCTGGTTGGGAAGCAATGATCTTCTGCATCGCTGCTTCAATTTCTGCGCGTCCGCGCAAGCCGATAACCCGGTCAACCACCTTGCCATCGCGGTCAATGTAGAGCGTGGTAGGCAGTGCAGGCAAGCCGCCGTAGGCATCCGCCGTCTTTTCCGACCCCAGCACAATCGGATAGTTTACCGCCATATCTTTGGCGAACTTGCCGACTTCATCTTTGCTGGAATCGTCCATATCCATGTTGACGCCGACGATCTGCAAGCCTTGCGCCTCATACTTTTTTTGCAAGTCCACAAACCATGGCATCTCAATCTTGCACGGCCCGCACCAAGTGGCCCAGAAGTTGAGCACAACGGCTTTGCCGCGGAAGTCAGAGAGATGTACGGTCTTGCCGTCTGGGGTGTTGAGCGCGAAGTCAGGCGCCCCACCACCAACTCCAGTGGCAGCGCCGCTGGCGCTATGGGTGGCGCGGGTGGCGAAAATCAACATGCCCGCCACAACAAGAGTAATCAAAACCAGAATGACGAAGTTACGCTTCACGAAAACATCTCCTACGAACACTCACCGGGGTAAACCATCGGTGTGAACCACCAGCGTAAACCACTGGTGTAAAGCACTGGCGTAAGCCCACTAACTCATTGCTAGGATGCGGCTACAGCGCAAACTGATTCAAGAACCCAAGATAGCGCGACAAAATGCTGAATCGCCCCAGCACCAGCAGCACTCCCAACACCATCAGCAGCCCACCGCTGATGACCTCTAGCGTATGCAGGTGGCGGCGAAAGCGGCTGTAAAAAGACAAAAAGCGCTGAATGCCCAGCGAGGTCAGCAGGAATGGCACGGCCAAGCCAGCGGAATAAATTGCCAACAGCGCAACGCCCTTCAACAGCGAATCCTGCTGCGAGGCAAAAGTCAGGATCACCGCCAAAATGGGACCGACACAAGGCGTCCAGCCAAAGGCAAAGGCAAAGCCGATGACAAATGCGCCCCAGAGGGTAGAGCCACCTTTCACCTCATGCAGGCGGGCATCCGTATAGAGCCACTTGATCGGCATGATGCCCGTCAGGTGGAGACCAAAGAGGATGATGACGACGCCCGCAATCTGCGAAATCACTGCCTTATACCGCGCCAGAAGTTGTCCGACTTCGGTGGAGATAGCCCCTAAGGTGATGAAAACAATGCTAAAGCCAAGAATAAAGGCAAGCGAATTCATCATCACGCGGCCAAACAGTCCCTCGCGTTGGGTCTTTAGCTCGTCTAAGCCAACGCCCGAAATCAACGAAACGTAGCCGGGCACAAGGGGCAAAACACACGGAGACAGGAATGAAAGGATTCCGGCCAGAAAGGCAGCGAGAGGTAGAGGCAGATTCGACATATAGATATTTTCACCGGGGCGGCGCAGCTTTGCGCACTGCCCGCAATCATTCTAGTGGACGTGCGAGCTGCGCGGAGGTTTCACCGCTTCCGGTTTAAGGGGAGCGACAGGCGTGACCACCGCTGGAAGTACCAACGCCCGCCACAGAGCAGATGGCAGAGTGGCGCTGATGGTTACCTTGCGGCCACTGGCTTCAATTTTGCTGCTTTGCAGGAATTCAGCAATACGGGCATTCGTGTTTTCGGCTCCGGCTTCGGCTCCCGCTTCAACCCCCGCGTCACCCCCGGCACCACTACCCGCGCTCCCCGCAGCGGAGGGTGCAAGTCCAGCGGCAAGAACATCACGGGTGGCATTCCACTCCCCGCTCAATTTTTGGGCTTCGGCATCGTTGCGCATAAACGCCTGCGCGTGCAGCGCCCAGCTTCCAAAGTAGCGAACCGAGGCCACCATCACTTGCGGAGCCACGGATCCGCCAATCAATGATCCACTGAATGGCCCCCCCAGGCTGAGTTGTTGATTGGGCAAGCGGTCTGTGCGGAAGATGCCCCAAGCCATGCTGGTGAGGGGGATCTCGCGATAATACTGGCGGAGCATCTGGGGACCCGCGAAAGGTGAGGCCAGTTTTTTGGAGCGGTCAATGATCCCGCGAATCACCAGAGGGTCATCCACGTTCGAGGTGGCAACTAGGTCCGTGCCCAGCAGCGCCACGCGGAGCGTGCGGTTCTCCAGCGGCAACGCATAAATCGTAATGCCACGATATTCCTGGTGACTGGCAGAGACGCGTGCTAGGTAGGTTCCGAGGCGATCCATCTGAATGCGGCCGCGCAGCACGGTGGAGAAGCGGATTTTTTCGGCGGGGAAGGTGTTGGTGGGCGGGGCAGCGGGGCCCACGCTGGCAGCGGGATAGTGAAGCGCCAGGGCTGCTTCATCCAAATCGCGCTCAGGGTCTATACCCGTCTCGGCGACAAAGCGGCTGTACTCGGCGGTGCGTTCTATGGCTGGCAGGCTCTCGCCGGTGCGGTGCAGCCAGCGGGCGTCGGCATAAACAAAGGCGTCGGCGGAAGGCAGCAGACGGGCGGGCTCTGGGGGGGCCAGCTTACGAAGCAGCACCACGCAGCCGAGCAGAACGGCTACCGCCACCACCACTGCGCCAATGAGGAGTCGTCGTCGGGATCGCATGTAGGGCCCCCAACCACACCTCGGTAACCGGTGCACGGAGGGCACAGCCCGCAGATGGCACGGGCGAACCAGCCCTTTTATCATAACAAAAAGTGGGCCGAACGCGGGCTCGGCAAAAAGGTAGCGAGGCTGGTAGAATAGGTTTGCGAGCCGCAATACGACACGCAATACGACACGCAAAACGATACGCAAAACGATACGCAAAACGAGGTTTTTGAGAATTCCACCGCCGGTTGGCCGTAAACTTGCACACGGCTCCCGCCTGTGATACCTTTTATGATGGTTTCGTGCTTCGGTTGGAAGAAGGGCATCCCTCCGTCCCAAGGGGGCGGCGGACACCGCATTTGCTGGCGTAGCTCAGCTGGTAGAGCATCTGATTTGTAATCAGAGGGTCGGGGGTTCAAGTCCCTTCGCCAGCTCCAGATTAGGCTTCCAGAGACGCAAAGGTAAGGTGCTAAAGAACGGCAAACGGGGAAATCCCGAAAGCGCTAGGGACTGCGCAGCGCTTGATGTTTGCCGCTCTATGTTCTTGCCTGCAAATGGGCTGAAGCCGAGGGTAGTAACGATTTTAGCGATGTGGCAGATGTAGCAAAGGCGGCGTAAGATGCCGCCGGAAATTCCGTAGGGCCTCGAAGTGGCTCGGCGTATTTTTCCGCACAGGTGGCCGAGTGGTTAAAGGCAGCAGACTGTAAATCTGCCGCTCTCAAGAGCTACGGAGGTTCGAATCCTCCCCTGTGCACCAGTTTTGCCCGTAGTCAGCGGGAATGGCGGTAGAGGCGGGTCTTGGCATGAACCGGATGAGCCAAATGAGCCGAATGAGCCGAATGAGCCGAATGAGCCGAATGAGCCGAATGAACAAGGCGCTGATGATATTTGCAGCCTTGGGCGCGGTGGCCTGGTTCACGCTGGACGAAGTACCGCTCGGGATGGGGCCGGTTCGCATCAGTTTGCGGACGGCGACTTTGGTGATCTTAGGGCTGTTTGCCTTTCGTACCTGGTTGCATGGCTACCGGTTGCGGCTGGAAGCAGCAGCGCAAGCGGATGCAAGCATTAAGGAAGCGGTTGGGCGGGAGTAACTCAGTGGTAGAGTCACAGCCTTCCAAGCTGTTGGTCGCGGGTTCGATCCCCGTCTCCCGCTCCAGTTTATGCCGGGGTGATTGCAGGGCGCAGTGCTGGCAGAAGTTATCGAAGTTGTCGTAGAAGTAGCAGTGAAGTAGTAGTAACAGGGCCGATGTAGCTCAGTTGGTAGAGCACTCCCTTGGTAAGGGAGAGGTCACCAGTTCAATCCTGGTCATCGGCTCCAGAGATTTGGGTTAAAGGGTAAGGCAAGCGCATGGCAGAAGCACTGTTTCAGAAGGCGGAGATATCTGTGGTGCAAGTGGCTGAGTACAGCCAGTTGCAGAGTGCTCTGGAGCGCGTATTAGCCCCGGCCGTGGTAGTGCAGTTCTTGAAGAAAGTGCAATCCGCTGGTTTGCGGGTTCGCGACTGGCAAGGCGTACTGGATCGCGGCATTGTGGAAGCGCTGGATGCAGAATTGAAGCGTTCGGGTAAGACTGCCAAGGTGCTGTACGGTCTGTTGACCATGTCAGATCAAGGCTTGATGCGTGAGTTTTACTTGAGCAAGCTGGAGCAAGTGGAAGACAGCTTGCGGCTAAAGTTTTCTAAAGTGTACCGGTACTACTGAAGCGAATTCGGCGAAGCGAACGTAGCGAAGTAAACGTAGCGAAGCAGGCGTAGCGTAACAAACGTAGGGTAGCAATGGGTACGTGGTGTTACTAGCGTAGGAATCCTAAACGGAGCAGAGCGATGGCGAAAGAAAAATTTGACCGGAATAAGCCGCACGTAAATGTGGGTACGATTGGCCACATTGACCACGGCAAGACGACGTTGACGGCGGCGATCACCAAGGTGTTGTCGAAGCACAACCCGAAGAACACGTTCCGCTCGTTTGATTCGATTGACAACGCGCCGGAAGAGCGGGCACGCGGCATCACGATTGCGACT
>JANXUR010000112.1 GCA_025356095.1 Acidobacteriaceae bacterium | reverse complement strand
CCAATCGTTGTGATGCTCGAAGAGCAAGTCCACCGAGCCACACCAGTGTTCCAATCCCTCGCGGCTATCCTGCAGCACGATCAAGTCGGTGTAGGGCTCTTTCGGCGGCCCCCAGTAGAAGTAGTTCTGGTGTGCGCTGATGGGCTGCGGCAAGCCGTGGCTGGGGCCGAACATGGCGAGTGCACCGGCTTCTCCATAATTGTTGGCGAAGATGCCAGTGTGGGCGCGCTGCTCCGGCGGAATCGCATAGTAGGCTGCGCTGACTTCACTTACTAACTCAGGCCAGCCAAACTGGTCGCCAAAAAGCTGTGGTAGCGGGCCATTGTGATGGTTCTCCGTTTTGGGCGCGGAGATATGCAGTGCCTCGGTGTATGCAACGTGTTGTTCAATGGGCAGAATGGTAGTGATGCCCGGCACCAGCGCAATGCCGGTAGCCGCCAAGCCCAGCACTACGCCTCGCGGCCATAGCGCAGCGGGCTTCCACGCCAGCAACCATGCCTCAATCGCCGCAGCCCCGGCGGCGATCAGCATAGGATACGCGGGCGACAAGTAGTAGTTCTTACCCTGCAGCACAATAAAGATGACTAACAGTGACAGATAGATCCATCCCAGCACACGATAGCGCCGCAAACTGCCAAAGCATACAGCGAACAAGCCGATGATCCACACCAGTGAAAGCAGCGGGTTCATCACTAAAATCTGTTCGAGGATGAACGAGACCGGCGTGTGGGTTACGTCTTTGCCGGTGGCTTTGACGTTCCGCAGCAACTCTAACGTAGGAAACCCATGCTGGACCTGCCAGATGATATTCGGCAGGAAGATGACCAGTGCTATGAGTCCGCCAAGATAGATCCAGGGCTTGAGCAGTTCTCGGCGCAAGGGAGTCAGCACAATGCCGACGACCACTGCCGCACCGAAAAATAGCGTGGAGTGCTTATTCTCCAATCCAAGCCCGGCGATCAAGCCAAACCACAACCACAGCCGCGAGTTGCCGGTTTGCACGATCAGGATTAACACATAAGCGCAACCCATCCAGTAAAGCGACTCGAAGCAGTTCATGGTCAGGATGTTGTCGGTGCCGAGGTACATGGGAGTGAGAAAAGTGCAGATGCCGGCGAGCCACTGCGCGAAGTTGCCGCCGCCCAGCCGCCGGGCGATGAGAAGCGCGAGCACGATGCGCACCAAGCCTGTGAAGTAAGAAAGCGCATGCAGCGCGTAGAGAGAGCCGCCCATCATCAGCGCGATGCGCGAATACAAGGCGATCAGGGGGGCGTGATCCACATAGCCCCAAGCCAGATGCCGACCGCAGTCAAGAAAGTAAAGCTCGTCGCGAAAGTAGCCGTAATGGTTGCCGCCGAGGATGTAGAGCAACAGATTGGCACCGCAAAGGGTTACGATGGCAAGAACGTTTAGGGTAGGGAGAGTCTCGGCGCGGAACCACGGTGCGGGCGCGGGGGAGCGGTGCGGTGCGGTCATGGATTCTCCGTTGAGGACGCGCCGGTACGGCAACCCGGCTAGGCATGATTGTAGTCGGTGGAGGGGTGCGGGGGTATACTAGCCGCGAGCCATGCTGTTTGGGGAGGCCGCGATGCGTCACCTGTTTCTCTGCCTGTCTTTTCTGGTGGTATGCGGAGCTTTGGCTTCCGCTCAAAGCGTGTCGCAGCCATCTCCCGAGCCGGTGCGCCGCGAGTACGACCCCTTTGACACCTTGCATGCGCATGAGGGCACCGAAGGTGACCAGCGGCTGGAGGAAATTCGCCTAAAGCGGGCGCAGGAAGAACGCCGTAAGGCGCTGGCGAAAGACACCGACCGATTGAGCCAACTGATTACAGAGCTGAAGGAGTCCCTTGCCAAGGCCGATCCCACAAAAGTGCTTTCGCTGGACGCGGTAAAGAAGGCGGAAGAAATTGAGAAGGTTGCCAAGCGGGTGAAGAACAACCTGCGCGAGCCAGTGCAATAAGCCTGACGCCTGCTAGCAGATTCGTGGCAGTTGCTCGCCAATCTGCATGGGAATAACGCGGTTGGTGCCCATTGCGGTGCGAGTAACGAGCTTGCCGGTCTGGCGCTCGGTCAGGCCGCTATTGGGCGGATGACTACTGATTAGATTGGCGAAGCTAACGATGACGCTATAACGATGACGCTATAGCGATGACGCTATGAGGTGGAGCCGGTAGGTGGGTCGGTCGCAACATAGACGCGCGCCGGACTATTGTCAGCCGGAATCTGCTCCTGCTCAAAACGCTCTTTGATTCGGAGCCGCAATTCACGGGCTAACACAAACTGGCGGGTAGGGCGGCTGCGCAGCAGAATCAGATAGTCGGCCGTGCCGTTGCCAGTGCGATCGAGTCCGGCAAATTGTGGCGGGCCTTCCAGGTCGGCGGTAAAGCGGGAATCGGCTGCGAACTCCTGGGCCACCGCAGTGACAACCCGCTCGATCTCTTGACTGGGCAGTTGGTAGGGCACCGTCACCGTTATTGGCAATTGCGCCCAATCGCGACTGAGGTTGCTGACCACACGAATTTCGCTATTGGGGATGGTGTAGAGGCTGCCATCATCGTCGCGCAGAATGGTGCGCCGCAACGAGATTTCTTCCACCGTGCCCTTGACGCCTGCAATTTGTACCTTGTCCCCCAAGGCGTATTGGTCGTCGAACAGAATGAAGAAGCCGGTAAGCACATCTTTAATCAAAGCTTGCGAGCCAAAGCCGATGGCGATGCCCGCAATTCCGGCGCTGGCTAGAAGGGGCTGCAAATTTAGGCCGCAGAGGGCCAGAATTTCGAGCGCACCCAGTGTGCCGACCACGTAGCTGCCGACGTCGCTGATAACCTTGGCCAAAGTGCTGACTTGCTGGCTCCGCACCCCGCCCGGGAGTTGCCGTGTCTTAAGCCACATCGTGCGACGCGCCATCCAGCGCAGAAAAAGGATGATGACACAGGTCGTCACGGCCACAAAAACAATCTTGGGCCCGGCCTGGCGCACAAATTCGATGGAGTCGTCACTCCATTCGTCGAATAGGTTCGCCCAGCTGTGAAGGTGCGGGATTGGCATGGCAATCAAAAGCGGGTCGCTCCGAAAGGTGGATTATAGCAAGAGTGAACTGATGTGCCTGAGAACTCAACGGAGTTGCCGCGATTTGTGGAAGCGGGCCGTATAATTCGGCGTTAAATATCAAGTATCAAATATCAGGTATCAAATTTCAAACATCGAATATCGAAGTCACGAGGTGCAGTATGCGACTCTACGGTTTGCAGGCTGGATTATTGCTGGCGGTTTTGCTTTGCGGCGGTTCCCAAGCACAAAGTCCGATGCCTCCCATTCCGAATCGGCCTATTTCCGATCGCCAACTGCAAAGCAGCATGCCGGGTGTGGTTACGGTGAATCCAATGCCCGGGTCCAAGGTTCGGCAAGACTTCCTGATGAGGGCCGAGATGGAGCGCCAGCGCAAGCAAAGGGAAGAAAGGCTCAAACAGTTGGCCGACGACAGCGAACGCCTTACGGCACTGGCGAGCCAACTGCAGCAGGAGATCAAAGTCGTTAGCACCGCGCCCGTTCTGCCCGTGGCATCTATCAAGAAGGCAGATGAGATTGAAAGACTGGCGAAGCGCTTGAAGCAGAACTTGCGCGGCCCGGCATAGCCGCGGCTCAACTTGCGGGCATCACCAGGATTGGGTAGCTTAGACTTGGTGGTTAAGACTTGCTATGCCCCTACCCCAAACAGAAACTCCGGGTTCACTTCAGGCCGAGTTGATCGCCCGAGGCGTCCGCATGACGCGGCAGCGGCGGGTGATTCTCGGCATCGTCGAGACTGCCACCACCCATCTCGACGCGAGCCAGATTCTGTTGCAGGCTAAAGGTCTCGACCCAAATATTGACCGTGTGACGGTTTACCGCACGCTAGGTCTGCTTAAGCAGCACGGCATGATTGACGAGCTTGACCTGATGCACGTGGAAGGTGAAAAGCACTTCTACGAGCGGCGCCCGCAACGTGACCATATCCACGTTACGTGCCTGCGCTGCGGCAAGGTAGTGGAACTGGAAAGCGCGCTGTTTGACCGCCTGAAAGCCAACATTCAGCGCGAGGCCGACGTCCAGATCGTGGTTACCCGGCTAGAAGTGGGCGGATATTGCGCTGATTGTCGGGCGTCCGCGCCCGCGCGTAAAGGCAAGTGACGCGCTGAACAGCACTACCAAATGACACAACTCTGACATAGATGGGCTTGACCCAAGTGGCAAGTGGCCGCGACAATGGTGATGGAAGTCACTTGCAACATAGTTGCAACACTGTACCCTACAGTTGCAACTGGTTTGCAACAGGAGTTGTCATGCCAAGACCTAAATTTGCCTTTTTCGTCATTTTTTTGGCGATAGCATTGTGCGCTGGCAGTTCGATCGCCGTAGCTCAAGAGTCGCCGTATTTCACCACTTATGACCATCATCTGGAAGAGCCGGGGAACCTGGAGTTGGAGTTTAGCTCGACCTCCGCTCCGGTAGGCGGGACGCGAGCCGACAGTGCGTTTGTCGCCCCGTATCTGGAGCTGGAATATGGCGTTACCGGCTGGTGGACCACCGAACTATATCTGGAAGGGCAGGGCAGGGTAGGCGACAGCGCGGTGTTTACGGGATGGCGCATTGAGAATCGCTTTCGTCCGTTGAAGCGCGAGCACTGGATCAACCCTGTTTTGTATTTTGAGTACGAAAATATCAACGAGGCGACGCGCATTTTGAAGGAAACACCGGGAGGCCCGCCGGATTTCGGCGCACCGAATGCGGAATCGAGCCGGGCCCGTGCCCATGAAATTGAGGCAAAGCTGATTCTTTCTAGCCAGGTGCACAACTGGAACATCGCGGAAAACTTTTTGGCAGAAAAGAACTTGAGCCGCAGCGAAGGCTTTGAGTTTGGCTATTCTGTGGGTGCCTCGCGCCCGCTCAGCACCCTTGCATCAGGCAGCGACTGCCGCTTTTGCGCGGAGAACATGAGCGCAGGAGTGGAAGCTTACGGCAGTTTGGGCAGCACCGTCCTCGGCTTTACCGGACGCGGCAACTCGCAATACATTGCCCCGGTGGTGCAGTGGCAGGTAAGCAGCAATTCACGCGTCAAGTTTTCACCCGGCTTCGGGCTGAATGACCACAGTTATCCCTTCTTGCTGCGCTTTAGCTACACCTATGAGATTCGCGGATTTGGCCGCAAGTTAGCCGCGCTGTGGGGTGGCAGATGATTGAGATGAGTGAATTAAAATGTGCGGGAAGGGGCACCTTGGCCAGCGGGGACCGCGTGGGGACAGGATGCCTTGCCTGTTCCGTTCCTGCGAAGCAGAAAAATTTGTTTGCTTGGGTCGGCACAGTCACAGCCACACTCGCGCTCACACTCGCACTCTGTGCGATGTTTACTCCACCAGCCCACGCCCAGAACCTCACCTACATCCAAGACCCCAAATGGCAAGCCCCGCCCGAGGCTTCAGCCAAGGTCAATCCACTCGCCAACAAGCCACAATTGGCAGCCGGCGGCAAGAAGATATTTCTGCGCGACTGCGCCCAGTGTCATCGCCCCGATGGTACCGGTCTGCCACCCGCAGCAAATCTTACTTTGCCGCTGGTGCAGCAGCAAAGCGACGGGGCACTCTTCTGGAAGATCACGCAAGGCAACACAGGTAAGAAGATGCCATCCTTCAGCGGAGCGCCGGACGCGCAGCGCTGGCAGGTAGTGCTATTTCTGCGGACGTTGGAGAGGAGCGCCCGGGCAGGTCAGTAAAACCTTGGGCGCTCACCGCTGCCGCAAGAATGCAGCGAGGGGTGAGCGCTCAGCGAGCAAGAGACTGGACCGTAGGCCGCAAACAAAAAGGCACCCGCCGCAAACGCGGCGGGTGCCCGGCCCCTCAACAGGGGGAAGAGCCCTTTACTTCTCGTCGGTGCCGATGCGCATACCGTAGAACGAGCGGTATACAAAGTACGCCGAGACGACCCAGAAGATCGCCGCGAGTACGGTGGTGAAAGTGCCGCCTTGGGTGCGCGTCAGTGAGACCGCGAGTTTCACGGCGAGCAAGCCAAACAGCGTGGTGAACTTGATGACCGGGTTCATGGCTACCGAGGAAGTATCTTTAAACGGATCGCCCACGGTGTCGCCGACGACGGTGGCATCGTGCAGCGGGGTGCCCTTCTTCTTCAGTTCGACTTCCACAACCTTCTTGGCGTTATCCCACGCGCCGCCGGCATTGGCCATGAAGATCGCCTGATACAAGCCGAAGATCGCGATGGAGATGAGGTAGCCGATAAAGAAGAACGGCTCGACGAAGGCGAAAGCCAGCGTGCCAAAGAATACGCCGAGGAAGATGTTGAACATCCCCTTTTGCGCATATTTGGTGCAGATTTCCACGACTTTCTTGCTGTCTTCGACCGAGGCTTTGGTTGCGCCCTCAAGCTTGATGTTGGCCTTGATGAACTCAACCGCACGATAGGCACCGGTAGTCACGGCCTGCATGGAAGCGCCGGTAAACCAGTAGATCATCGCGCCGCCGGTAATCAGGCCGAGCAGGAAAGGAGCGTGGAGCAGCGAGAGCTTATCCACATTCACGGTGAGCCCGTGGGTGAGCGACATGATGATGGAGAAGATCATCGTGGTGGCGCCGACCACCGCGGTGCCGATCAGCACCGGTTTGGCGGTTGCCTTGAAGGTATTGCCAGCACCGTCGTTCGCTTCTAGCAGATCTTTGGCAAGGTCAAACTTCGGATCAAAGCCAAAATCCTTCTTCACTTCCGCAGCAATGTTCGGAACCTGTTCAATCAGCGAAAGCTCATAGACCGATTGCGCGTTGTCCGTGACTGGGCCGTAGGAGTCCACCGCGATGGTGACCGGGCCCATGCCGAGGAAGCCGAAGGCAACAAGGCCAAAGGCGAACACGGGAGCGGCGATCATGAGGGTATCGAGACCCATCTGGCTGAAGTAATAGGAGAGGCCCATCAGCGCGACCATGGTAAGGCCGAGCCAGTAGCCGGAGAAGTTGCCAGCAATTAAGCCCGACAAAATGTTGAGCGAAGCGCCGCCTTCTTCTGAAGCCGTCACAATCTCTTTCACGTGGCGCGATTCGGTCGAGGTGAAGACCTTCACACCTTCCGGAATCACCGCACCCGCCAAAGTTCCGCAGGAGATGATGCTGGCCAGCTTCCACCAGAGTGACCCGTCGCCCAGATTTGGGATCATCAGGTAGCTGATCACGTAGGTCAGCACGATGGAGACCACCGAGGTGATCCACACCAGGTTGGTGAGCGGAGTTTCGAAGTTCATTTCGTCGGCGTTGCCCCACTTGGCTTTGGCGATGAAGCCATTCAAAAAGTAGGCACCAGCGCTGGAGACCAGCATCATCACACGCATGACGAAGATCCAGACCAAGAGCTGTACTTGCACTTTGGGGTCGTGTACGCCGAGCAGAATGAAGGTGATCAGCGCGACGCCGGTGACCCCGTAGGTCTCAAAGCCGTCAGCCGATGGGCCAACCGAGTCGCCCGCATTGTCGCCCGTGCAGTCAGCGATTACGCCGGGATTGCGAGCATCGTCTTCTTTAATGCCAAAAACGATCTTCATCAAGTCAGAGCCGATGTCGGCGATTTTGGTGAAGATGCCGCCCGCGATACGAAGCGCAGCCGCACCCAGTGATTCGCCGATGGCGAAGCCGATGAAGCAGGGGCCAGCGTAGTCGCCGGGGATGAACAGCAGAATGAAGAGCATAATCAGCAGCTCAACCGAGATCAACATCATTCCGATGGACATGCCAGCTTGCAGCGGAATTGCGTAAATCGGGTAGGGCTTGCCGCGAAGTCCGGCAAACGCAGTCCGAGAATTCGCGAAGGTATTGACGCGAATGCCAAACCACGCCACGCCGTAGCTGCCAGCGATGCCGACCAACGAAAAGAACAGAATGATGGGCAGTGTGAGCAGAACGCTCTTGCCCGGAACCGGAGCCAGCCAGCCAAAGTAGGCCGACATGATCACTGCGATGAACACCCACAGAATCATGATGAACTTGCCCTGCGTGGTTAGATAGGTTTTGCAGGTTTCATAGATCAGCTCAGAAATTTCGAGCATGGACTTGTGAACTGGCATGTTCTTGAGTTGCTGGTAAATGACCAAGCCGAAGACCAGACCGGCGGCGCAGAAGGCTAGCCCGATGGTGAGCAGGGTATGGCCGTCAATGCCGAGGAACTGAACGCTGGAAAGGTCAGGCAGCTTGAGTGATGCTTCGCCGCCTTCGGCTTCGCCCGACTGGGCAAGCGCAGAAACGGATAGGAACAACGTGGAAAAGAACAGTGCGGCGAGAGCCTTCGCAGAACGGCCAGCCACCGCGAATCTGGTGTGCATACGGATTCCTCCAATTAGGGTCAACAACCATAGCGTTTTTGGGTTCCGGGCACGCTTCCGCTACTGGGAAACAGGAAGAGCTTGGCCGCGCCGGGAGCGACCGCTCCGGTGAAAACACGGGCCGTGAGACTACGGCACCGTCCGGAGCAGGTTTACGAAAGCCCTTCTTTATAACAGTTTGCGGGAATGGAAGCAATGGGGAACACTAATGCGCAGATTGCTGTACGCCTCGGCGAGGGTTAGAGCTTTTGACACCGCCCCGCTGAGCAGGTAGATTTTTGCAACATGAAACGTCTTGGTTTGAACCGCGTAATGAGGTCAGCCTTTGGGTTCGGCATGGCCGCGATCTTGTTGCTGGCAGGCTCCGCTTCTGCCGCTTCCTATAAATATTGGCGTGTCGGCGCTGCGACGGATGCGACAACGCATCCTGTGGCGGGAATTGCCATGATGGGCGGGGGAGACGACCTCGACGAGGCCTTCCGCTGGCTGTGCAACAAGGGCACTGGCGGCGACTTTCTGGTGCTGCGCGCCCACGGCAAAGACGACTACAACCCTTATGTGAACGGTCTTTGCAAGGTGAATTCGGTGGCGACGTTGCTGATCCCAAGCCGCAAGGCGGCGAATGATCCCAAGGTCGTGGCGATCATTCGTGCTGCCGAGGTTATTTTCATCTCGGGCGGCGATCAGGCACGCTACGTGAACTGGTGGAAAGGAACGCCAGTGCAGGAAGCGATCAACGCTCATGTGGCTGCGGGCAAACCGCTCGGCGGAACCAGTGCTGGTCTGGCTGTTCAAGGCGAGTTCGCCTACGGCGCGCTGGGCGACAAGCCTCACGACAAAGACCTGCGCTCCAGTGACGTGCTGGCTAACCCATACCTTGACCGCGTCACGCTGGTGCGAGGGTTCCTGAAGGTCCCGCAGTTGGAAAATTTGCTGACGGATTCGCATTTTGCCAAGCGCGACCGCATGGGCCGCACTCTGGGATTTCTGGCGCGCATCTTGCAAGATGGATGGTCTAGCTCGCCGAGAGAAGTGGCGATTGATGAAAAATCAGCAGTGCTGCTGGAGCCGGATGGTACGGCCACGGTAGTAGGTACGGGCAGGGGTGCCTATATGATCCGGCCTACGGGCGTTCCCGCGATGTGCGAGCGCGGCAAGCGCCTCACTTTCACCAACGTCACAGTTCTGCATGTAGCAGCGGGCCACACGCTCAATCTTGGCGAGTGGACGGCAAGTGGGGCGGTCAGCTATTCGCTATCGGTGGACGCTGGTATGGTGACCAGTACGCAAGCAGATGGCAGTCTTTACTGAAAAGAAAAAGCTCTTGACACTTTTTGCTCAGTCTGCAAAACTCAGTCTGTCTTTCAAACTTTTGCTTGCTCTACCATCCGGGTGTCGAAAATTGAACTTTGCTTCCTTTGCAGTCGCCCCAGTGTCGCCAGCCGAATTGGCTGCAAGGTCTTACTTCGCTTGGCTACTCGACGCTGGAAAACTGGAAGCTGGCCTGTAAGCTTGCTTCAGTGATTCCGCCCCTCTTTTGCAAGTCCCAGGCTCATTTTCATGCAACCACCAGTGATATTCCGGTGAAAGATATCGAGGCTACCTTATGATGCTATGTCGTGTCAGGATCGTTGTGTTCTTGGCCCTGTTTGTTGCGTTCAACGGAATTGTTGCGAGCGTGCATGCGCAGTCCTCGCAGGGTCGCATCAGCGGCCGCGTGGTGGACGCCACGGGCGCGGTAATACCGGGTGCGCGTGTGGCGATTGAAAATCTGGCCACCCATATAATTCGGCAACTGGTGGCGAATGCTACAGGAGACTACGCGGCACCCAGCATCGACCCCGGTAGCTACAAGGTGAGCGTCGAGGCGGCCAACTTCAAGACTGCGGTACGGGAGAGCGTGTTGATTGAAGTGGCGAATGATTTGCGACTGGACTTTACCTTGCGACCGGGTGCCGCGTCAGAGATAGTGGAGGTACAAGGCGATGCGCCGCTCGTGGAAAGTACCAACGTCACTCTTAGTGGGGTCCTCTCGAATAAAGCCATTAACGAGTTGCCGCTACAAGGCCGCGATTTTCAAAACTTGCTGCCGTTGCATCCCGGGGTACAGCGCACCCCCGGTGGAGGTTTTCATTCAATTACATCTAACGGCAATAGGCCAGACGATAACAACTTTGTTATTGACGGTGCCACAGATACCGACGCGTACTACGGTACGACGGTCATCAACGAGGAAGGAGTGCAGGGCACTCCAGCCAGCCATCTGCCGCTGGATGCGATTCAGGAGTTCAATACACAGGAAAACCCAAGCGCAGACTTCGGTCAAAAGCCAGGAGTAGTCGTCAATATCGGGCTCAAGTCTGGTACGAACGGGGTGCATGGCACGGCATATTATTTTCACCGCAACTCCGCGCTCGACGCACGTAACTATTTCAATCCGGGGCCTGACCCGGCGTCTGCTCTGCTGTTGCACCAGTTCGGCGCTTCCGTGGGCGGGCCGATTCGAAAGGACAAATGGTTTTACTTTGCAGCATATGAAGGTACCCGGCACAAGGTGGGTAATCCGTTTGCCGCTGCCAGCCCGGTTACTGTCTCAATTGGAGATCCAACCCGGAGCCTAGTGGACGCCCGCGCGGCCGCACTCGTAGATTTTGGCTCGATCAGTCCGGTCAGCGACCAGATTGCCAAGCTTTTCCTGCCGAATCCTGGCGGTACTTTCGACCCTAATAACCCCGAACTGATTAACTTTGACTTTAATAATGTAAACCGCGAAGACAATCTGGTGGTGCGCTCAGACTATCACCCCAATGAGCACAACGCCATCGCGGGCCGCTGGGTGTTTGGTAACAGTGTCCAGACGGAGGAAGACGCCGTGCCTTTGCGCGCCGACTTTCTTTCGCTGGCCAACACCAAAGCTCAAGTCTATGGCGGTGATTGGACGTGGACCCCAAATTCGAGCTGGACCAACCAACTGCGGGGTAGTTATAACCGGTTCTACCAACGCATCAACACGGTTGATCACAACCGCGATCCCAATGCGTTTTACGGAATCAACACAGGAGTTACTGACCCGGTCTTATTCGGCCTGCCGCGCATCACGCCGGGTTCTCTCTTCGACTATCTGGGGGGTAACTCTGGCTGGCCGCTCTTCACCAAACCGAGCGGCTCCTATGCCATTGCAGACACCTTGGCGCTTAGTCAGGGGCGGCACAACCTCAGAATGGGAGCATCCTACAATCGTGGAGCAGTTGACTACCTGCGCGGCAATTACGGGCGTGGGCGCATTGACTTTCGCAACTTAGAAAGATTTTATGCGGGCAGCGTGCGACGCGGCAGAATTCTTGTGGGAGATTTAGCCCGCAACATTCACCAATCAGCGTTCGCCGGCTTTGTGCAGGACGACTACCGAGTAACTCCTCGTGTGACGTTGAATCTGGGTCTGCGTTATGACCTGACCCTACCAATCAAGGAAGATAATAACCTGATTGCAAACTTCGTGCCGGATCAAGGATTAGTACAAGTAGGACATGGCATCAGCCAACCCTACCAGACAAACTTCAAAAACCTTTCGCCGCGCGCAGGTGTGGCGTGGGATTTGCATGGTACCGGGAAGACGGTTCTACGCGCTGGCTTCGGCATCATCTACACGCAGCCTTCCATCCGCACATTTATTAATAGTGGTGGCCTCAACCTCAATCCATCTGGAGTTGATGGAGTTACACCGGGCAACGGTACCATCAACACCTTTCTTCGCTTTCTGGGAGGCGGCGACATAAACTGGACCGGGGATGGCACCGTATTCGACTTTGCTAGCGGTTCCAGTTCTTGCAGTTTTGACAGTCCGTGCGATGTCTTCGGCGTAGACCAGCATCTCCGCAGCCCTTATGTGGAGAACTGGACTTTGAACTTGCAACATCAGATTGCTGCCGATACAGTGTTGCAAGTAGCCTATGTGGGTAACAAAGGTACATTGTTGTATCGCAACCGTGATATCAATCAGGTGGATTACAACCTGGATGACGGCGGAGAACAACTGGGGCGCCCCTTGGTACAGAACTGCGGTTCATTTGCGAATGCTGCCGGATCCCCCCGCACCGTCGTGCGGAAAGGTGCCGCGAGCCCACTTACCAGCGGCTGCTTCCCGTATATAGGCTTCCTCACTTATCTTGATAACGGTTCGAGCTCGATCTACAACGGCCTGCAGGTAACTCTGACGAAGCGATACTCCAAGGGTCTCTACTTGTTGGCTGGGTACACGTTTGCACATGCAATTGATACTGCTACCAGTAACCTGGCGAGCGTGCCGCAGAACAGTTTGAACTATGCCGCTGAGCGCGGCAATGGCGACAACGATATTCGCAACCGCTTTACCCTGTCAGCAACCTATGAGCCGCCCAGTTTCGAGGCACCCCTGCAGATGGGACAGGGCTGGCAGTTAACCAGTGTATTGTCATTAGAGGGTGGCGAGCCGTTCACGCTAAGTGATGGCAGTAACGACATTAGTGGTACGGGCGAACTAACCGACCGCTGGAACATTACGGGGCCCGCCTCGAATGTAACCTGGCTGCGGCCCGGCAGCGCGAGTCATTATTATGATTTCTCTTCGCCGGATCGGAGCCCTCAGGCGTGCGTCAACGCGCAGCCAGACTTAGACCAGTTGACGAATTATGGCTGCTACGTGTTTGGCAGCACTGTACTCACACCCCCGGAGCCGGGTCAATTTGGCAATCTGGGACGAAATACCTTTCGCGGGCCCGCGTTCATGAACTGGGATGTTTCGGTGAGCAAGGTGTGGAAGCTCAACGAGCGCACGAAGATGCAATTCCGCGGTGAGTTTTTCAATGTGGTGAATCATGCGAACTTTTCGAACGGCTCGATCCACTCAGACTTTGGCGACTTGGATTCCTTGGGGTTAGCGCGTGCAACGCCGGATGTATGGGCCGCAAACCCGGTAGTGGGGTCCGGGGGATCGCGGCATGTGCAACTGGGAGTGAAATTGATCTTTTAGCTAGCCTTACGCCTGAAATGGTGCGAGGCGAGCCGATGTATGCGAGGAGGCGTTTGTGAGTTCTGAAGAATTGAGCGAGTTGCACGAACACGCTGAGCACGCTGCGCATAACCCGAGTCTGGCTCCGGTGTCACTCTCAATGGCGGTGATGGCGGTTCTGGTAGCCACTGTGTCGCTGATGGGGCATCGGTCGCATACGGAAGAGATTCTGCTGCAGAGCAAAGCCGCAGACCAATGGGCCGAGTATCAGGCGAAAAATATCCGTCGCAATACGGATGAAGTCTTCGCCGACCTCTCCACCGTGGTTGCTGCCAAGGACTCAGCGGCCATGGAGAAGTTCCGCGAGAAGTACGAAGCCGAGGCGCAACATCAGCGGGACGAGCAGAAGAAGTTGGAAGAAGAAGCGCGCAAACTGGAAGAAGAGGGCCGGCAGGAGCGTCGCCGCGCCGACCGCTTCGATCTGGCGGAAGTCTTCATGGAGATTGCGTTGGTGGTCACCTCCATCACCCTGCTCTCAAAAAAGCGTGCGTTCTGGTACGCGGGCATCGTGCTGAGCGTGGTGGGCGTAATGGCTGCGGTTTCGGGCGTGCTGCTGTAAGGGGTGACAGGCTGGGCGCAGCCGCAGCCTGTCATTAAGTTTGCTGGTTCGTGCGGACTGCGCTCCCCTCTCCGCCCCGCCCCGCCCTACCGCACCCCCAACTGCCAAAATAAAAACGACCATACATCCGTACCTTCTTCAATTTGCTTCGCTACGGGTTTGCCAGCGCCGTGTCCTGCTTTGGGCTCGATGCGCAGCAGGATCGGCCTTTCTGTACTGGCACCGTTCGCCGCTTGGGCTTGCATCAGTGCGGCCATCTTCTTGGCGTGGATGGGCGAGACGCGCGTGTCCGAGTCGGCGGTCATGAACAAGATAGCCGGATACTCGGTTCCAGCCTTGACGTGCTGATAGGGCGAGTACTTGTAGATCCAGTCGAACTGTTCCTTTACTTCAGATGAGCCATACTCTGGCACCCACAGCTTGGCGATCAAAAAATCCTGATATCGCAGCATGTCGAGCAGCGGCACCGCGCAAACTACTGCTCGAAAGAGGTCGGGCCGTTGGGTAAGTGCCGCGCCCATCAATAGGCCACCATTCGACCCACCTTGAATCGCCAGATGTGCGGGACTGGTGTATTTTTCACGCACCAGATATTCGCCCGCTGCAATAAAGTCGTCAAACACGTTCTGCTTGTTGGCCAGCATGCCGGCACGATGCCAGTCTTCGCCAAACTCGGCCCCGCCGCGCAGATTGGCCAGCGCATACACGCCGCCATGCTCCATCCACAGATACGCGCCGCGACTGAAGGCAGGGGTTTCGCTAACGTTGAAGCCGCCATATCCGGTGAGCAGCGTGGGGTTGGTGCCGTTGAGCTTCAGTCCCTTTTTGTGGACGAGGAACATCGGCACTTTGGTGCCGTCTTTGGAGGTGTACCAGACCTGCTTGGCGTCGTAGGCAGCGGAGTTCACGTCTGCCTTCACGCTGGCCCACACTTCGCTCTTGCCGGTGGCCACGTCATAGCGGTAAACGCTTGGAGGCACGGTGAAGCTGTGGAAGGCGTAAAAAATCTCGCTGCGGTCGTGCTTGCTGCCAGCGCTGTAAACGCTGCCTATTGTGGGCAAAGGTATGTCGGTTGCTGCCTTGCCATCCAGCGTCAGTATCTTCAGCTCGCTGCTGGCATTGTGCTCGTACTGCGCGAAAATCTTGCCGCCCGTGGCGGTCTCTACGAATGAAAAGCCTTGCAGCACGGCATCGGTCTGCGGAATGAGTTTTTTCCAATTCGCGCGCGCCGGATGCGCCGGGTCGGTGTGGAAGACGTGGTATCGCGGCGCATCTTCGTTTGTCGTGATGTAAAGCTGGCCCTTATAAACCGTAGCGTTGTAGAGAAAGTTCTTGCCCTCGGTGATCTTTACAGGCTTGGAGGCAGAAGCTGCGTCGGCCACATTCATCACGTAGGCCTCCGACTTGGCCCAGCCCTGCTCCACGTTGATGGTCAGCCATTGGCCATCTTCGCTCAGGTCCACGTTGGCCCAATCCTGCGGATCGCGGCCTTCGCCAAAGATGAGCTTGTCTGTGGCCGGGTCGTCACCTAGATGGTGATAGAAAACGTGGCGGTTGTATGCTTCCTGACCGTCAGCTACTTCGCCCTTCTTGGGGTACCGCGTGTAAAAAAAGCCGGAGCCGTCGGGTCGCCAAGCAACGCTGGCGGCTCGGCAACGCTCAATGGTGTCAGCCAGCAGCTTGCCGGTGGAGGTTTCCAGAATATGCAGGGTGCTGATCTCGTCGCCGGAATGCGAGGTGCCGTAGGTGACGTACTTGCCATCGTCGGTGGCGTACCACCAGTCGAGCGCCACGGTGCCATCGGCGGCGAGGGTGTTGGGGTCAACCAGTACGCGGTCTTCGCCATGCACACCCTTGCGGACGTAGAGCGCCGGCTGATTCTGTCCGCCATCGCGCTTGGTGTAGAAGTAGTAGGCGTCGCTGCTGCTGCCGCCCTTGCCGCCAATTTGCGGGGCGTTCACCGTGCCAATGTTTAACAACTCACTCAAGCGTTTGTGGATGGCATCGCGGCCGGGCAGGGGATCGAGAATGCTGCGAGTGTAGGCGAGTTGCTGCCGGGCATACTCCTGCGACTCCTGCGACTCGCCATTTTCAAGCCAGCGGTAGTTGTCTACCACTTTGGTGCCGAAGTAGTCGTCGGTGACGGGCTCGACCTTGGCCTTGGGCGGGCCAGTTGGCGCGGCGGCGTCCCCAGCGAAAACGGTGGCGGAAACGGCAAGAACCAAGCTGCCAAGCAGCAGAATGATGCGAAAATCAGCGGCCATTAGAAAACCTCGTGCAAATCAAAGATAGCAACAATGCAGCGCAATTAAGGGTATCAAACACTGGAGGTGGGCAGCTCGCGCAGCGGGCCAAGTCCAGCCCCAAGTCCAGCCCCAAGTCTAGCCCCGCGCTGGCACTTTTCCGCAGTGGCGGAAAATGTTATATTGAAAGCTGTCAACCGAACGCGCCTCCCGGCGCGGCAGCACTCCTCAGTAGCTCAATGGCAGAGCATTCGGCTGTTAACCGAAGGGTTGTAGGTTCGAGTCCTACCTGAGGAGCCAATCTTTTCAATCAGTTGGACGCGTTCCCCCGCCTAATTTATCTGATTCGTGAGTTGCGTTACGCATGGATTCCAGCGCCGAGGGATTGTATTGACTTGCGGCCGTGTAAGTCCTTGCGCCTAGGGATCTCAAATCTGGTTGAGTGTGCTGAGAAAGGCTTCGCGATAGGCGCGGCTCAAGGCCAGTTCTGTGGTGTCTTGCAGCCGGACGCAGTAGTCGCCATAGCCGGCCGAGCGGAGCGTCGCGATTTTTGTGGTGTTCACCAGTGTGGAGCGGCTGATGCGCGCGAAGCGATGCGGAGCGAGTCGTTTTTCCACCGCCTGCAAGGTTTCGCGCCACAACTTGGTTCGCCCCTTGATGTGGAGTGTCACGTAATTGCCAGCAGAGCTGATCCAGTCAATGTCGTCGAGCGCCAACAGGGTTATCTCGCCATCGGTCTTTACCAGCAATTGCTGGCGGGCATGGCGCAGCGTCTCCAGTTCCAAGCGCAGCGAGCTCATCCGGCTCCGCAAGTCGTGATTCAATCGCAAGACATCGTGGTTGACGTGTACCCGGTGGACCGCTTCATGCAATCGTTCTGCACTCACTGGCTTGAGTAAGTAGTCCACGGCGTGAACCGCAAAAGCCTGCAACGCGTAGGCATCATACGCGGTAACGAAGATGATGGCGGGCGCGGGAGCGGCAGGCCCGGTGCGCATCGCTTCTACTGTGGCAAAGCCATCCATCTCTGGCATTTGAATGTCGAGGAGAATCAGGTCTACTTCGATGCGCTCGATAGCGGCAATCGTCTCGCTGCCGTTCGCGGCTTCTGCCACCACGCAGGTTCCCGGCTCCTGTAGTAGTAACGAGCGCATCCGCCCTCGAGCTAGCGGCTCGTCGTCGGCGATCAATACGCGCAGGGGGCGCGGGGTCAAGGACGGCATCCTGTCTCCGTAGCGGTTTCGCGAAAGGGCACCGAAATGCATACTCGGCATCCGCCCGTCTCGCTGTTCGCGCAACTGAACTCATAGTGGTCGCCATAGAGTTGTTGCAGCCGCAGTTGGGTATTTTTCAACCCTACGCCCTGCCCTCTTGTATTCCCGGCTGAGGGCGGCTGCGTCAGTCCCACGCCATTGTCCAGAATCTCAATCAACAGCCGGTCAGATATTTTTTCTGCGCGCAGGTGTACCCATCCGGGGGCCGAGCGCGGGCTGATGCCATGGCGAATTGCATTTTCCACTAATGGCTGCAGCACCATGTGGGGAACGGCTGCATCGAGAACGTCGGGCGCAATGTGAAAGTGGGTGGTCAGGCGGTCGCTAAATCGGGTTTGCTGGATTCTTAAATAGCAGCGGAGGAACTCCAACTCACTGCGGAGCGGGACTTCGTGCCATTCCATATTTTGCAGAGAAATGCGCAGCAGGTCGCTGAGTTGCAGCGTCATTTGTTCGGCAGCAGCGGCATCTTCGCGGGTCAAGGCAGCAATCGAGTTCAGTACATTGAACAGGAAGTGCGGTTCCAATTGCATCTTGAGGACTTGCAGTTGCGCACTGGCCAGTTGCAGCTTTAGCTCAGCAAAACGTAACGTGCGTTCGCGATACTTGTTGGCGTAAACAATCGCTTCGCTCACTGCCACGATGAGGCAATAGCGCGTCAGGTTTGAGAAGAACAGAGCGATTACGTCCGTCGTCAGCGAGCGGCCAAAGCCAGTGCGGCACCACGGTGCCAAATAGTTCAAACTTGCCGTGGAAAAGGCGGCGATGCCAGCAACCACGATGCCGCTGGGGATATGCACTCGCAAGGCTTTGGGCCAGCCCCGCTCAAAGCCGTGCCTTTGTGTCAGCAAGTAGAGCAGCGGTGTGAGCAACGCCCAGACATAGGCATCACTAAAGTCCCAAGTAAGCGCCACCGCGAGGGAGGGAAGTAACACACCTGCTGCGGAGGCGTATGCGCGTGAGCCCAACGCAGTCACTAGACCGAAAACCGTCCAAATGCCAAAGCTTGCAGCCCAAGTGGAGCCATGGCTTAGAATCGCCAACGACTGCGGTCTGAGGCTCTCCCCCGCAGCGGAGGCTGGCGGAGGTGCACTCACAGGCCCACGCGCGAATCGAGAAGGCCCGTCTACATTGCTGCCAGCGTTAGCCAGTGTCACACTCATCGTATCGAGTCACCTGACGGAA
This sequence comes from Acidobacteriaceae bacterium, assembly GCA_025356095.1. Lineage (GTDB taxonomy): Bacteria > Acidobacteriota > Terriglobia > Terriglobales > Acidobacteriaceae > JANXUR01. The sequence continues at coordinate 47,589 of JANXUR010000112.1, read as the reverse complement.
AGTAGTTGGACGTCCGTGCTATGTGCCATTCCGAATCATGCCCAGACTCCGGATGGCTGCTACTAGTATGAAGCGGAACTGCACGAGAACGTGCAAAAAAGGACGACCTGCACCAAAGCGTGACGAATCATTTGGCTCCGCCAGATCTATGGGTTCGCAACATGTAAAAACGCGTAGCTTCCTGCGGAAGTTTCTACACATTTCAGTATCTGCTTACGGGCGGCACGCGACATTCTGCTCGATATTTGCCGCGTTACTCAACGGGTTGCGCCATGCCTTGAGCTGCACTCTGGGGCTGACAAGAAAATCGAGACGACACCTCAACCGCACTAATCCGGGACAGGGTCTGCAGGAATGGCCCGGCTTCGGACGGTGGGAGCCCTAAATGGCTGGGAGATTGCTTTGCCAATCCATAGCAAATCAGATCGCCAAAACCGGAAAGGCTTATCATGCGCTCCCGTAAAATTGCTTCCCTTGCACTTGCACTCGCGCTCCTTGCGCTCCTAGCGGTTCCGTCTCGCGCTACGGCGCAGCCAGCGGTTACCCAATACACCCTCTATGACGTAGGTACCCTCGGCGGCAACTTTACGACCCTTTACAACGCTGACTTGACCGGAGGATTCTTTACGCCGATCCCACTCAACAATCGCAACCAGGTGGCCGTAATATCCCTCGACGCCAACAGTTTTGCCGCCTCTGGTGTGTGGGGGAAGGGGAAGCTGCAAAAGCTGCCAAGTTTTGCCCATGCCAATGATTTCGGGGGCGGCAGCAACGCCTTTGGCATCAATGACTCCGGCGTTGCGGTCGGCATCTCCGATTACGGCAAACTGAGTCAGTTCAATCAGCAGCCCTTGGGTGAAGCGGTGATGTGGTCTGGCGGTAAGATCACGCGGCTCGGCGATCTGGGTGGCCAAGCCAGCTTCGCCAGCTCCATTACCAATCAAGGCTTGGTGGTCGGTTTAGCTTACAACGGTATCAATGACTTCTATTCCTACTACGGCAAGCAACTGCATGCGGTCACCTGGCAGCAAGGAAAGATCCGGGATTTGGGTACTCTTGGGGGCACGGATTCCCAAGCTTGGACTGCGAATGCGAGCGGCGAAGTGATCGGGATTTCGTTCCTGAACACAAACCCTTTGCCACCATTTAACCAGCCGCAAGACGATGCTTTCGTTTGGTCAAATGGCAAGATGAAGGACATCGGCACCCTAGGCGGTTCGTTCTCCACGCCATCGGCCATTAACAGCAGCGGACAAGTCTCTGTCATCTCCCTCGACGCCACCAACTCACTGGTGCAGGGATTCCTGTGGTTCGATGGAACGATTACAAACCTGCAGTCCTTAGGCGGACACAACTATCAGCCTCTGACGCTGAACGATTCTGGAACCAGCGTGGGTGCTGCCAGTGACGCCTCTGACCTCAACTATTCTGCGGCGATGTGGCAAGCAACCGGTGCGGTGCAATCGCTAGGCACGGTGGCTGGCGACTCCGGCAGCATCGCACTCGGAATCAATAGCCAAGGCGTAGTGGTGGGCGGTTCCGGAACGGTAACCCCAACGGCTTTGGCAAGCTACGCACATGCGTTTGTTTGGCAGGGCGGAGCGATTCAGGATCTGAACACTCTGATTCCGGCCGGTTCGCCGCTCACCCTCAACGTCGCTTACGCCATCAATGAGTCCGGCGCCATTGCGGGCTTAGGCACCACCAGCGCGGGCGACACCCACGTTTACGTTCTTGTGCCAGTTACTCATCGTGGTGTGGAGCCGTTTATTGCCGCCAGTTCCGCACCGGCTGCACCGGGCAGCAGCCTCACAGTGCGGTCGCCGCTGGTCGGGTTGTGGTCGAAGCCTTTTGCGAAAGCATGGTCCCCGGTCGTCAAGTAGCTGGATTGCCTCCTCCAGCGGTGCTTGATTGCCGACGGGCTTTCGGATGGGCCTTCGGATTCGGGAGTGGTGCACATCTGCACCGCTCCCGGATCCATTTTTGCGAATACACACGTCTGCTAACCACGCTTAATCCCCCCAATCACGGGCTTCTGCCCGCAGCCTTGTTCGCTTTTTCACATCTCGCATTAAAATTAAGTGGGGTGGAGCGTCGCCGCACAGAAGTCCCCACCTCGCTAGCACTTTGAAAGATTTGAGGATTCCATGGCTGCATTGATCGAAGCAATTACCGTAAAACGCAAAATGTTTTTTGAACACGAGAATATTCCCTACCACTGTTTAGACGCAGAGGTTTCCACCCCCACGGCCCGTGGCGGGCAAACGCTGGTCCGCCTGAAGATGCGCAATCTGCTGACCCGTGCGGTTTTCGACCGAACCTTTAAGGCAGGCGACCGGTTCAAAGAGCCGGATCTCGACATGGTTGAGGCGTCTTATCTTTACACCGACGGAGGAGGCTCCCACTTTCTCGATCAGGCGACTTTCGAGACCCACACGCTGGGCAGCGAGATGATTGGGGACGCGCTCGATTTTCTGGTGGATGGCGCACTGGTTCAGTTGCACAAATACAACGGCAACCCGATTGGCTTGGAGTTGCCCAACCAGGTGGAGCTTGAGGTGGTTTACACCGAGCCCGGCGCGCGGGGCGATACTTCCAGTGGCAATGTGACCAAACACGCCAAGCTGCAGACTGGCATCGAGATCAAGGTGCCCTTATTCATCCAGAACGGAGAAAAGGTGAAGGTCAGCACAGAGACGCGGGAGTTCGCGGGGCGGGCCTAAGCCGTCCCGCGAATTCCTAGTTACCCAGCGCAAGATAGTTGCCATAGCCCACGATCATGGTCGAACCGACAAGCATAAATAACGCCAGCGTAAGCAGGCTCATCGCCCGGTTGCCAGCGCCACGCCATTCCTTCAAGCCGAGCCCCCACAGCGTGCTGAAGATGATGATACTGGCCATGTGCAGCGTCCAACTGGAAAAGCCGTACTTGCCCATCTGGGTTTCGCCCATGGTGTAAAAGAAGAATTGAAAGTACCAGGTGATGCCCGCCAGCGCACAGAAGAAGTAGTTGGCCAGCATGGGTACTTTGAGCCCGGTGGACGCCGCGACCGGCATTTGCTCGGCCATCTCGCGGCTGGGTGCGTCGAATGCAGTTTCGATAATGGTCTCGGCGGTGGTCTCGGCGACGCTCTCGCCTGCGGTGTGTGCAGGGCGCGTGGTGGAAGAAAAATACTCGTGGCCCGTCTTATTGCGAACGTTGAGAATCAAGCACCAGATGAAGTTGGTGGTGAAGCCCCCAATCAGCACGACCACCAGCACCGGCAGTCCCTGCCAAAGGGTTGATGTGCCGTGTTGCAAAGTCAGCGCCTTGATGGGACGGCCTGCGTCGAGCCCAAATGCGAAGCACGCGCTCATTACGCCTGAAAGCAGGGCAACTCCCACCCCTTTCTTCAGGTCGAATTCTTTAATCACAGCCTGCTTTTGTTCGGTGGACATATTGCGCTCTTTGGCGATACCCGCGAATCCCGCGACGGCGATGCCCAGCAGACAAACGAATATGCCAAACAGAATCGTTTGGCCGGACCTGGTGCCGAGCACCTGACCGACGAAGGTTCCGTGAAAAATCGGCGGTATCAGGGTGCCAAACGCCGCACACAAGCCAAGGACCACTGCCATGCCCAGCGACAAGCCTAGATAGCGCATGGTCAAGCCAAAGGTCAGTCCACCGACCCCCCATAGCAGGCCGAAGAAAAACGCCCAGAACAGGGCGGACGATGGAGCCTCCGACAAAACCGGCAACAAGTCTTTGGTCAGGAACCCGGCGAGAATCCACGGTGCGAGGATCCAGCTAAACACCCCGCCGACCAGCCAATAGGTTTCCCACGACCAGCGCTTGACTCCGCGATAGGGAACATAAAAACTGCCGGAAGCCAAACCGCCCAACCAGTGAAACAAAACGCCCAGTGCTGGATTTGCACCCATAGTTTCCCCCTCGCTTACTTTCACAAAATTTTCTAAGAGTGCCAGTTACGCCAAATGAAACACTTCTTGCAGCGGACGCATGGCTTCATCGGGACGCAGGCCTTCAGGCTGCACAAAGAAGTCTGCCATCTCTTTTTGCCAGCGCGCGTTGACCTCGCGGCCCGCCATGCCCGTGCGGGCCGCTTCGAAGTCGTCCGTCTCGCAATAGCCGATCAACATGCCGTCGGGGCGCAGAAACAGCGAGTAGTTGCCCCATCCAGTTTCGCGCAGCGCGTCGAGCATCTCCGGCCACACAGCAGCGTGGCGGAGCTTGTACTCTTCCAGTCGGTCGGACTTTACGTACAGCACAAAGCAGATGCGTTGCATGGTCGCCCCTTTTGTATGGCCGCAATTGCGGTCGAGCATTCGCACTTCTAGCGCAGAAATGCTTCGGTCAGTCCGCCGTCCACAGGAATCACGTGACCCGTGGTTTTTGCGCTCAATTCGCCCGCCAGCCAGATGATGGCGTTGGCGCAATCCTGTGGCAGAATCGGATTCCTGGTGAGTGTCCGCTGTGCGTAAAAACCCGCCAGCTTCGAACGCAACGCTTCGGTGTCTTCTGCCGCGTCGAAGGCAATCTTGTACTTTTCCAGCGACTGCATGACGCGATCGCGGGGAAACATGGTGGAACCCGCTACGACCGTTGCGGGAGCGATGCCATTCACCCGCACCAGCGGCGAGAGCTTGATCGCGAGTTCGCGAATGATGTGGTTGAGCGCCGTCTTGCTGGTGTCGTATGCCTCACTGCCCTTTTTCGGCACCAGCGCATTGGCGGAACTCGTAAGCACTAACGTGGAAGGCAAACCCTGGGCGCGGAAGACGGGTTCAGCTTCGCGGCCTAGAAAATAATTGCCAGTAACGTTTACCAGAAAGGTCTTTGCCCACATACCGTCACTCAGTTCGCCGCTATCGCCGGGAACGGGATAGAGTGCAGCAGTGTTGACGACGACGTCCACGCCGCCAAAACGCGCGGCGGTAAAGCGCACTGCGCTCGCCAGACTTTCTGACGAGCTGAGGTCGGCTTTGGTGGCGGTGACCCACTCCTTGTTCGTGAGTTTCGACGCATCGTCGGCCGCGGCTTTGGCGGTGGCTTCGTCGAGGTCGGCAATCACAATGTGTGCGCCGCGTTTGGCGAGAATCAGCGCCACTTCACGGCCAATGCCGCTGCCGCCGCCGATGATCAGCGCAATCTTGCGGCTGAATTCTGCTTCCGCAGGCATGCGTTGCAGTTTGGCTTCTTCCAGCGCCCAGTATTCGATGCGAAAAGCTTCGGAACGGGGCAGAGCTACGTAGTTGTGGAAGGAGGCGAAGAGCTTCGATTGCTCGGGACGCCGCGCCTGCGGGAGCGGATCCTCTCCTGCGCCATCCTCCAGCGCATTTGCCCCTGCCATTACGTGAATGGCATTGATGAAAAACTCGGTAGTGTAGCGGGCTTCGGTCTTGTTCTTGCCGAAGCCAAAAAGGCCCAACCCAGGAATGATGACAACGGAGGGGTTCGAGTCGCGCAGTTTCGGCGACTCCGGCGTGGCCCACGCTTCGTAATACTTCTTGTAGTCCGAGCGATAGACGACGACCTGCTCGGCGATGCGCTGTTTGAGGATTGCCGCATCTTCTTTTGCGGGATCCCATGGCACGAACATCGGGCAAACCCGCGTGCGCAGAAAATGGTCAGGGCAACTGGTGCCGAGCGCGCCCAATTCGATGGCCCAGACTGAACCGGCAAAGGTGAGAGCATCAGCGTCGTCGGTATAGTGGGCGATCACGCGGCGATTCGAAGAAACCGCTCCGCGCAGTGCAGGCAGAATCTCGGCTGCGACTGTGGTGCGATCCGCCAACGGCGAATGCAGCAGGCCGCCAAAGGCTGCGCCCTTCTGGGACGCGTGTTGGCGAATGAACTCGCCCATCTGGTCAATGGTACGGATGCTGTTTAGGTAGCACTCGTGCTGAGTGTTGCCCCACGTAAACAGGCCGTGGCCGCCGAGAATCAACCCGTCGGTCCCTGGATTGTCTTTCACCGCACCCGCAATCAGCAGCGCCAACTCAAAGCCGGGACGCTGCCACGGCACCCATGCTATCTTGCGTCCGAACTGCTGATTGAACTCGGCGACCTTGCGCTTGCCGTTGGCGCTTGCCGCCAACGCAATCGCCCAGTCCGGGTGCAGGTGGTCTACGTGCGGAAAGGGAAGAAAGGCGTGCAGCGGCGTATCTATAGAGGCGGCCACGCGACTTTCGCCAAAAGCTGAGAGAGGATAGTACCCCACCATCTCGTCCTCAAAAGCTTCGCCCTTGTAAATGGTTTTGAGCTGCTCGAGCCGGTCGAGATAGAGCAGCGCGAAGCCGGAATCCTTAATGGAGCCGAGGTCGCCACCGCTGCCTTTGACGGCGAGCACGCGCACCGGTTTTCCAGTGAATGGATCGGGCATCTCTATCTTGGAGCTGGTGTTGCCACCGCCGAAGTTGGTGATGCGCAGATCGGCACCCAAAACATTCGAGCGATAGCGCAACAGCGCCAGTTCGTTTCCGCCAAGGGATTGGGCGGTGGCATCGTTCCATAGGTCTTGCAACTGGAGCAGAGCGGCATTCTCAGACATACGTCAATCTCACTTTATAGATGTGTATTGATAAAGGCGTTGATAGGGTGCGTCCCATTCGTCGGTCCGCAGTGGTTCAAAGACTTCAGTGGGGATAGAACGATCCACGATGGCGCGAACTTCGGCCAGCGAGCTGGCTCCACCCGTCGCCAGAATCTGCATGGCGATGTTGCCCAGCGCAGTGGCTTCGGCTGGTCCGGCCAGAACACGGCGACCGGTTGCGTCGGCTGTGTACTGATTCAGCAGGCGATTCTTCGAGCCCCCACCGATAATGCGGATCTGCTCGATCTTCTGACCACTGATGCGCTCCAGATTTTCAATTACAAGCCGATACTTGAGCGCGAGGCTTTCAAAAATGGCGCGAACGTAAGCTCCCGGCGATTGTGGAGCGGGCTGATGGGTGTGAGCGCAAAAACTGTCCATGGCCGCGAGCATATTTGGCGGATTGAGAAACGATGGGTCATCGGGGTCTAACACGTGGGTAAAAGGCGCTTCGCTCGCCGCAAGTTCCATCAGTTCACGATAGTCGTATTGCAGGCCTTGTGCTGCCCACGCTTTGCGGCAGCACTGCAGCATCCACAAGCCCATCACGTTCTTTAGCAGGCGCGTCGTGCCTTCCACGCCGCCCTCATTGGTAAAGTTGCAGCGCAGCGCCTCTGCGGTTAGTACTGGAGCATCGAGCTCGGTGCCTACCATGGACCAGGTGCCAGAACTGATGAAGGCGGTGCCATTGCGCGCCGAGATTGCGGCAACTGCAGAGCCGGTGTCATGGGTTGCGGGAGCGATCACTGGAGTGTCCAGCAGGCGCGATGCACCGACGGCATTATTTTGCAGAGTGCCCACCAAGCTGCCCGGCTCCACGATGCGGGCGGGAAGGTGCGCGGGCAGGCCAAGCCGCTCCAGCAGCTCCGTGGCCCACGTGCGGCTTACCGCATTTACCATCTGCGAGGTGGTGGCGTTGGTGAATTCACACACGGCGTTGCCCGTGAGCCAGTAGTGGAAGAGGTCAGGAATGGTCAGCAGGGTCTTGGCAGCCGCTAGAATTCCGGGCGTCTGCTGGCGCTGGGCAAATAGCTGGTACAGGGTGTTAATCGGCATAAACTGAATGCCGGTGACACGGTAAATTTCCTCGCGCGGCACCCCTGCGAATACTTGCTCCATCATGCCGTCGGTGCGGGCGTCGCGATAGTGATAAGGATTCTGCAGCAGTTCGCCGCGATCACCAAGCAGGGCGTAGTCCACGCCCCAGGCGTCCACGCCCATGCTGGCCAGCGGCACGGATTCGAGGTTGGCAAGTACGCGCTGCACCTCGAGCCAAAGCCGCATTACGTCCCAATGGCGCGACCCGCTGTACTCAACCGGTTCGTTAGGGAAGCGATGGACTTCTTTTGTCGTAAGAATGCCAGAATGCAGATGGGCGAGAACGGCGCGCCCGCTCTCCGCTCCAAAATCAAAGGCCAGATACGGCCGGCTGGAAGAAGCTTCAGGCATAGGATGCGTCACTGCCGGCGTTGCGTTCGCCGCGTTCCTGCGTGATGCGGTTCAGGTAGCCGCTCTGCCGGAACGAAGCCATAGGATATTCGGGCAGTCCGTGTGCCTTGCGCCACTCGCGAATCATGGGACGCACGTCAGTAGCAAAAGCATCTTGCAGAATCGCTTCCGCATTTACCAGTTCACATGCGGCTTGTGCATCGGCCAGAAGTTCGTGGCTCACCACCGCCGCCTTGGCAAAAAGCTCTTGCGCCATCGTCACCGTCTGGATCATGGCCTCGATCTTGCCCTTCAAGTTGTGGCTCTGGTCAATCATGTAGGCAATGTCGGCGGTGGTCTTGGTTTCCCATTCGAAGAAGTTGATTTCGTGGAAAATACGGAAGATCTGGTACGGGTCAATCGAGCCGAGCGTAAGGTCGTCATCGGCATAGCGGCGGTCGTTGAAGTGAAAGCCGCCCAGCATATTTTCAGAAAGCAGCCACGCCACAATCTGCTCGATATTTTGCGACGAGTAATGGTGGCCGGTATCCACTAGCACGCGGGCTTGCGGCCCGGCGGCGCGAGCCAGCAGCAGGGCCATGCCCCAGTCGGCGATATCGGTGTGGTAAAAAGCGGGTTCGAAGGGTTTGTACTCCACCAGCAAGCGTTGGTCACTAGAAAGCGCGGCGTGAGCGGACTTCAGGCCTTCGGTGAACCACTGTTTGCGCTGCCGGATGTTGGCGGTGCCGGGATAGTTGGAACCATCCGCGAACCACATGGAAATATCGCGGACACCCAACTGCCGCGCGATTTCAATGCTGTCCGTAGTATGTTGCAAGCCCGCGGCCCGCACCGCAGCATCTGGATTGCCGAAGGAGCCATGCTTGTAATGCTGATCTTGAAACAAGTTCGGATTGATGGCGCCGGGGCGCACACCGTATTGCTTGCCCAGAGCCGCTACGCTTGCAGCGCTGGCCACGCCGTCAGGGAAATCCCACTGCACATGCAGCGCCAAAGTTGGGCAGACGCCGGTGCAGCGATGGACTTCGCCCGCGTCGCTAAATTTTTCCTCAATCGTGTTGGCCGCCGCCGCCTGCATGTACTTGCCAAAGCGGGTTCCGGTGTTTGCAAAACCCCACGAAGGGATCTCGATACGAAAGCGATCTAGTGCGGCGAAGACCCGATCCGAGCTGCTACTCTGCATTGAACTTATCCTCAGTCGAAATCGAAGGCTAAATGGAACAAGGCTATCTGTGTGCCGATATTGTGCATGATGCGGGTCATTTTGTAGAGTAAAACCGTAATTTGCCGCGCGGGCAGCCCCTTGCAGGGATTTGCTGCGGCTGAGTCCGCCACCAATAGGGCATTCGGCCAAGTTGCCTCAATTCTGCTCCCGCCGTTCGATTTCGCATTGCGCAACGACAATACATCGTAAATGCCTCAGCGCCAAGAAGTTCAGGCGGCAGCCAAGAGCGGCTGAACCCGAAAAAAAACGGCTGACCGCTTCCGGCCAGCCGCGAGAGTTCCCGATGAGGGGCAAGATGGTTGGCTTACTTTCCAGGCGTTACCTGGAAGGTATAGGTGCCTGAACCAATGTTGAGCGCGAAGCCGTCATTCATGCGACCGACCTTTGCCGCGCGCCCATCCTGCATCACCTGCGAACCCGCCGCCCCCGGAAGAACTAGGTGCGCGGTGGTGTTTGCCGGGATAGTCACTTTGATCGCGAAGCCCCCGGGGCTCGACGTCCAGTCGGTAATGATGTTGCCGTACACCGAGGCATATTCGCCGTGGGCGTGGTTCAGGCGCGCATCGGGATGCGGCTGGATCACCACCTCGCGGAATCCCGGGCCAGCCTTTGAGGTATCAATGCCCGCGACCGACCGATACACCCATGCCACCACGGAACCGAACGCGTAGTGGTTGTAGGAGTTCATGGCAGGATCGCCAGTGTCGCCGTTCCAGCGTTCCCACCACGTGGTTGCACCCTTGGAAAGCATGTAACCCCACGAAGGGTACGTCTCATTCAACAGCAGCTTGTAGGCTACATCGGTGCGACCGTGGTCCTGCAAAGTGAACAGCAGGAACGGCGTACCGAGGAAGCCGGTGGAAAGATGTCCGCCGCGCGAGTCAATATCTTTCACCAAATTGTCCACCATGTTTTGCTCCAGATCGGGCGGGGCCATTTTGGTATAAAGGGTGACGATGTTCGCGGTCTGCGTTCCACCCATCACCTCGCCGGTGGGCTTGATGTAAGCACTTTGATAAGCGGTGCGGATGCTGCCAATCAACGCCTCATAGCGCGCCGCGTCGGCATCCCGTCCGGTGGCGTGAGCCATATCTGCCATCTGCTGCGCGATGAGTGCCCAATAGGCGGTCGCCAGCAGATCCTTGGGTGTGCGGTCGTCCGGTGCCAACCAGTCGGCAAAGTTAGGTCCGACGCCATTCTTGCGGAGAAAGTCTGGGTTGGAATCCTGCAGGAACTTCATCCAACGTTCCATTGCCGCCCAGTTTTCATCAATCACCGAGCGGTCGCCATACTGCATCCACGCCGTCCACGGCACAATGACGCCCGCATCGCCCCAGCCCGGAGCGCCTTGGCTGCCATAAGGGCGCAGCACGTCCGGTGAAACGTTGGTGAATTCGCCGTTGGCCGTCTGGGCATCCGTTACGTCGTCCATAAACTTATGCGAAAAGGCGGCGATGTCGAAGTTGTAGGTGCCGGTGCGCCAGAAGACTCCCGCATCGCCCATCCAACCCAAACGTTCGTCGCGTTGCGGACAGTCGGTAGGGATGCTGAGAAAGTTGCCGCGCTGACCCCAGGTGCCGATGCCCCAAAACTTATTCACCAGCGCATTGGAGGTGACGAGCTTGCCGGTTGGGTCGCCCGAAACGCTACTGGCAACTTCGCCGGTGATTGCACCCAGTGTGGGGGCGCCCGGATAGCCCGTGACTTCCACATAGCGGAAGCCATGGAAAGTGAAGTGCGGTGTAAAGCTTTCTACGCCACCGCTGCCGCGCAATACAAACGTGTCGGTTGCATCGGCGTTGCGCAAATTGTCGGTGTAGATGTTGCCATCGGGCTTCAAGATTTCCGCAAAACGCATACGGATAGTGGTGCCGGGTTTGCCCGTAGCCTTCAGATTCACCCAACCGACCATGTTCTGGCCCATGTCGAAAATGTAAGTGCCTTTTGCTGCGGCTTTTACGCTCTTGGCGGGTAGCGTTTTGACAATGCGAACCGGTGCCGAAACCTGGCTGATTACCGGCGGCGCACTGGCTGTGACGATTGAGGCTGCACTCCATTTGGCATCACTGAACGTTGCGGAAGACCAGCCAGCCTGCTCGGAGCGAGCATCGTAGAATTCACCCGCATAGATTTCAGACCGCAGCACGGGTGATTCCGCAGCTTTCCATGAGCCGTCACTGACCACGGTCTCATGACTGCCGTCCGTGTAGATGATTTCCAGTTGAGCCATGAGCCGGGTGGGCGCGGGGAGAAAGAAGTATGGTGTGCCTGTCCACGTGAGCGGGCTGCCAAACCAGCCATCGCCCAGCAAGGCACCGAGCAAGTTTTTGCCGGGGCGTACTTTGGCTGTTACATCATAAGTCTGGTAGAGCACGCGCTTGGCGTAGTCGGTAAAGTCGGGGGTGAGCACATCCGCGCTAACGCGAGTGCCGTTCAAGAAGAGTTGATAGCTGCCTAGTGCCGTTGCGTAAATGCGTGCGGACTTGACGGCCTTGGTGGCGGCAAATTCACGACGCAGCAGCGCGGCGGGCTTGGGCAAGGGCGGCGCAGCACCCATCCGCGCATCGCTCAAGTCGCCGACCGCGCTTGCAGATTGCCATGCTGCCGCATTTTCCATACGGGCTTGCCAGTTCGCACCCGCGCCCATGCGTTCAACTTTGCCGTCGGCCCCTGTGATCTTGATGACGGCAGCGAGCGCGGCCTTTAGTGTCTTGGCTCCGGCATTGGGGCCAAATTGATTCGGTTCGGCAACCGTTACGGTGACTTGCACCCTGTTCTTGCCCTTCACCAGATGGGGCGCCAGGTCGAGGCGGTCAAAGGCTCCCCACTCGCCTTTGTTGCCGACCACCACTCCATTGACTGTCGCCTTGAAGCGTCCCTTCGTCACCAGCAACAGGATGGCTGCGCGCGGCTTGGCCGTGAGTGTCACTTCGGTTTGAAACTCTGCCGACTTTTTGGGTTCCATGTTGAACGCATCTTGCCCGGCAACCCAAATCCAGTTCATCGCTGCGCGATCGGGTGCGTCGTCGGGGTTGTCCCACGTAATCCATTTGGCCTTCCAGTTGGTAGCCGCGAGCAACCCGGTTTCGAACCACGCGGCTTCCGTGGACTCACCTGCTTGGCCCTTGGCATCCCACACTTTCACTGACCAGAAGTATCGCGTCTGCGGCTGGAGCGCCGGTCCGCTGTAGGTAATGTTCACTGATTCGGCAGAGGAGATTTTGCCGCTGTCCCAAGCGCCAGCACCGTGCAAGCCAGCAACCGAAGTGGCGACTTTGAGTTGGTACGCGGCCTGATGCCAATCGCGCACCACGCTGCTTTCTTGCCAGGAGAGATGCGGAGCCTGCTTATCAATTCCCAACGGATTCTTGACGTACTCGCAGCGCAGCTTGACCGGCAAAGCGTGCGCGGGCAAAGCTGCGAAAGTCAGCAACAGGATCAGAGCAGCGAACAAGACGGTTTGGCGGTTCATAGGTTCTCCCATTTTCGGTTTACGGCGGCACGGACGGCACGGAGTAGAAGCTTACACAATGGCACGGGAGCGAGTCGCGCCGTTGGGGAGGAGGAATTGACGTTTCGCATTGCGAAACCACATTTTCCCTTTTGGAACACGGAGACGGGTGCCGCGTGTCGCACTGTCACGCCGATCGGCTGATCGCTCAATCCATTCCAAGCCCGCGAACAAAGGGGCTTTCTGATGTGGTTTGACCTCACTTTGGCGCGGACCCCCGCCATGGGAGTGGTGTGGCGCGGACTTTCGTTGTAGGGAGGCCGCTATCGAGAATTTCGCTTGACAAAATGGAAAAATCGCATACATTTGGATTTCTTACACAAATGTAGGCGAGAATTTTTCCACTCGCGTGGGTTCATGAGGTTTCCAGAATGCCAACGACAGTCACCGGTCCGCAGTCTCGCGATCGCTATTTGGTCAAGTCCATCGTGCATTGTTCCCAGTTGATGACGGCTTTCCGTTCGCCGGGCGAGGCTTTGCCGTTGAAGGATGTGGCGGCCAGAAGCGGTCTGCCCAAGACAATGGCTTTCCGGCTGCTTTACACGCTCGAGCGTTGCGGCATGGTGGATAAGGTTGGCGAGAATCTCTACCAGTCGTGTGTGCGTCCGTGGAAGCAACGTTTGTATCGGCTGGGTTATGCAGCACAAGGCGGCGACTACGAATTCTCCAAGGATGTGTCTTCTGGCTTGCAGCGGGCCGCCGCTGCCGAAGGCATCGAGTTGATCATGCTCGACAACCGCTATAGCGCCAAGATCGCGCAGCGGAATGCCGACCTACTGGTGCGGGAGCGCGTGGATCTGGCGATCGAATTCCAAACCGACGAAAATGTCGCCGCGATCGTGTCTTCGAAGTATCGCGAAGCGGGCATCCCGATGATCGCGATTGATATTCCGCATCCCGGCGCCACTTATTATGGTGCCAATAATTATGAAGCGGGCATGATTGGGGGCCGCTATTTGGGACGCTGGGTCAAAGAGCACTGGCAGAGCCAAGTGGATGAAATCATCATGCTGGAACTGCCCCGTGCGGGCAGTTTGCCACGCATGCGGCTGAGTGGGATGTTGGTAGGTCTGAACACTGCTCTACCGCAGGCCGGGCGCTGCAAGGTGACATACCTCGATGGAGACGGCGAACTGGGACGCAGTTTTGAGGCGGTGCGCAAGCATTTGCGCAGCACCCGCGCGCGTCATCAGGTGGTGGGGGCGATCAATGATTCCAGCGCCATTGGCGCGCTGCGCGCCTTTGAAGAAGCAGGCCGCGCCGATGAGTGTGTCATCATGGGCCAGAACGCCTCACCCGAAGGCCGCGCCGAGTTGCGACGCCCCAAGACGCGGCTGGTGGGTACGGTTGCCTACTTCCCTGAGCGCTATGGCGAAGACCTGATTCGCGTGAGTCTGGACATACTGAATCAACGGCAGGTGGCGCCTGCGGTTTTCGTGGAGCACAAGCTGGTTACGCCGCTGACGGTGGATCATTACTATCCGAACGATAGTTTGCGCGACATGGCGCGAACGGAGAACGCGCTGCGCCCAAAGGCGTCATAGGCCGCAGCTGCGATCGGCATTCGGTCACGGCCTAGGGGTTTCTTGCCGCCAGAATCACGTCGAGCACGCGCGGGCCGTGGACTCCCTTCACGCGCGTCATCTCGATGTCTGAAGTGGCGGACGGTCCAGAGATGGTAGTGATGGGCACGGAAAGACTCTTCGGCAAGGCTTCTAGCCCCTCAGCTAGCGTTTCGCGTACTTGATCGGCAAATACAATGCACAAGTGGTAGTCGGGAATCAAGGTAATCGCGCGGCGGCCATTATCCGCAGTGTGTTGCAACAGGATGGTTCCTGAAATCGCCACGGCACCCACGCAGTTGGTAAGAACGCCCTGCGTCTGATCGAGATCTGCATAGCTGAGCGCATTGCTTGGTAAGAAGCGCGCCTCTGCGGGCAGCCACGCCTGCGGCACGGCGGGAGGAACGATGAGCTCCGACTTGCCCCGCGCTTTCATTGCCAAAGCGACCGTCGCTGCGATTGCGGATTCGGCACAGCGATACACCCCCGCACCATAATCCCGCAGCCGGTCTTCGAATAGCGTCAGGCGGGCAGATTCCCCCAGTGTGCCCGCGCGCTGATACTCGCGCGGGATCGCGGCATGACCTGCCTTGACAGAACTTGCCGCAGTCGGCGGTATCGCTTGACGGATGCGAGAGAGAACTTGCTCACGGGCTACGCTCAAGATGATCTCCCGGTGGTCCGCTTGCTCCACCATTCGCGAAATGATTCCGGGGGAAGTGCAGAAAGATCGCGTGTGGCAGTCCAGTTAGCCATCATGCCTGGCAGCCCAGTCAGTTGGCCGTCATTCTCAAAGAGCCTTTGGCCGATGCGTACCAGTTTGTGCGCTGCTCCAAGCCGCGACGAGTTGCCCATTGCCAGTGCAGCAATCTTCATGGCTATTCGCTCTTCCAGCGGAGCGTCGCCGTTCTGCACCACTTTGTTGCGGAGGTGGATGAGCACTTCTGGAATATTGATCTTTACCGGACAGACCTCATAGCAAGCTCCACAAAGCGACGACGCATACGGCAAAGACTGTGAGTGTTCCATGCCAAGAAGTTGCGGGGTGACGATGGCGCCGATAGGCCCGGCGTAGATGGAGCCGTAAGCGTGGCCTCCCGTCTGGCGATACACCGGACACACATTCAAGCACGCACCACAACGAATGCAATCGAGCGTTTCCCGCGATTCTTCGTCAGCCAGAACGCTGGTGCGGCCATTGTCAATCAGGATGACGTGAAATTCCTGTGGCCCGTCGCCAGGCGTGACACCGGTCCAAATCGAGTTGTACGGATTCATGCGCTCGCCAGTGGCTGAGCGCGGCAACAACTGCAAAAAAACTTCGAGGTCTTGGAAGGTCGGAATTACTTTCTCAATGCCCGCGACGGTGATGAGAGTTTGCGGCAGAGACAGGCACATGCGACCGTTGCCTTCCGACTCCACCACGCAGACCGAGCCAGTTTCAGCGATCAAGAAGTTCGCGCCGCTGATGGCCGCGCGCACCCGCAGAAACTTCTCGCGCAAATAGGCGCGCGCCGCGGCCGCAAGGTCTTCTGCCTTCTCCCCCAGAGTTTCCAATCCCATTTTGCGCAGAAAGAGTTCGCGAATCTCCATGCGATTGCGATGCAGCGCGGGCACCACAATATGGGAGGGCTGATCTTCCCCCAACTGCACAATCAAGTCGGCAAGGTCGGTTTCGTAGGGAGTAATGCCAGCCGCTTCCAGCGCGGAATTGAGCTGGATCTCATCGGAAGTCATGGTCTTCACTTTGATGACATCGTGCTCACCGTTCGCCTGAAGGATTCCGACGACGATGCGGTTCGCTTCATCGGCATCCGCTGCCCAGTGGACTTTGCCGCCCGCGCGCGTACAGCTTTCTTCGAACTGCAGCAAGTATCTGTCGAGGTGGTGCAGCGTGTGCTCCTTGATGCGATGGCCGGCATCGCGCAACTGCTGCCAGTCGGGCATTTCGTCCACCACACGCGCCCGCTTGTTGCGGATCACGTCCGTGGCATGACGCACGTTGTGGCGAATCTGTGAGTTGTGGACCAATTGCTTGGCCACTGCCGGGAATGGCGGTGCCTGAGCGGCCTTGCCTACCCGGATGCTCATTCGCTGCCACCCGCTTTGGTCGCGGCCAGAATCTCGGCGAGGTGGAGAGCCCGCACGCCGGTGCGCTGCCTGGAGAGCGCACCCCCGATGTGCATCAGGCAGGAGTTGTCTACGCCCGTGCAGGCTTCGGCGCCGGTGTTGAGTATGCAGCGCAGTTTGTCGCCCAGCATCGCGGCAGAGACATCGGGATTTTTCACCGCGAAGGTTCCGCCAAACCCGCAGCACTCATCACTCTGCGGCAATTCCACCAGCGTCAACCCTCGCACCTGCCCCAGCAATTCCCCCGCTTTCCCTGAGGAGTGGAGAGAGCGCAGCGCATGGCAAGAAGTGTGCATCGTAACCACGTGGGGATAGAAGGCCCCCACATCCGTGACGCCTAGCCGATCTATCAGCAGTTCTGAAAATTCAAAGATGCGCGGCAATACTTCTTCCACCTGCCGCAGCAGTTGCGGCTCGCCACTGGCTGCGGCGAGCTTAGGATAGTGCTCCCGCAGCATAGCGACGCAAGAAGAAGACGGTACGCAGATGACGGCCGCATCCTGAAATACATCGAGAAAGCCCCGCATGAGGTGGAGCGCCTCCTGCTGATAGCCGCTGTTGTAGTGCATTTGTCCGCAGCAGGTCTGCCGGTGGCGGAACTCGACAGTATGGCCGAGCCGCTCCAGTACGGTGACCACGGCCTTTCCCGTCTGCGGAAAAAGTGCATCGTTGTAGCAGGCTACAAACAGAGAAATAAGCAAGAACGGCTCCCCGAGAACTCAACGCACCTCCAGCATAAGCTATGGATTGGGTGACGGAGCGCAAATTTCGCGGCTAGAAAAGTGTTGTGCATTGCAAAACCACTAGGGTTGCCTGTGGCCGCTACAGAATTGCGGAGAGTGCCCTCTTACGCATGGAAACAGGCGGAAAGATGGTGTTTCGTGCCTGCGCCCAACGGCCCAATATGTTTCTCAATGAGAAACACCTCTTTTAATGAGACTGCCGATTGACCCTCCCGGCACTCCAATGTGAGCATTCCGGAGGTCGGCGGAAACCCGCGTGGGTCACGTAGCACCGGGGCGAGGCGAGACAAGTAAATTGGAGCGGTCGTGCACAAGCGGGACTCACCCATCGGTGACTCTGGCTTGATGGCAGTCCCAGCAGAAGTAAGTGCACTGAGGAGAGGGAACTATGGGGAGGCAAAGGGCAATGAGGCGAACAAGATTATGGCTAGGAGCTTTTCTGTTGCTCATCTCGACCAGTTGGCTGTTTAGCCAAAGTGGCGTGGTGGGTTCGATTGTCGGCACAGTCACGGACAATACGGGCGCAGTGGTGGCCAATGCGACTGTTGAGCTGACGAACAAGGCGACCAATCAGTCGGTCAAAGAGACCTCCTCTGCGAGTGGCGACTACACCGCATCGCAACTGCAACCGGGATCGTACAAGATCACGGTACAGGCGCAGGGCTTTACCAAGACTGTGGCCGACAACGTTGTGCTCGCCGTGGCGCAAACCGAGCGGGTTAATTTCTCGCTCAAGCCCGGTGCGGTGTCTGAAACCGTGGAAGTCCAGGCGAATGCGGTCACGCTGGATACTGATACTTCCGCCGTCAGCCAACTGGTGACGCAGCAGCAGGTGAACGAACTGCCCCTCAACGGCCGCAACTTCTTGAACCTACTGTTCATTGGTGCTGGCGCGGTGCAGACCACGGGCGAGCAGGGCCAGATGCGTCAGGGTGAGGGTAACGCCATCAGTATCAACGGCGCCCGCCCTACCTCGAACAACTACACCCTCGATGGCCTCACCAACACCGATACCGCGCTGAACACGCCCGCCGTGATTCTTTCGCAGGACGCGATTCAGGAGTTCCGGGTGCAGAGCGCAACCTACTCTGCTGAATTCGGATTCGCAGCCAATCAAGTGAACATCATCAGCAAGAGCGGCAGCAACTCTCTGCATGGCACGGTGTGGGACTTTCTGCGCAACGACGCGCTGGACGCCAAGGCCCCATTCCAGAACACCATTCCTAAGCTGCGCCAGAATCAGTTCGGCTTTGTAGTGGGCGGCCCCATCTATATTCCTAAGGTCTATGATGGCCGCAACAAGACGTTCTTTCTCGTGAACTATGAGGGCTGGCGCATTAACAACGGTTTCAACGGCGCTACCTTCAACGTTCCTGATCCGGCATGGCTGGCAGGCGACTTCTCGGCCTCCGGGCTTTCGCCCGTCACAACGTCGGGTGCAAGTTGCACCCCGAGTTCCACGCAATTCTGTCTACCGGTGGATCCGCTGACTGGTTTGCCGTTCCCCGGCAACATCATCCCAACCAGCCGCTTCTCCCGGCTGGCCAATGTATTCGAGAGTGCGAAGTTGATCCCGACGCCCAACTGCACCACCTGCGGCGTCAACAACTACCGCCTCCAGGCCAATCTGGCCAACACGGTGAATCAATACACCTATAAGCTGGACCAGAGTTTCGGCCGCTTCGGCTCCATTTCTGGTCGCTACACCACTGGTACCTACACCAACCAGAGCATCAATGGTTCAGTGAGCATTCCGTTCGGCATTGGCAGCTTTAACGAGAAGACGGAGAGTTGGGCGCTGTCACACACCGTCAGCATCGGCAGCCATCTGATTAACAACTTCCGCTTCGGGCGCCTCGAACCCATCGCGATTCAGGGCGGCAACGCAGCCCCGCAAAGCGACGTGGATGCGCTCGGCCTCACCGGGACCTTCACCGGTCTACCGGCGTTCGCCCGCCTCTATCCGGGTGTAGGCTTCCAAGGCATCAACAACACCAGCTACGGCAGTCAGGGTAACGACACCACGACCAGCGACGGTCCTACTTGGCAGTTTGGTGAAACGCTGTCTATGATTCGTGGTCGCCACACCGTTGCGGTTGGCTTGGAGTATCGCCGCTGGACTCAAATCCGGAATCTTTCTTCGGATTTTTTGGGCAGCTTTGGCTTTAATAACGACACCATTCTGAACAATGGCAGCGGCACCGGATTCCACGGGCAGGCGGCAAAGGGATGCGCCACCGTTACCTGCGGCACCGGCAACTCGGTAGCGGACTTTCTGCTTGGCTACTACAACGGCGTTTCTACCTTCCAGCCCGGTCCGTTTAGCGCTGCTGGGGTGGCTGGAAACCCGAATCACTACCAGTACCAATACTTTGCGCCGTTCGTGCAGGACGATTGGAAGGTCAACTCACGGCTTACCCTGAACCTTGGCCTGCGTTGGGACTTCCGCACCGTTCCGGTGGAAGCGACGAATAAACTGTTCTGGTTCGACAAACAAAACCCGGCTGGCGGTTTGTGTTTCGCGGACCAGGCGTTGCAGACGCAAAGCATTGACGGCCTCGGTGGCCCAATTGCGCCGGAGGGTAACGGCTTCTACCGCTACTGTGGTCGCCGCAATCCAACCCGTAGTTCACGGTACCCATTCGCCCCCCGTCTGGGGTTCGCATGGCGTCCGTTTGGTGAAAAGACGGTGGTTCGCGGCGGATATGGCATCTTCTTCGATGCTGGTGAAGACCGCGAAATTGACGACTCGGGCGACATTTACCCGTTCGTGGTTCGTGCGAACGTAAGCCCCATCGGCGACGCGACCGCACCCAAGCTGTCTGACAACCTGTTTCCGCCGGTTTCTCTGCATCAGGTGAGCGCGGCGACCGACGGCGGCCAGTTCTTTGCCGTCATCATCTCCGAGCGTCCACGCAACCAATACGTGCAGCAGTGGACTCTCTCTTTGCAACGTGAGCTGGCGCGGAACACCACGCTGGAAGTGAACTATGTGGGCAACAAGGGTACGCATTTGTTGAATCGCACCAATATCGGCCAGCCCTTGCCGGTGGCCAGCATTCCCTTCTGCAACGCGAAAGATGGTGCAGGCAACTTCATCAATCTGGGGAACGGGGATTGTCCGAATTCCGCCCGCCGCCCCTACTCCAACATTACTCAGTTCCTGGGCTTCTTGGATAGCGAGTGGAACGGCTACTCCAACTACCACGCGGCGAACTTCAAACTGGAACGCCGCACCAAGGATCTGTCGTTCCTTGCGGTTTACACTTGGGCCAAGAGCTTGGACGACAAGTCTGCATCCGCTGGCGTCGGCGCGACCAACGCGTTCTCGGGCCATGCCAACGACCGCAATCAGCGCTTCGACTACGGCCGTTCTGACTACGACGTGAACCATCGCTTCGTGGCCAGCGCGGTCTATCAACTGCCATTCGGCAGGGGCCGTAAGTTCATGAACGACGCCAACAAGATCACTGATCTGGTGGTGGGTGGATGGCAGGTCACCAGCATTGCCACCTTCCAAAAGGGCTTCCCCTACTCCATTCAGTCGCCGGATCTGTTCCTCGGTAACGTAAGCTTCACCAACCGGGCGAACCAGACCTGTGATCCTAACTCGGGCTTCACCAAGAGCAATCAGCAGTACTTCAACACCGCATGTGCCAGTTCAACTCAGTTTGGCGAGTTCGGTAACAGCGGGCGTAACGTGCTGCGTGGCCCCGGCATCAACAACTGGGATGTTGGTATGGGCAAGACCTTCCAATTCACCGAGAAGATCGGTTTGCAAACCCGTATCGAGACCTTTAATACCTTCAACCATGCGCAGTATGGCTTTGACCCTGCAACCAGCAACGGCATCGGCAGTGCGGTGGGTAACAGCACCGGCGATCCGGGGAACTTCGGCAAGGTTCTAGCTGCAAGGCCGGGCCGTGTTGTCCAGTTGGGTGCCAAGATCATCTTCTAACCGCTACACTCGCACACTTGATCCGCCAGTTTCCTCCGAGGCTGGCGGATTTTTTTTGGGCACGAACTTCATCTCCGCCGCGTCGCATCTGCGGTATCATCTTCATTCGGTGCGGTGAGGTTCACCCAACGTATCCCCAAAGGTTCCTATGACCCACAGAACTTTTCTGAAGGCGGTGGCCGGGCTGATTGTCGGTCGGTTCCTCGCTCCTATGATGACTTGGGCTACTAGCGGCAAGCTCACCAACTGGGCTGGAAACATTGAATACAGTACCGAAGACCTTACCTCCGCTACCTCACAGCAACAGGTGCGTGATTACGTGCGGGAGCATGGCCGCCTGAAGGTGCTGGGCACGCGGCACTGCTTCAACCGGATTGCCGATAGCCACGACCGCCTGCTCTCGCTGAAGGTGCTGGATAGCGTTGCGATAGACGCAAAGGCGCGGACCGTCACAGTGGACGCTGGCGTCACTTATGGCAAGCTTTCGCCCATGCTGCATGAAAAAGGATTTGCCCTGCACAATCTGGCATCGTTGCCGCACATCTCTGTGGCGGGGGCATGCAGCACGGCGACCCACGGTTCGGGTGAAGCCAATGGCAATCTGGCCACCGCAGTGTCCGCTCTGGAACTGGTGACTGCGTCCGGCGATGTGGTGAAGCTCTCGCGCCACAATGATGGCGACACATTTCGCGCGGCCGTGGTTGGACTCGGCGCGCTGGGCGTCATCACCAAAGTGACGCTCGATCTGCAACCCACATTTTCGGTGAAGCAGTATGTCTATCAGGATCTTCCGCTGAGTCAGATGCGCGAGCACTTTGATGCGATTGAAGCCAGCGGCTACAGCGTCAGCCTGTTTACCGATTGGCAGAAGCAGCGAGTGAACGAGGTTTGGCTCAAGTGCCGGGACGACGCTGCGCACCCATTTGAGGCCAAGCAGGAATGGTTCGGGGCTAAACTTGCCAGCAAGAATCTGCATCCCATTGCGGAACTTTCGGCGGAGAACTGTACCGAGCAGTTGGGCGTGGCCGGGCCTTGGTTTGAGCGCTTGCCACACTTTCGCATGGGATTTACTCCCAGCGCTGGCAAGGAACTGCAATCCGAATTCTTTGTGCCGCGCGCACATGCGGTGGAAGCGATCATGGCTATTGAGCGGTTGCGTGACCAAGTGACGCCGCACCTGCTGATTTCAGAGATTCGCACCATTGCCGCCGACGATTTGCTGATGAGTCCGTGCTATCAAGAGCACAGCGTGGCGATTCACTTTACTTGGAAGCAGGATTGGCCCGCCGTACAAGCCTTGCTGCCGGTGATTGAGCGCGAGCTGGCACCGTTTGGGGCGCGGCCCCATTGGGGCAAATGCTTTACGATGTCCTCAGCGAAGCTGGCGACGCTTTATGAGGGCCGCAGGGAGAAATTTGTCCACTTGGCGAAGACGTACGATCCGGCGGCGAAGTTTCGTAATGAATTCTTGAACACCAATATCTTCAGCAGCTAGCTATGACGGGCGTGAATTTGAAATTCCAACTTCGATCTTGCGGCGCGACTGGTTTAGTTTTTGTCTGCCTGTTGGCTGTAGCGTCTGGGGCGAGCGCGATCGCGCAGTCGGCGAGCTCAGCAGATCTTTCGCAACGTTATGCGCAGCAGGGTAGCGAGGCGCTGGCTGCTGGCAAGCTCGCGGAGGCTGAACAAGCTTTTGTGAAGCTTCGCGGTTTGCAATCGGGAGTCGCAGAAGTGCACGCCAACTTAGGCGCGGTTTACTTTCAAGAAGGCAAGCTCGAAGAGGCCTCAGCGTCGCTGCGGCAGGCGCTGAAGCTGAAGCCTGGCCTCGCTGCATCTGACGCGCTATTGGCGATCGTGCTCTCGGAGCTTGGTCAATTCAAGCAGGCATTGCCGGGGCTGGAGAAGTGCTTCCATCACGGCGCGACGCCGGATACCAAGCGTACTTGTGGCTTGCAACTGGAGCGGGCTTACACCGGGCTGGATCGCCACGGTGACGCCGTGCAGACCGCGCTGGAGCTGAACAAAGCATTTCCTGACGACCCCGAAGTGCTTTACCACAACGGCAAAATCTTCGGAAACTTCGCATTCCTCAGCATTCAGAGGTTGGCCACCGC
The DNA here is from genome assembly GCA_025356095.1 of Acidobacteriaceae bacterium. Classification (GTDB taxonomy): domain Bacteria; phylum Acidobacteriota; class Terriglobia; order Terriglobales; family Acidobacteriaceae; genus JANXUR01. Next base: position 24,301 of record JANXUR010000112.1, on the reverse strand, counting down.
CGCTCCGGCTTCGATTTGGCGTCACCTGGCCGAGGCTGAAGCCAATGAGAGCCAAGGCGAAAACGATTCGGCGATCAGCGAATACAGGCAAGTGCTGGCGCTCGACTCGAATCGCCCCGGCATCCACTATCGGCTGGGCCGGACCTTGCTTTCGCGGTCGCGGCAGAGTGCTTCGCCGGATGACATCGAACAGGCGCGCGCAGAATTTCAGCACGAGTTAGGGATTGACCCATCGAACGCGAATGCTGCGTACGAACTTGGAGAGATTCACCGCAACGCCAGCGAAATGCCGGAGGCTCAACGCTACTTTGAACAGGCCTTGGCGCACTATCCCGACTTTGAGCAGGCTCAGTTGGGTTTAGCGGCCGTACTTATCTCGCGCAGCCAGCCAGCCGATGCGCTGCCACACCTGCAGAGGGCGCTGACGCTGAATCGAGACAACGAAGTCACTTGGTATCGCTTGTCGCAGGTGCAGGGTGTGCTGGGCAATGCAGGTGAGCAAAAGGGAGCCTTCGCGGAATTTCAGAAGCTGCGCGATGCCAAGTCCAAGCGGGAAGAAGCAGGCAAGCAGATTTTTGCTCCACAAGAGGTGACGCCGCAGCAGCTAGAAAAAGATCCGCCGCGGTAGTGGCAGTGTGTGCCGAATTAGCTCTTGGCAGAGGATGCGGGCTTTAGGATCGCAGGCCAGCCTTTACTTGGCACTACACCCGTGCCTTCCTTTACCGTCACCAACTGATTCGCCACAACCTCACCGATGTTCTGCCAGATGCCGTTCGGCCAGCGCACGCGAATCTCTGCCTTCCCGGCCCCGCCCAAACCAAAGTGCAGACGCGGATCATTGCTGCTTAGAAAACTCGATTGGCTGAGCAATTCCTGCGTCTGTACTACGTCCCCCGCCTTCACCACTACGCGCGCACCGATGCCGCTGCGATTTGATGTTGTGCCCAATAGCTTGACCTTCAGCCAATGCCCCGCGGTACTGGGCACATCATTGCGAAGTAGTGTTGGTGGTTCGTTCAAATTTACGATTAGGATGTCCACGTCGCCGTCGTTGTCGAAGTCGCCAAAGGCACAACCCCGGCTGGCGTGAGGGTCAGCAAGCGCCGGGCCAGCCTCAGTGACCAGTTCTTCGAACTTCCCCCCACCGAGGTTGCGAAACAGCAGCCGAGGATTCTTGAAAGGGAAGTCGGGCAGCTTCTTCTCGAGCTCCGGAAAGGTGTGACCTGCCACCACGAATAGGTCGGGTAGCCCGTTGTTGTCGAAGTCGGCAAAGCCGCATCCCCAGCTCACATAGCGCGAGTCCACGCCAAGTCCAGCGCGTTTGCTCACTTCTTCAAAGTTGCCCTTGCCCAAGTTGCGGAACAAGTCGGGCGTGTCACCCTCAAAATTAGTCTTGAAGATGTCGAGATTGCCGTCGCCGTCGTAATCGCCGAGCGCCGCGCCCATGCCTGCCTGTTCTTGCCCATCTTCGCTGTATGCGAGCCCGCGAATGGCCCCCTCTTCGCGAAAGGTGCCGTCATGGTTGTTGAGGAACAGCAGGCTCGGAGTCGAATCGCAGGCCAGATAAATGTCGGGCCAACCGTCGTCGTCGAAGTCCGCCGCCAGTGGAGTAAACCCGTAGCTGCTTTTTGCCGACGCAATACCTGAGGCAATACTCACATCAGTAAACGTTCCGTCACCGTTGTTGCGGTACAAGCTGTGCTGGCCAAAGGGAAATCCGCGAGGACCGCACCCGACCGGCACGCCCATCCAGCGGCAGTTGGCGTTGACGCCCGGCAGCGGTGCTGTCGCCAAATCAAAGCCAAGATAGTTGGAGACAAACAAATCAAGATTGCCGTCGCGGCTAGTGTCCACAAAAGTGCAACCTGTGCCCCAGCGAACATGCTGGTGGGGCTTGCTCAGCAAGCCAGCCTTCTCGGTCACGTCTGTGAAGGTGCCATCACCGTTGTTGCGATAGAGCACGTTCTGGCCCCAATAGGTGATGAACAGATCTTCGAAGCCGTCATTGTTGTAGTCACCGACGCACACGCCGCAGGCCCAGCCCGACCGAGTGAGCCCAGCCTTCTCGGTAACGTCAGTAAACGTGCCGTCGCGGTTGTTTTTATAGAGCCGATTGGTCGCGCCGGTGGGCACATCTTTCAGTCGCGAGCCCGAGAGTACCAGCACGTCAATCCAGCCGTCATTGTCGTAGTCGAAAAACGCACAGCCGCAGCCAACGGTTTCAATGATGTAATCCTTACGATCCACCCCGCCGTAAGTAATGGACGCATTGAGCCCGGCCTGTTTGCTCACATCAGTAAACTGTGCCAGAAAAGGAAGTCCCGACGACTTACCGCGCGGCTGCACACGCACACGATGATCCACCATGCCCTGTCCGAAGCAGGTGGCGGCCGCACCGCCGATCAGAGTGGAAAGAAAGACTCTACGTGATGCGCCCATAGATCGCTTTCAGGAAAAAGAGCCGCCGCATTGGTGCGACGGCTCCACAATCATAACGCGGCTGGCGGGTTCCGTAGGCGGCTATGGCAACGTCACCACGGTTACGGAAAAGCCGCCGAGCGTCACGGTATCCGACGCAGCGGTACCGGTCAACGCAGGGCCAAAGCCAGTGGTCTGGTCTATGTATTCCAGTTTGGCCCCCTTCGCATCCCGCACTTTCACATCCAGCGGACGATCGCGCTTGTTGATGAGCAACACGCGGTGCTTGCCTTCCGGCGTCACCACGGCCATGGATTCCAGATAGGGATGCGAGGCCGCGAACGGGGTGAAGGGCGCAATCTCTACGATCTTGTCGCCCACGCCAAAGTTGTTCTTCAGTAGTTCCAGCGTGCGAAAGCGCGGATTCGGCGAACCATCGTCCCACCGCACCATAGAGACCGAAGGGAACTGCGTGGGGTATCCCACCAATTGCGACTCGCCGACTACGTCAATGCCCATGCGCGTCACCTCCTTAAACAGGTAGGCATACATGGCGCTAGTCAAGTTCCAGTAGGAATTGGGAATCGGCTGCGCCACGTGGCCGGGTTCGGCCTGTGCAATGTCGTCGGCAGAGATGGCGCCAATTTCATCAATGGTGGTGCGCGTGTTTGGCGAAAGTCGTTTGCGCATGGTCTCGATATAGCGAACCGTATTCAGGAAGCCCGCTGCTTGGTCCCAGAAGGTGAAGTTCTGCACTTCGGGAGATTGGTCAGCGGTCGGCACGGCGTAAAAGTGGTACGAGACGAAATCAAGCGGTACGCCGGGTTTGTGGTTCGCTGGGTTCAAGAAGTATTCGAGGAAGTCAGGCGCCTGTCCGGGGATTGCCAATGCCGTGCCCACAAACTTCGTTGCAGGAGAAACCTTGTGAATGGCGGTCACCGTTGCGTCGTAGCAGGTGGTGTAGGTCTGGGGAGACATCTTGTGCTCGAACTCCACTTCGTTCAGCACTTCCCAATAGGCCAGTGGATAGTGGAGTCCAGAATCGTGCCGCTGCCCCAATTCGTCCGTGAAGCCGCCCGCAGTGTACCAGCCCACCAGCCTCGCAAAGTAATCCGCAACCTCTTGGCAACTGGGGTCGCGCAACTCGGTGCCCTGCTCGTAGTCCCACACGGCCAAGTTCGGGTCGTCGGGATACTTCACCGGCTTATCAGTTTTGTACATCCACTGGGGAATGGTGCTGAAGTTAAGAATGGAGGGGTGACCCTTGGTAGCTTCCAGAAAATCAATGGTCATGGGGTCAATCAGCGTGAAGTCCCATGAAGTCTTGCCGTCCGTGGGCGGTTCAAGCTCCGCCACGCCTAGTCGCGGATAGGGCAACCACGGCACGTAGCGAACATAATCTGCACCCAGCTCTTTCAGCGCCTTGTACGCACCATCGCGCACTGGCTGGCCCGGCCGCAGCGGCGGGTTTACCACCACCTGCAAGGTGGCGGTGGTCTTGCTTACGCTCTCAACTTTGTCCCAATGAACATCAAGGCCCGCAGGAGCTTGCTGCGCCGCGACCGGCAGAGCGAATGCGAACAGTGTCAGGAAGGAGAAACAGAACAATTGGCGGACTTGCTTCATGGATTCCTCGTTGCGTGCGTGTGGTCTGCGATGTTGCTGCCAGACGGCCTGCGTGCCTGCCGCAATACCTTCGCTGTCTGGCAAAGCAGGAGTGATAGTTCCACGCCCTGCGCGCCGCGTCAATCACAAATGTTATGAACTCGGTGTTTCACAATGCAAAAACCAGTGGAGTTCACGGCTTTCGACGCCAACTGGAGAATTGGCGGTACTTGGCGGGCGAATGAGGCTTAATAAGTAGTGAGCACTACTTGCGGCGGGTGTTCCTGATTTTGCGATGCGAAATAGCTGGGGCTTGTGGAGAGATGGCTTGCCGCCCGCAGCCGCGCAGCCTATGCTGACCAAGTTTGCTGCCGCAATGGCCTACTCTCGGCTACAGCCAAAGCGCAGAGCAGCCTATCCCAATTCTTTTATGAGCACAGTTCCCGCGTTGCTGAAGGTCGGATTATTCGGAATTGGACTCGACGCCTACTGGTCGCAGTTCGAAGGACTGGAGTCGCGCCTGCGCGGCTACACCAATCTGGTGGCCTCGCAACTGGCGGCCCCCGGCGTAGAAGTAGTCAATCTGGGACTGATTGATACGGCGGAGCGAGCGATACAGGCGGGGCACGAATTTCGCCGGGAAGATGTGGATCTGATCTTTCTCTACGTCAGCACCTATGCACTCTCTTCTACGGTGTTGCCGGTGGTGCGCCGCGCGAAGGTGCCGGTGATCATCCTGAACCTTGCACCCGCGGCTGCGATGGACTATGCCTGGTTCCATCAACTGGGTGACCGCACCAAAATGACCGGAGAGTGGCTCGCGCACTGCCAGGCTTGCCCGGTGCCAGAGATTGCCAACGTCTTCAGCCGCTGCGGCGTTCCATTCTTCCAAGTCACAGGCATGTTGCAAGAGGATCCAACTGCGTGGAACGAAATCGCCGATTGGGTTGCTGCTGCCAAGGTGGCGCAAATCATGGAGCACAACCGTCTGGGTGTGCTCGGCCATTACTACGGCGGCATGCTGGATATCTACACCGACCTGACCCTGCAATGCGCCACTTTTGGCGGGCACATTGAGATGCTCGAAGTGGAAGAGATTGCCGCCGCGCGCCGCTCGGTGAGTGATGCCGCGGCAGCCGCACGGGTCGCAGAAATATGCGCCAGCATGGACGTACAGCCGGAGTGTGAGCCCGCTGAACTGGCTCGCGCTGCGCGCACCTCGGTAGCGCTCGATCAAGTGGCGCAGCAGCACCAACTCGGCTCGCTCGCCTACTACTATCAAGGCACCGGCAACTCCGAGCACGAAGATGTGATGAGTTCCATCATTTTGGGCACAAGTCTGCTGACGGCGCGCGGTATTCCCGTCGCGGGCGAGTATGAGATTAAGAACGCGCAGGCGATGAAGATTATGGATGCCTTCGGCGCGGGTGGCTCCTTCACCGAATACTACGGCGTGGACTTTAACGATGATGTCGTCTTGATGGGCCACGACGGCCCCGGCCACATCGCCATCGCTGAGGGCAAGACCAAGGTCAAGCCGCTGCAGGTCTATCACGGCAAAGTGGGTCGCGGGCTTTCTGTGGAGATGTCCGTGAAACACGGCCCGGTCACGTTGCTCTCTGTGGTGGAGGCGGCTGGCGGCAAGCTCAAGCTGGTGGTGGCGGAGGGTGAGTCGGTCGCCGGCCCGACGCTGGCGATTGGCAACACCAACAGTCGCTATCGCTTTTCGCTGGGTATTCGCGACTTCATGAATCGGTGGAACGCGCAAGGACCTGCCCATCACTCTGCAGTGGGCGTCGGACATATCTCGGGCAAATTGCAGAAGCTGGCGCAACTGCTTGGCATTGAGTTCTGTCAGGTCGGTTAGCGAATGCTTGGTACAACATAGTCACTCAACATAGTCAACAAACGTAGCAAACAAACGTAGTAAACCAACGTAGTCAACCCAGTCACTTCAAGGTCGAGGAAATGCGTATGCGGATGTTCAGAAAAGTTAGCTCGGTAATGATGGCCGTTACACTCTGTTTTAGCTTGAGCCTCTCCAGCTTCGCGCAGCAGGCTGCCGATCCTTTGAGGGCCGGATTCGAGAATCCGCCCAACGGCGCGCGTCCGCGCGTGTGGTGGCACTGGATGAACGGCAACATCACCAAAGAGGGCATTCAACTCGATCTGGAGTGGATGCACAGGGTTGGCATTGGGGGCTTTCAAAACTTCGACGCCTCACTCGGAACGCCCAAGCTGGTGGAAAAGCGCCTCATCTATATGACGCCAGAGTGGAAAGATGCCTTCCTGTTCACCACCAAACTGGCTGACAAGCTTGGCCTCGAAGAGGCCATCGCTGGTTCACCGGGATGGAGTGAATCCGGCGGGCCGTGGGTCAAACCGAACCAAGGCATGAAGAAGGTGGTGTGGAGTGAGACGCGGGTCGAGGGTGGCAAGCCCTTCGCGGGTGTGTTGCCGAAGCCGCCCACCGTTAGCGGCCCCTTCCAAAACATTCCTCTCGTTGACTTTCTCGCCGTCATCAGTGGCGCAGCGCCAGAGCCGCCCCCCTCGTTTTATGCCGATACTGCTGTGATCGCCTATCGCGCGGCGGCCACTGACGTGCCGGTGGCTGCCCTGCAGCCGAAGGTTTCCACCAGCAGCGGCAGTCTCAATTTAGCCCGTCTGAGCGACGGTGATTTTGTGCAAACCACGCAGTTGCCCAAAGCAGCAGAGGGGCAATCCGCTTGGATTCAGTATGAATTCGCCACGCCGCAAACGATGCACGCCCTTACGCTGGCGCTGAACGACCCGGCGGCGGCCGCCGCTAACATGTTCGGAGCGGCCCCTTCGATTGCCGCTGTAGAAGCGAGCGATGATGGCACCAGCTTCCGCAAGCTTGCCGACGTACCGGGCGATGGCGCGCCGGTGCACACTGTCGCCTTCTCGGCCACCACGGCTCGCTATTTTAGGGTGGCATTTACCGAAAAGAAGTCCTCCAGTTTCACGGACATGACGTTTGATGTGGACAATGCCTTTGGCGACTTCAGCGGTATCAAGCCAAATCCGAACTTTGAGATCTCCGAACTGGTATTGCATCCGGGTGCTCGCGTTTCGCGTGTTGAAGAAAAAGCAGGCTATGCCAACCTGCTCGATCTGCAACCGTTCGCGACACCTGCCGTTGGGGCAGCGGATGCCATCCAGCCGAGTGACGTTGTGGATCTGACCGCGAAAATGAAAGCCGATGGTACGCTGAATTGGACGCCGCCTGCGGGCGACTGGGTCCTAATGCGCTTCGGCTATTCCCTCACTGGTATCACCAACCATCCCGCATCGCCGGAAGGCACCGGCCTGGAAGTGGACAAGCTGAGCCACGACGATGTTCGTGACTACATGACCAAGTATCTGGACAACTACAAGAGTGCGGTTGGCGACTTGATGGGTAAGCGTGGGTTGCAGTATGTGATTAGCGATAGTTGGGAGGCGGGCACCGCCAACTGGACTGAGAACATGGTGGCAGAGTTCACCAAGCGGCGCGGTTACGATCCTCGCCCGTGGCTGCCAGTGATTGCGGGCCGGGTGATTCAAAGCGCCGAAGCCAGTGACGGCTTCTTGTGGGACGTGCGCCGGACGCTCTCTGACCTACTGGCGGAAAATCACTATGACCAGATCACTGCCATGCTGCACGAGCGCGGCATGGGCCACTATGGTGAGTCGCACGAAGAGGGCCGCGCTTTCATCGGCGACGGCATGGAGGTAAAGCGCTCCAACGACGTGCCCATGTCCGCGACCTGGACGCAAAAGCCGGGAGTGAACAAAGAGCTTTTCGGTTACGATGCCGACGTCCGCGAATCAGCCTCAGTGGCGCATATTTACGGGCAGAATTTGGTGGCGGCAGAATCCATGACGGCGTCCACTGGTGCATGGGCGTGGTCGCCTGAAACACTTAAGCCGACCGCCGACAAAGAGATGATGAACGGACTGAATCGCTTCGTGATTCATACCTCGGTGCATCAGCCGCTGCTCGACCGCAAACCCGGCTTGGCGCTCGGTCCGTTCGGCCAGTGGTTTAACCGCAACGAGACTTGGGCCGAGCAAGCCAAGGCATGGGTCTCGTACTTGAGCCGCAGTTGCTACTTGTTGCAGCAAGGCCACTTTGCCGCCGATGTCGCATGGTTCTACGGTGAAGACTCCAACCTCACTGCCATCTACGGCGACCACCACCCCGCCGTGCCAGCGGGCTACGGTTTTGACTACGTCAATGGCGATGCGATCATCCACAAGTTCTCGGTGAGCGATGGGCACCTCGTCACTGCCAGCGGCATGAACTACCGTATGCTGGGCCTCGATCCGCGTGCAAAGTATATGTCGCTGCCCGTGCTGCGCAAGCTCGAACAGTTGGTGGGCGAAGGCGCGACGGTGGTCGGTGCGAAACCTGAACATACGCCCAGCCGCGCTGATGATGCCGCCCAATTCACCTCCATCGTCAACAAAGTATGGGGTGACGGCACCGGTGAGCACAGGTATGGCAAAGGCAAAGTCATCGCCAACCAGACGTTAGCTGAGGTGCTGACGGCGACAAAGGTCGCACCCGACTTTGACTACACCAAGCCGCAGACCGATACCAATCTGTTGTTCGTACATCGCAAGTTGAGTGATGGCGATGCCTACTTCGTGGACAACCGCAATGACCACGCCGAATCTCTCGAAGCCACCTTCCGCGTCAGCGGCAAGCAAGCCGAGCTGTGGCACTCTGACACGGGAAAGGTTGAACCGGCTTCTTACAAGACTGCCAACGGTCGCACCACGGTCCCCCTCACGCTGGAGCCTTGGGGTACCGTATTCGTCGTCTTCCGCAAGGCGGCGACGGCGCCGGCCCGCATGCTGCCTCAGCTCGCGGAATCCCACGTTGCAACACTCGAAGGTTCGTGGGATGTCACCTTCGAAGCCGATCGAGGTGCTCCGGCTAAGGCCACCTTCGACAAGCTGACCTCGTTCAGTGAGAGCACTGACCCCGGCATTAAATATTTTGGCGGTGCCAGTACTTACACCAAAGCGATGGACGCACCTGCCGATTGGTTCAAGCCCGGTACCCAGCTCTGGCTTGATCTCGGCAGCGTTAAGAATCTGGCGGAGGTTACGGTCAACGGCAAGGCGCTCGGCTTGGTGTGGAAGACACCCTTCCGCGTGGACGCGACTAGCGCGTTGCGGCCCGGAGCAAACAAGGTGGAAGTGAAGGTCATCAGCTTGTGGGCCAACCGGATTATTGGCGATCGCCAAGCCAATGCTCCCAAGCAGTACACCTTCACCAGCCCTAAGTTCTACAAGGCAGATGCGCCGCTGGTGCAGTCTGGCTTGCTGGGGCCGGTGCAAGTGGTGCGGATCGCCAAACCCTAGCCGGGCCTACGCTCAAAATACTGAGGGCGGCGCGATTTTTCTCGTGCCGCCCTTTTTCTGCGCCGCGCTTTTCTCGCGTTTGAAGCCCCATCGCGCCCAGCGCTACAATCACTGCGCTTGCTTTCACATAGATAGGGAGTCTCCAATGCCCACCGACCTGCACAAATTTGCCGTGCGCTACACCGCTGCGTGGTGCAGCCAGAATCCCGCGAGCGTGGCCGCCTTCTTTTCTGCGAGCGGCTCGCTCAAGGTGAATGACAGCGCCCCGGCGATCGGGCGTGCGGCAATCACCGAGGTGGCGCATAGCTTCATGATGGCCTTTCCTGACTTGCAGGTGCTGATGGACGATGTTTCGGGCGATGACAACCGCGCGGTTTATCGTTGGACGCTCGATGGAACCAACAACGGCCCCGGCGGCAGCGGCAGACACGTCCGCATCAGCGGCTACGAGGAATGGCGGATCGGCGGGGATGGCCTGATTACCGAATCGCTGGGCCACTTTGACGGCGCCGACTATCAGCGCCAGCTTGAAGCCTAGTAACGGCGTCCAGCGTCTTGCCCGCAGGCCCATCTCGCCCCAAATCCGACCAAACGCAGTGCAACTGCTCCCTCTCGCCCACGGTTCCTGCAATTCGCTTGCCGAAGTGCGGTAGAGCGCGGGCTGTCTCGTGCGCCCTCCGTCACTGCAATCATTCCGTTTGCCCGACTATCCTTTTTGCTAGCACGCCCAAGGCTGTAGTGCGGCGGAAACTACTCTTTCTTGCGCAATTCGATGGCCAAACCGCCCTTGTGGGTGGAACTTCGCCCATCGCTCCGGTTGGTCAAGTGATTGCATAAAGATCACGCGCAGAACGCGCTCCCGCCTTCCTAGGGATACGCGCTCTCCGCCAAGGTCTGTCGAGAATCTCCCCTCACAACACGGCCTTGGCATCTCAAGGAGACCCAACATGAGCTACACCTTTCGTGGTACCCTTTGCGGCGCCTTGTGCGGCGACTACACCGAGCAACTCTCTAACGTCACCGTCCGCCTCTACCGGCATCGTCCCGACACCAACGTCACGGCGTTAGCGGTCGCCAACCCCAACGACACCTTCGCCTTGCTCTCTGGAGACCAAGTCAAAGACAAATCTAAGCTGATGATTGCCGAGACCACGACCGACGAAGCGGGTAACTTTAGCTTCAGCCTTGGCGAAAAACAGAAGTACAACGGGGACGCATTTGAAGTAGATGTTTACTGTGGCACTGTGCCCCACCGTGTGCCGGGACACAAAGATCCGACGCCGCGTCAATTCTCGATCACCACTTTTCAGCCAGCATGGAAGCAGACGAGTGAAGGTGAATTCGTCGCCATTTGGAACTACTGCATCTCCTACCGCTACTGGTGCTACATCCGCTCACTCTATGATGCGTGGGTGATCTTCGGGCGGCTGACCGCTTGTGTGGATGGATCGCCGATTTGGGGTGCAACTGTTAGCGCGATTGATACCGACTGGATTCAAGATGATCCACTCGGCTCTGCCGTCACCGACGTGAATGGCAACTTTCGCATTGACTACAACAGCGATGCCTTCAAGGTAACTCCATTCTCCCCGTGGCTCAATTTTGAATGGACCGGCGGGCCAGACGTGTACTTCAAGGCAACGCTGGGTCCTGACCTAATCCTGGATGAGCCTAGCTCTACCGGCCGCAGCCCCGGTCGCGAAAACATCGGGCCCTGCTTCTGTGTAGATCTGTGCTCAAAGAGCGCACAAATTCCCACGGAAAAAATTCCGCATTGGGAAACGGTGTGGGGCTTTGACATCCATCCCGACGCCGGGCTGGTTGGGTCAACATTCTCCGCAGAAGGCTATGCGGGCGGACCGGGATCCTCGTACGTCTTCAGCGGCGGGGTGCCTATGCGTGGCAACTGTCCGCTGACCAGCTTGGCGACTGGCAATGCCTTGCAGTACCGCTTCCTCTACGGCGCGTACACTTGGCCGGGCGGGGCTGCGGCACAGAATGATCCCGCGGTCATTCCTAGTGTGGCTCCTGCCGGACTTACGCCGGTCACCCGGATCGTGCCGACCGTAGTTGGCCACATTGACTACACCGATGCCTTCAGCGTCCATAGCATTCATGACGTTGTGATCACGAACGCCGACCTGGATGCGAATGGGTGGGTGACGCTGCCGTTGCAGGGCCGGATCATTACGCTAGACATGCATAACGGCACCACAACGAACGTAATGCTGAGCGCGTTCAATTTTCTCCGCACCGACGACTTGATGGTGCTGGATTCCAACGACATCACTGGGCCACTGCTGGGCGCTCCCGCGATTGGTGCAGGCGACAGCTTGAGAGTGGAGCAACAGGAACCCATTCGTCGCTACAAGTTGCAGTTCGAAGTGAAAGACGCTTCGACTTCTGCGAGCGTTTACACAGACGTGCTGAGCTCGATTGTTCTGAGCAACAGCCAGCCGGTCAAACTGATTGGCATGGAGGAATTGTTCCTCAACCTCTGCAACCCGCTCGGTGGCGTGAACACTGCTCACGTGTTGTATACGGTGGATCATCCCCACCTGAGCAGCTTCTCGCTCGCCATTAGCAGCAATCTAAGTCCGCCGGATGTACATGGGCCCGCAAACCCATTGCCTCCACCCACGCCGAATGGCAATACTGCCATGCCAACCAGCAACTTCCTGCTGCCGGGCCCGAACCCAAATTTCTTCTTCCGGGGCGGGGCCAGTGGTTCGCATAATGCAACTTTTACCGGCGGATTCCCCGTGGATATCTCTGGCGACCCCTCGTGCGCGTATCGCGTCTCCATCACCTGGCAGACTCGCCAGTATTTGGATACCAGCCATAGCATTGAGATTCTCTACTGCCGCTAGAGACCAATTGCTGGCGACTAACTCGCCGGGCAAACTCCGGGGGCGGACAACCATCCGCCTCCGGATACAAAACTTACTGGGGACATGATTGATGAACTGGTACTGGAGCATTCTGGGAACTCTCTCGGTCTGGCGCCTTACGCATTTGTTGCAGGCGGAAGACGGCCCGTGGAACCTGGTGGTTCGCCTTCGTCAGCGACTTGGGCAGGGGTTTTGGGGCGGCCTGCTGGATTGCTTTTACTGTTTGAGCCTCTGGGTGGCAGCGCCGTTTGCGTGGCTGCTCGGCGGGAGTCTCCGGGAACAGTTCCTTTTGTGGCTTGCGCTTTCAGGCGCGGCCATCTTGCTGGAGCGGACGACGACCATACCGTCGGCCCCAGCGCCTTATTGGAAGGAGGAATAATTCGATGTCTTGTTGCGGAAGAGGTAGACAAGCTCTGACGGCGGCAAACAGCCGCCCCGGTCAAAGTGGGGTGATGACGCCGGTGCCGTTTTTCACAGGGTACGGACAGGCCTCAGCCTCTACGGTCATTTTCGAGTATGTCGGAGAGTCAGGCCTTGCGATTACGGGGCAGGGAACAGGATTGCGATACCGTTTTCCCGCCAAGGGTAGCCGAGCTAACGTGGACATCAAGGACCGCGCCTCATTCTTGATTGTGCCGGGACTGCGGGAAGTCGGACGCTAGCACAGGCGTCGAGGCAAGGAGTCGAATTGCAGCGCGTTCGATGCGCTGCAGGCAGAAGATGGCCGCCGGAACTCGGCGGCCATCTTCTTGCAGCTGGTTCGCCCGCTGCCTACACCATGCGGGGATCTGGCCGGTTACCTGCGGTGTCCACCACCGCCGCCGCCGTTGCCCTTGCCGCCGCCACCCCCGCCGTGGGGTGAGTTGCCACCACTCGAACCGTGGGGCGCGCTGCTACCGCTGGAGCCGTGGGGTTGGCCTCCTCCGCTGTTGCCGCCGTTGCCGCCGTTGCCGCCGTTCCCGCCACGCTGCGCCGGAGCAGAGCCGGAGTTACGCTCCCCACCGGACGACCGCGGGGTGACCACCGGCTGGCGCATATCCAACGTGGGCCGTGAATCGCGACCATAGACACGATCCCCCCCCGAAGGGGTGTTGCGGCTAGGCTGCTGCTGCTGCTCGCGAGCTGGCCCGCGGTCCCAGCCATTATTGTTGACGTTGTTGTTGACGTTGTTGTGGACGTTGTTGTGGACGTTCTCCCGCAGCGGGGCAGCATTGCTGCCCCGGTTATTGGCCTCTGGCGTCCGCGTATTTGCGGCCGGGAAGCGCTGCCAACCGCTGTTGTCATTGCCGTTGTTGCTGCGAGCCGGTGAGGGCTGCGGTTGGGGCGAACGACCACTCGAGTTGTCGCGGCTTGCGGGTTGACTGGGTTGACCGGGTTGACCGGGTTGAGCCGGTGCCGTGTGTACCGTTCCAGACTGCGGCACACCGCCGCCGCCAAAGCGCTGCCAACCTCCCTGCACGGGTGCGCTGGTTTTCACTCCCGCACCGTTGCCAGAGTTGCCGGAGTTGCCCAAGCTCCCCTGATTGCGCACCGGCTGCGCATTCTGTGCTCTCCCGGCGTCCCGTGGAGTGTTGCCGCTGCGTTCCGGCTGGGTCGCGTTCTTCGGCGCTTCTGCGATGGTTGCCGTCGAACTGCCCGGGTTTGCCCGGTTACCGCTAGGGTTTTCCAGCGTGTGTACACCTGCTCCTGCTCCTGCCCCTGAACTGTCAGGCTGGCTCCGCTGAATCGCCTGCTGCACCTGCGCGGCCTGATGATCGAACGACTCGGCTTGCGCGGTGGTCTTGCTGCCAAAAAAGCGCGGCAGCGGTTCCGACCGCATGGTATTGCCGCTTGCCGGTCGGCCCGAGGCGCTAAGGTTCTCGCGCGTCGGTACCACAGGCAAGTTGCCAGTCATCAAGTGGCCGCTCTGGAAGATGCCGGGCTCAACCCCGTGGCCTATGGTCTGGCCGCCGCCGAAGTGCCCACTGCCCGGTACCGTTGAGACGCCTTGCCGAACATGGAGGTCCGTCTGCGCCAGCCGCACGTTCGAATAGGACGTGCCGCGCCCGTTGTACAGCGGATGAATGCCATCGCCGTGATAGTTGTAGATGTTGGTGATGTTCACGACGTTGATCCGGTTACGGTATCCGCCCCACCATGGATAGTAATAGTCGCCCGGGCCGCAAGGCAGCCAGCCGAAGGAGCCGAATCCGAAGCCAAATCCAAAGCCGCCACCGTAGCCCCCGCCAAAGCCGAAGAAGGAGACATACGCCGGAGCCCAGATAGGCCGATAGTAGTGGCGTCCGTAGCCGTATCCATAGCCAGAGCCAGAGCCATAGCCATAACCGCCGACCGGCCCCGGCCACCATACCCACGATGCGTTGTAGTTAAACCACCGGCCATAATGATACGGAGCCCAGCCCCACGGCTCATTGCTTACCCAGGTCCAGCCGTAGTACGGCTCATAAACCCAGCGGCCATCTCGATAGGGTGCCCAGCCCGCTCCCACGTTCGGAACCCAAACGTTGCCATAGTCCGGCACATTGCTCCAATGGCCATAAGCGTCAAGATCCTGCGATCCGGTGTAGTACGGGCTGGTGTGGCTGTAGCGCTCCACGTTAGCGATCAGGCGGTCGCGGTCGTCATTCCACTTGTCCCAGTCGTCCTTACCACCCGCATCCGCTACTTTGAATTGCGCGTCGTTGCCAGTGCCCCGCACCGTAATTACCTGGCCCTTGCGAACCTGCGTGCTGCCCGATGGCGTCGAGACTTCGACTTCGCCTTTGCGCACGGTGACCTGCGACTCCTCCGGCGAAACCACATAGACGCGGAAACTCACTTCGTCCTTGGAAGGACGCACTGAAAGATTTGGCGTATCTACTTCTGGACGAATCTCGCTGGTCTTCAGTGCGGTGTAGCTCGCCTCGCCCTGGCTAATCTGCACCTGAATTTGCTTGTCGGTGAGGCTTGCCACGTTGGCTTGGGCACGATTGCTCAAGCGCAAAATGTTGGCGAAGTCGAGTTGCACCTCGGCGCGCGAGTCATCGCCAGTCGAGATGCGGTCGCCGGTTACCAGCGGCGCATTGAGCGCGGCGGCAGAGGTGTCGTTGGAATCGCCGCGCTGAGTGGAAACGGAGCCGCGGATCAAGCTGATGCGCCCAACGCCTTGGCCCACTTGCACCGCGCCAGATGCGCCGTCCGCAGGTTGCGACGGCGCGCCATTCGGCGCTTGCGCCGACGCGCTCATCACGCCGATGGCCAGCACCGCGAGAACTGCCAGATTCTTCAAAACTGTGCTTTTCATGTCTTACCTCTCTCGCAGGAAGCATCTTTTCATTCGAGAATTGAGGCTTCCGTGGCCTAGGTAAGAGCAACTGCAGGGCCAATGCACCCAATTGAGGGGTGACTCTGTAAGTAGTTCATTGCAAGAGAGATAGTTAATCACACGCGACGCATCGGGTAGGGCGGCCTAAGGCAGAGTTGGCTGCAATCCACCAGTCCAAGCATGTGGGTGGTGGATTTCAACCGCTGGGCAACTTTGCAGGTTCTATTCGCCGGAACCCTGCGAATCGTTCTCTGCCCCTAGGTCAGCATCGTCCGGAATGCCAATCTTCGAGAGCCGATAGCGTAGGGCGTTGCGGGAGAGTCCAAGCAGCCGCGCTGCCTGACTCTTGTTGCCATTGGCACGGTGGAGTGCCTCGCGAATCATCTCGTCTTCCCACTGCTCGAGAGTGAAGCCAGTAGGCAAGAAGCCGTCAGTGAGCGTGGTCTTTTTACTCTGCTGGCGATCGTCGAGTTTAATGTCATCGGCGGTCAGAATGGGGTGGCTGGCGAGCGCACAAGCGCGTTCAATCACGTTTTGCAACTCGCGCACATTTCCGGGCCAGTGATATTGCACCAGCATCCGCAAAGCGTCCGGCGAAACCCCAGTCACTAGATTTTCTGACGACGCCGAGGAGCGCGCGACGAACAGCTTGACCATTTCTGGGATGTCTTCTTTACGTTCGCGCAGGGGCGCA
Source organism: Acidobacteriaceae bacterium (assembly GCA_025356095.1). Lineage (GTDB taxonomy): Bacteria > Acidobacteriota > Terriglobia > Terriglobales > Acidobacteriaceae > JANXUR01. The sequence goes on along the minus strand of JANXUR010000112.1, from coordinate 8,013 downwards.
ATATCAATCGGCACCACGTTTAGGCGATAGTAAAGATCCTGCCGGAAGGTGCCATCCTCAAGTGCGGCCCGCAGATCACGGTTGGTGGCGGCGATGAGCCGGACGTCCACCTTGAGCGTCCGGGTTCCGCCCAGCCGTTCAAACTCGCGCTCCTGCAAGACCCGCAGCAACTTCACCTGCGTTGCTAGAGGAACGTCACCAATTTCATCAAGGAAGAGGGTGCCTTTGTCAGCAAGCTCAAACTTGCCGGGCTTATTGGCGACGGCCCCGGTGAACGCACCTTTGTCATAGCCGAAAAGCTCGCTCTCCAGCAGGTTTTCCGGAATCGCCGTGCTATTGATCTTGATAAACGGCCCGGAAGCGCGGCGAGATTTCTCGTGTATGGCGCGGGCAATCATGTCTTTGCCCACACCCGTTTCGCCGCCCAGCAACACGGTGGAATTACCGGGTGCCACGCGTTCGACTATGGCTAACGCTTCCTGCATCCGGGGGCTGTTGGCGATGATGTTGGGATGGCTGTAGCGGCGACCGAGAGCCTCATGCAGCGTGCGGTTTTCCTCGCGGAGTTGCGAGACATCCAGCTCTTTGCGGATAACCATCAGCATTTCAGCCAGCGAAAACGGCTTGAGCACATAGTCGCTGGCACCGGCCTTCATCGCTTCCACAGCGGTTTCCACCGTGCCAAAGGCTGTCATTACAATCACCGGCAGCGTGGGTTGAATCTGTTTGGCGTTGTGCAGAAACTCGAGTCCACCCATGCCCGGCAGTTTGAGGTCAGTGACCACTAGGTCCACGACATTCTGCCGCAGCAGTTGCAATCCCGCCTCGGCATGGGCTGCGGAGAACGTGGCAAAGCCATCGTCCGCCAGGCTTAGTTCCAGCAGGCGACGCATTTTGGCTTCATCTTCAACAATAAGAATGGTGGGCATGGGCACAGGCGCGGTCAGAGCGCGTTGGCCTCCGCTGATGGATCGCCATCTGGAGCGAGCGGGAAATAGAGAACAAATCCCGCGCCCGCGCCCGTGTCATCTAGCAACCGGATGGTGCCGTGGTGCTCGTCCATGATCTGCGAGACGATGGAGAGGCCTAGCCCCACGCCTGCGCTCTTAGTGGTGACGAATGGGTTGAATATCTGCTCGCGCAGCGCTGGCGGAATTCCCGGGCCGGAGTCTTGCATGGTCACTTCGATGCCATCACGGCCATTCGAGTTAGCTGTAGCAACGCGCAGCCGCAGCGTACCGCCGCCGCCCGCGTCGCTCATTGCCTCAAACGCATTCTGAATCAGGTTGACAAATACTTGCTCACACAAGGTTGCGTCCATCAACACTAACGGCAGCCCAGCAGGAAGGTCGCGTTGCACTAAGACTGGCTCGCCGTGCCACTGATCCTGCACTGCCTTCAGTGAGCGATCGAGGCTGCTGGCAAGGTCTTGCAGCGCAAGTTCTGGCTGCAACGGACGGGCAAATGTGAGAAACCGGCTGACGAGCGCACTCAGGCGATTGACCTCGCTGGAGATGTAACCGGCAAGCTCCGCCGCCAGCGGGTTGGTGTTGGCGACTTTCTGTCCCAGCATTTCCGCCGAACCTTTGATAATGCCAAGTGGATTGCGAATTTCGTGTGCCAGTCCGGCAGTGAGCTGTCCTAGTGCAGCCAGACGCTCCGAGCGACGCGTTTCTGCCTGGGCTCGCTCCAGTTGACGATTGGTTTCCGTGAGCTGTTCGGCCAGCAGTTGATAGCTCCGGCTTTGTCGGCGCGACTCCACCACCACACGGTTCACCACCATCGCTACCAAAAAGAAAAAGAAGATGCGGATGGCGAGAATGGTGAAGCCGGAGGCGTCAAGCGAATACTCTTCCAGCGCAGGCAGCAAATACGACGAATAGGCCGCCGAAGCCAGCAACGTCCACAGCAACGTGACAAGCGGGCTGAAATAGAGCGCTGCCGTGATCACAGGAAGATAGTAGATAGGGTAATAGCTGCTGTTGATGCTCAGTTCGCCGGTATGGTCAATCAGCACGGTTGCCAAGAGCAGCTTCAGCGCGACCGCGTAGGTCGGACCACGCTTAGGATCGCGCCGTACCATCCACGACTCAGAAAGCTGTACCGCCGCCAGTGCCGCCAGTACCAACTGTTTGTGCACTTCCCACAGCGGCGGCAGAATCGCTAACCCAGCCAGAAAGACCAGCCACGGCAGGTCGAGCCAGTTGATGTCAGGGCGAATTGCCTTCGGGGATGGAGACTTGAGAGCAGTCATAGCGGCGAACGCGGACTTGAGCAGCTTTGATGCTTGAGCGTAGCACTTGCAGTAGCGCTTGCCAACCGGGGCAGGGGGCGGCGATTCGGTGCCAACGACCCAATGGTCCGATGCGCCTTCCGTGCACACCGTGTGCCTCGCTCTCACAAACTGAAGCCCGTCCTCCGTGCTACTGTAATCGAGGGCGTTCGAACGAGCGGTTGTGTGCTCCGCAGAGGCTCGTAACTATCGCGCGCCACTCATCGTTCTGTACTTCATTCTTGGCCCGCGCGGGCGCGCCGCCGCAGGCATCGGAGTTCTGCTATGTCCTCGCACGACGATTCATTACGTTCTGATACGCAGGTTCTTACCCGTGGTTTTGATCCCATGCTGTCGGTCGGCTCGGCCCGGCCTGCGGTTTTTCGCAGTTCCACCTACGTTTTCTCCAGCCCCGAGTCGGCAGAGCACGCCTTCGACATTATGGGTGGCCGTGCCAAGCGTGCCCCCGGCGAGGGCGTGGACCTCGTTTACTCGCGGTTCAATCACCCCAACGCCGAGATTCTGGAGGCCCAGATTGTGCCGTTGGAAGATGGCGCGACCGGCGCCCTAGCCTTCAACTCCGGCATGGCTGCGATCATGACGGCCCTGTTTACATTTGTGCGGCCCGGAGATTCCATCGTTTACACTGTGCCGATTTACGGCGGCACACAACACATGATTGAAGATTTTCTGACGCTCTACGGCATCCACGGGGAGCGCGTGGTTGCAGGCAACCGCGAGCAGATGCGCGCCGTGCTCGCCCGGGCCAAGAACGTCAAGATGGTGCTGGTGGAATCGCCCGCCAACCCGACGCTCATCATGAGCGATATTCGCGATGCCTGCGATTCCGCTGGCCAACTCGCTTCCAAGCCGTTAGTGATGGTAGACAATACTTTGCTTGGCCCCACCTTTCAGCATCCTCTGTTGCACGGCGCCGACATCGTGATGTACTCGGCGACGAAATATCTCTCTGGCTTTAGTGACATGATTGGCGGCGTACTTCTGGCCAAGGATGCGGAACTAATCCGCCAGATGCGCAGCAAGCGCAGCCTGTTCGGCAACATTTTGCAACCGGATGAGTGCTGGATGCTGAACGGCCGCCTCACCACCGTGGCCCTCCGCATGAAGGCCGCCGGCGAGAACGCTCGCCAGATTGCCGAAGCGCTGGTGGGGCATCCCAAGCTCGAACAGGTGATCTACCCCACGCTCTTCGCCGACGCGGAGCAAAAGCGCATCTTCCAGGCGCAATGCGATCAGGCAGGTGCCATGCTTTCGTTGGTCATCAAGGGCGGCAAACCAGGAGCGTTTGAGTTTCTGCGCCATGTCCGCATCGTGCGCAATGCGGTCTCACTGGGCGGCGTGGAGTCTCTAGTCTGCCATCCCAAGACCACCACACATTCAGGGTTTACCGAAGCCGAGTTCGCGCAGGCAGGCGTTTCGGACGGTCTGGTACGGGTCTCGGTTGGCATTGAAGACTGGCGTGACCTGCTGGCCGACTTTGAGCAGGCGCTGGCAACGGTGTAGGTTCTGCGGTGTAGGTTCTGCGCCCGATGGCAACAAAGTAACCTGCGAAACAATGGGGAGAGGGGCGACTCGATTTCCTCTCCCATTTCGTTCCCATTACCTACCTCGATTGCCGAATCCTAGTGCGCGGGTGCAACTGCGCCTACCGTGGCGGACGCGCTTTTCTTCAGCACCGCGGTGTTGCGCTCGTCGCTCGCAATCAAGCGGTACAATTTTTTCAGATCCCCCATTTGCGCCATCTCTACCTTCAATTCTTTAATCTCGAAGGTTCGCTGGTACTTAAGGACGTTCCCCGCCACTTCCGTCTTACTGTGATAGCTGGCAAAGGCGTAGTCCGCGTCGGAGGGTGGCGGCAGGTCGTCCACCACAAAACCGGGTGGTATGGTGATCTCAAAACTGTCACTGTCCAGCTCGGGGCCTACAAACTCTACTGGCTGTTTGCGCGGCTCTTTCTCTTCGAGCAGTCCGCTGGAGCGCGTGCCGAGCACCCGTGGCCGCACCAGCAGTAAGTCACCGGCATACTTGGCATAGGCAGGCGCCGCTACGCTGTAGCGATAGCCGAGAGGCACCGTAACATCTTGCACGTTGATGGAAGCCAGGCTAGTGAGTTGGTAAGCGGTAAAGGAATGCGCGAGCAGTTGCTCCACCGGTCTGGAGCGGTCGGTACCTTTCTCTGCTGCATTAAGACGATAACGCTCTTCGGCGGCACGAGCGCCCAGCCGAATATCCTCGAAGCTCCCGTGTAAGCCGCCAGCTACATCCAACGTCAAAGTACCGGCGCGGCGGACGCCATTGGCAGCAGCGGGCGAGCGCGGTATCTCAATCATCTCGCCACCGTTCGGTAAAGAGACCAGCGCGTAGCTAGCCTGCAAGTAGTTCGGGATCTCGCCAAGCGGCACATACTCGTTGGTCGGGTCGAAGAAGAGGAGTCGCCCCAGCTTAGGATGATTCACCACTGCTTGGAGCGAGAAATCCTCCAGACCCGCAGGTAAACGAATCGCAATGATGGCGTGGTCGAACCCTCGCCATGGCTGCTCGCTCGGCGTCATCGCTCCCCGTTCTGTGTTGATGGAGACGTGATACGTCTCGGTGATGCCGATTTCACGGAGCATGGATCGCATCAGTGTGGCCTTGTCCTTGCAATCGCCATAACGATGGCTAAAGACTTCAGCCGCCGGGTGGGGTTGCCAGCCCCCAATGCCCAGTTGAATAGAAACGTAACGGACATCAGTTTGAACAAAGCGCGCGATTGCCTGCATCTTGGCCAGTTGGGTACTGGCCCCAGCGGTGAGCGCCACTACCTTGGTCTGAATCTCCGGGGAAGCCTGCAATCGGTCTTTCACCAAGTCATCTGCCCATGCGCCCATCTCTTGCCACGTCGAGAAAGCCTTGAGGGTCCGCGAACCGGTGGGATAGAAGCTTATGACTAAATGGCCCGTTACGGCGTTCATGGGCGGCATCTCATTTTCCTTGCGCACCCCCGGTATGTCGTGCACCACCCACTCATGCTCGGTGCCAGCTTCGGTTGGCTTTACCGCCGTGAAGTTAGCCCAAGTTGCTTTGTACTCCCAACCTGCCGGCAAAGTCAGCTTGTAGCGGGATTCGCGCACTGGATACGGTTCTTGAAAAACCCAGATATCTTGCAGCGCCAGAGGGTGCTCTTCCACTTCGGCTTCATAGCCGATAAGGTTGCCGGGTTCTGCAGCGGGGATGACAATTACCTTGTTGCGCGTGTCATTTACCAAATCGCCGCCGTCAATCCGAAGGGCTGCTTCAATCGCTTCCTTGTCCCTCACTTCATAATCGGCGCCCTTGGCGGGGATGCACCAACCTCGCAAGTGAGTTACTTTGCTGTCGCGGTTAAAGCTAACCCAGATGTTCCCGGCATCATGTGCGTCAGGCCGGAGTATGCGAAAGGCCCGCCGGTGAATAGTTCGCATGTGGTCAACCGAGTCCACCACTAGATTGGTCTCGTCATACATCACAACCATGCTGTCTTTTTCGTCATGGGCGGGCATGGGTGCAGAAGCCAGAGCGTGCATCCAGTCTGGTGCTTGCGCGGCGCTTCCTGCATACGCCGGAGCCCCAACCGAAAGTACACCCACCATCACGAGGCTAGCCCGTAGCAGATTAGCTGCCCGGCTGTAGTACTGCTTGCTGTTCATCGCCAGTCCTCACGACTTCAAAGAATTGCCGCAATGCCCCGTAATTCTTCACGTCCAAAATAAACAGGTCTGTTCTCAGGGTGCGCGTCAAGTGTAGGGTACCATTACTGCCCTCGGCCTTCAGCATGTACCCGACTGCCTTACTATCTTGATTGATGGGTAATGGGGTGGTCGCCACCTTCCAGCCGAGCGGAAGCGCGAGCGTTACGTCGTCGTCTTTACGGCTGTTGAAGTGGAAGTAGACATTCGTCACCCGGTCGGCGCGCTCGAACATGTGCTTTTCGCTCTCGCCGAATAGTGCCAGTCCCACCAGCGCGCGATGACCTGTGCCCGCCGCCCATCCCGGAACCCTCAGGGTGTACTCCATCGTCAATTGTGGGGCAGAACTGCTCCACTCCGGCTTGTTGGTCAGCGAGACTTCCACGCCCACGGGAATCGCTTCGTGCACCAGATCTTCTGCAAACTTGGTGCGCGCGGTGGCGTCAGCCTCCCGCTGTCCTTGGCGCAACTGCAACGCTTCAAGTCCCCCGTAGGTCACGGTCAATACACCTTCCAGTGTGCCTTCCGTCGTTAGTTTAAGGTCAGCCTTTCGGGTAATCGTGTTTTCGGAGCTTGACGGCAGCGGCGTTAGAATCCAACTGCCGCCATCGCGGTCTAGCGCGAGTCCGCCGACACCTGTATCAGGCCAGCACAGCACTCCAAATGGCACGAACTTACAGCCCGGGTCGAGATATATTTCTTTGCCATCCAGCTTCAAGCGGATGGCATCATCGTCAAGCTGGTTGGAATTGAGCAGGGTCTGATTCAATGCAATGCGACTGCGAGCCGCCAGCACCAGTGGCACCGCATCCAATCCGGCAGAACGAGCCATAGCCACAAAAAGCCAGTCTATCTGCTGGGAGTCGCCGAAGCCCTGCTTCAGCACGTCGCCAGCGTTCTTGACCGTTTTCTCTTTGTTGCGCTTTACTTCTTGCTCAGTTTTCCCCCGCTCGTAAGAGGTATTGCGCAGTAGTTGCACCCGGGTGTAGATCTTACGAGCTTTGGCTTCGGGCGAATCGGATGGGGAGAGCAGGGTGCCGAGTTCCGCTTGCACCTCGTTGCGGCGGCCGATAAAGCTTTCAAACGCGCCGTTTCGCTTTTTGCCAAAGGCTCGCCAAAACTTTGCGGGGTCAGATTCCAACCCGCCACTCGAGTCGTAGGAGAATTCTACCCGCATGGTGAGTACTTCGCGCGGCGACATGAACTCTTCAAAGGGCAGCGCCGGAATATTGTGCGTCTCCATGGAAATCGCGCGGCTAAGTGAATCTATCTTCGGAGGAGCTGTGCCATCGGGTAAGCCTGCCGGCCAGGACCAGCGTACGCCGAACTCCGGGTATGGCTTAAGAGAGAACTTGGCGTCCCGGGTATAGAGTTCCGAGCTGAGAGTCCAACGAGAAGAGAAGATCAGATTTTCGTTCAAGTCGAGATTGAACTGGTACTCAATAATACTTCCGGCATGCACATCGGGCAGTGTGAACGTCCGCGCTGTGTACTGGTAGTCGCGCGTTTTCACTACCGTCTTGTCGAATACTTTGCCATCAAACTCCACCACACTGCCATCGGGATGGATGGTGCGACCGTGCAACCCGCTCATATTCAAGGCTACTTCCAGCCGGTCGAAGGGAATCTCTACGTCGGCATACTTCCGGCCCTCTTCGGTCAGAATCTTGATGCGTTCATAGTGGAATTCGTGAGGGGCTCGCCCCGCATCGTCGCGATCCACCTTGCGGAACAGTACAATCGCCGCCGCCCCAGGTGCTTTTGGGTAGGAGGTCATGGCCAAGTCTTCCGGCGGTATGGGGAGCCAGCCATCAAACGCGAAAGCGGGCCGGACGGACGAGAACCAAAGTACAAAGCAGACCAGAGCGGCAAGCACAAGCTTATAGAAACGCGACACAGCGACTCCTGAGTAATACAAAGTTTCCGGGAGAATAGCAGAGATGCGGCGGTAAGTCCAGCGACCAGTTGCAAAGAGGAATGGGCGTGTTTGAAATGACCAAGGGTGGCTCATTC